>JAVTWI010000304.1:0-4866 GCA_032229845.1 Rhabdaerophilum sp.
TTTCCCGCCAACCGGTTCACACTTGGCGGGCGGGTGCTCTAGAAGCGATAGCCGAGTTGCACGCCGAGATTGGTCAGCCCGCGATTGCGGTTGCAGAGCCCGCCATTCGAAAGATGTTCGACGGTCGCAATCACGCTCCAGTTGCGGTCGAACCGGAAGCCTATGCCGGCGGATTCGCGGAAGTGAAAGGCGCACCCCATCGCGTTGCGGTTGTCCGCAGGTACGGGGCCGAAGCGTCCGTCATGAAGCGCGCCGGCGAGCCCGGCTTCAACGAACAGGCGATCTGTGAGATCGAAGGTCCAGGCGAGGCCGGCGTGGACGTGGCTCGTCTTGCCGGCGATGTTGGCGGCGAGGCCGAAAAAGGGTCTCGGCAGCAGGGCGGCCGGGATTTCGGCGCGGAAGGCAGGACGCGCGAAATAGGTCTGGAACGAGATATCCGCAGAGCCGCGTTCGGGGCTCCAGGGATCGTGGAGCAGCACGCCGACGCGCATCTCGTCGAGAATACGCTGCGTCTCGGTCGGGCGCGGCTGTGCATCGGTGGCCGAAGCCACGGGCACCCAGCAAAAAGCGCAGAGAATCGAGAGGAGGCGTTTCACGGCGAGGATCCGGTTTCACCGCACCCTCGCCGAAATTCGTTAACGTTAATGAAAAGCGAAGCCGCCCGCCGCTCAGCCGCCGCGATACCAGATCACCGCCATGATCAGGACGATGGCGAGAAACTGGAGCAGAACGCGCAGGCGCATCAACTGCTGCGAGCGGTTGGGGTTGCCGCCCTTGAGCATGTTGAACAGCCCGGCGAGCAGGACGAGGGACACGGCACCGACCGCGACACCGACAACGGCATTCATCGGGTGGCCTCCTTGCGTAACGGAAAAGACGGTTCACCGGGGAGATAGGCGAAAGCGCTTACCGAGAAAAGCCCTGCAGCAGTGCTGGTTTCGCTTCAGCGCTGGCGCAGCAGCCTTTCGAGGTAATCGAGTTCGTCCTTCGGCCGCTCGAATTCGCCGAGGCGGCGGCGCAATTCGCGCAGGACGCGCTCGGCGCGCTCGCCGATCGTGCCCTTGACGTCGCCCTCGTTCTCCTCGTTGAGCTTGGAGCTGTCCTCGAAGTCGCGCCGGTTGCGGTTGTTGGGCCGCCCGAGCGGATCGAAGCGGCTGTCGGCGCGACCGCGCTGGCCGGGGCCGGGCTGGCCAAGACCTTCGCCGTCCCCTTCGCCGGGTTCGTCGCCCTGTCCAAGCTGGCGCTGGAGTTCCTGGGCAAGGCCCTGCGCGGCACGACCCATGCCATCGAGCGCGCGCTGCTGGCCTTGTGTCGCCTCGCCGTTCTGGCCCTGACCGAGCTTGCCCTCGGCGTCTTCCATGCCGTTCTCGGCCTCGCCGAAGCCTTCGCCTTCCTGAATGCCGCGCTGGCGCAGCCGCTCGCGCAGCTGGTTCAGGCGATCGCGAAGCGCCTGCTGCTGATCCTGCAGGCCCTGCTCGCCCTGCTGGCCGCGCTGTCCTTGTTGACCGCGTTGGCCCTGCTGGCCTCTCTGGCCCTGTTGCCGCTGGCCGCGTTGGCCCTGCTGGCCGTCACGGAAGGTCCGGTCCCGCAGGTCGCGCTGCTCGCGCTGGAGACGGTCCAGTTCCTCGAGCTGCTGGCCGAGTTCGCGCATCCGCGGGTCGACATCGCGGCGGCGGGCGCTGCGGAGGTTTTCCAGCATCTGCTTGAGTTGGTTGAGCAATTGCTGGGCTTCGGCCGTCTTGCCGGAGCGGGCCATCTCCTCGATCTTCTTCAGCATATCCTGAAGGTCGCGCTGGGTCAGCATCCGGTCGGGGGAGATCGGAGAACGATCCTGTGCGTTCCGGTCCTGATCGCGCAGGGCGCGCTCGGCGAACTCCCGCAGGAACTGGTCCATCGCCCGGCGCAGTTCCTCGGCGAGCCGTTTGATCTCGTCCGGCGAGGCTTCGCGCTCAATGGCGTCACGCAGGCGGGCTTCCGCCTCGCGCAGCCGCTTTTCGGCATCTGTCATGTCGCCGTTCTCGAGGAACAGGGCGAGTTCGTAGATCTCCTCGGTGACGGCCTTGAGCTTCTCGCGGTCGCGCACGGTACGCAGGCCGGAGCGGATCATGTCGAAAGCCAGGAAATCGCCGATCTTCGGCGTGAAGCGCTCGGGCTCGAACAGCAGCGCGTCGAAGGCGAGTCGCGGCTTGGAGAGATCATCCGGCGAAAACACGATCGCCCGCCGCTGCTCCACCAGCGCGCGCGCCAGCGGCTGCGAGAACGGGCGCTGGGGCAGGGTGACGGTGAGGCTCTCGCTCTGCGCTTTCTGGCCGATATCGTCCTCGACCTGCAGGCGGATGCGCACCTCCTCGCCGGCCCAGGGACTATCCTCGGTGGGCACGACGAGTTCGCCGTTGCCGAGGCGGAGCGGCAGAGCGATGACCGGTGGCGGGAACAGCGGTACGCCGGCCTCCTGCGGCGTTCGCGTCGCGCGTTCGATGATCACTTCGCCCTTGGCGATGCCGTAATCGTCCGCCAGCGTATAGCCGAGCTTGACGCCGCCGGGCTGCTGGCGATCCGGCGATGCGGCGACGACCGAGAGTTCGTTAAGCGTGACCGTGGGCGCCTTGTCGGGGATGACGGCGAGGCGGAACGAGGCCGCCTCACGACCGGCCACTGAAACTGCAACATTGGAATCCGCGCGGACGATGCGCTTTTCGGTGGCGATTCCCGGCTTGGCGGGCTGCTTGCCCGCATCTTCCGCGGGCGGCGTCGGTTCCAGCCCGGCGCTGTGGCGGATATCGAGCGCGACCGACGGCGCGGGCTTGCCTTCGCCTGACGGGCTTGTCACACGGATGGTCAGCACCGAGCCGACCGGTACCTTGACCACCTCGTCCGCCCCGACATTGCCGGTTCCCGAAAGGAAGATCGGCGGGCGCGCGGTGTAGGCGGGCGGGTCGATCCAGGCGTCGAGCCGGGGCGGGGTCGGCGGAACGCGCGGCGTCGTCCAGTCGAAGGCCATTTCGATGCGCGCGCTGCGCTCGTTGCCGGCAACGAAGGCGGCGGCGACCAGCGCCACCAGCGCGGCGGCGCGCAGGGCGTAGCGGTCCCGCGCGCGCAAGGCCGCGTCCGCCGGCAGCGTGGTGAGGGCTTTCGCCGCCTGCTCGGCGCGGCGCTGGTGAGCGGCCCAGAGCGCGGCGGCAACCGGATCATCCGTCCGGGCAGCCGTATCGGCGAGTGTCGCGAGCGGGCGATGGAATTCGGGGTGCGAGCGATCAAGCCGCCTGTCGATCGCCTCTGCCGAAGGCCAGCGCAGGGTTAGCGCGGGGCGAAGCGTAACGATGAAGGCAAACGCCAAGGCCAGCATCACGCCGGCACGGGCGAGCGGCCCGATTTCTGTGAAAAGTCCCAGCCAACCGACGATGAAAAACAGGGCCACCAGCCCGGCGGCGGGCAGCAGCGCCGGCAAGGCGGTTTCAAGGAACAGCGCCAGAGCCGTCCGCAGCCGGCGGAAACGGAACTCGGGCGCAAGGGGACGGCCGGTCGTGAGTCCGTCCGGGGGCGATACGTCAGAGGCCTCGCGTTTCCAAGGGGTCATCGTCCCTTGCATCCTTTCAAGCCCGACGTTCTCGGGCCCCCCGGTCCGATATCGTCATGAAGGTGAAAGGTAGCACGCCGGGCGGCGAGCGCCAGTGGCTTCATGCATTCGTGAAGCGGGCGCGGCCGTCAATCAACAGCCGGCATCGCAGCCGAGGTCAGAGCCATGGTGGAGCCCGATCGAGCCCGATCAGCTCGTCGTAGGTCTGGCGCGGGCGCGTCACGGCGTAATCCGCGCCGCGGACCAGCACTTCCGGCACGAGGCGGCGCTGGTTGTAGGTCGAGGACATGGAGGCCCCATAGGCGCCGGCTGTCTTGAGGACGATGAGGTCACCCGGCTGCATCCTCGGCAGCAGGCGACCGGTGGTGAAGGTGTCGCCGGTCTCGCAGATCGGGCCGACGACATCGTAACGCACCATCTCGGCACCCGGCGCCGGCTGGCTGACGGGCCAGATCTCGTGCCAGGCCTCATACATCGCCGGGCGGACGAGATCGTTCATGCCGGCATCGACGATGAGAAACGAACGGTCGGCGCGGGTGTTGATATAGAGCACGCGCGTCATCAGGATGCCGGCATTGCCGGCGATCACACGGCCGGGCTCGAAACCGAGTTCGATGTCGAGGCCGGCGGCGATCTCGCGAACCATCGCGCCATAGGCATCGAGCGTATCGGTGCCGTGCCGGTAAGGATAGCTCATCTCGTAGGGAATGCCGACGCCGCCGCCGAGATCGAGCCGCTCGACCGCGTGGCCCTGCCGGCGCAGGCTCTCGACCACGCCGCGCATCTTGAGGAACGCGGCGCGATAGGCCGAGAATTCCGTGACCTGCGAGCCGATATGCGCCGCAAGGCCCTTCACCGAAACGCCGGGCATGTTCGCGGCCTTGGCGTAAAGCCGCTCGGCCTCGGAGAACGACACGCCGAACTTGTTGGCCGCGTCGCCGGTGGTGATCTTGGCGTGGCCGCCGGCGCCGATTTCGGGGTTGACGCGCAGCACGATTGCCTGCCGCTTGCCGCGCGCGGCCGCGATCCGCGAGAGCGCCTCAAGTTCGCCTTCGCTCTCGACGTTGATCTGGTAGATGCCGGCATCGACCGCGAAGGTGAGTTCCTCCGCCGTCTTGCCGACACCGGAGAAAACGATCTTCGAGGCGGGAATGCCGGCGGCCAGCGCCTTGCGGATCTCGCCTTCCGACACGGTATCGGCACCGGCGCCGAGCTTCGCCAGTGTCATCAGCACGCCGAGGTTGCCGTTGGCCTTCACGGCATAGAACACATGGTTCAGCTCGGAAGAG
>JAVTWI010000305.1:0-4870 GCA_032229845.1 Rhabdaerophilum sp.
CCGACATGTTCGAGGAAGCCGGCGAGGTTCTCGAATTCCTCCATGGAACGCACAAGTTCCTTGAGGTTTTCGAGCCGCCCGGCAGCATCGGCCGAACGATCCTTCTTCCACATCTCGGTGTAGCCGCTCTCTTCGAGCACGGTCTCGGCGAGTTCGTGATGCGGCATGGTCTCGACAAGGCCGGACCAGCGGCCGAACGCCTCCATCAACTCGCGCAAGGTGGTGCGCTGCTTGGGTTTGAGTTCCTCGGTCTCGACCAGCACGCGCGCCGCCTGCATCAGCGGTACCTTGGCCTCGCGGGCATAGGCATGGAGCGTTGCCAGCACCGCATCACCGAGGCCGCGCTTCGGCGTGTTGAAGATGCGCTCGAAGGCGAGATCGTTGGCACTGTTGGCGACGCACTTGAGATAGGCGAGCGCATCGCGAATTTCCGCGCGCTCGTACAAGCGGGGGCCGCCGATGACGCGATAGGGAATCGCGTTGGTGATGAAACGCTCCTCGAACTCGCGCATCTGGAACGAGGCGCGGACAAGGATCGCCATCTCGTTGAGGCGATGGCCCTTGTGCTGAAGCGCCTCGATATCGTCGGCGATCTGGCGCGCCTCCTCCTCCGAATCCCACGCGCAGGCGACGGCGACGCGCTGGCCCAATTCGCCTTCGGTGAACAGCGTCTTGCCGAGCCGGCCCTCGTTGTTGGCGATCAGCTTCGAGGCCGCGCCGAGGATATGCCCGGTGGAGCGATAATTGCGTTCGAGCCGGATCACGACGGCGCCGGGAAAATCCTTCTCGAAGCGCAGGATGTTGTCGACCTCCGCGCCGCGCCAGCCATAGATCGACTGGTCGTCGTCGCCGACGCAGCAGATGTTGCGCCGCCCCTGCGCGATGAGCCGCAGCCAGAGATACTGCGCGGTATTGGTGTCCTGATACTCGTCCACCAGAATGTAGCGGAAGCGGTCCTGATATTGCGTAGTGAGTTCGGGGTTGTCGCGGAACAGGCGGATGGTCTCGACGAGGAGATCGCCGAAATCGACCGCGTTGAGAGATTTCAGCCGCTCCTGATAGATGCCGTAAAGCTCGCCGCCGCGCCCGGCGAAGGAAATCGCCTCGCCGGCCGGCACCTTGTTCGGTGGAAGAGCACGGTTCTTCCAGCCGTCGATGATCGTCGCCAGCACGCGCGCCGGCCAGCGCTTCTCGTCGATGTTCTCGGCCTGCAGTATCTGCTTGAGGAGGCGGATCTGGTCGTCGGTGTCGAGGATCGTGAAATCGGACTTGAGATCGACCAGTTCGGCGTGGCGTCGCAGCAGCTTGGTGCCGATCGAGTGGAAGGTGCCGAGCCAGGGCATACCCTCGGCGATCGAGCCCACCAGATGGCCGATCCGCTCCTTCATCTCGCGCGCGGCCTTGTTGGTAAAGGTCATGGCGAGGATTTCGTTGGGGCGGGCACGGCCGGTCGCGATCAGATGCGCGATACGGGCGGTGAGCACCTTGGTCTTGCCGGTGCCCGCGCCGGCGAGCACCAGAACGGGCCCGTCGAGCGTTTCGACGGCGTGAAGCTGTTCGGGATTGAGGCCCTGCAGGTAGGTCGCCGGCTGCGCGGCCGCGCGTGCGCGCGCGGCAATGCCGCCGCCGGCGGCGGAGCGGGAGACCGGGGCCGGCGGTTCACGCCAGTCATCGAGCGAAAACGGATCAGACAAGGTTTCCGGAACACTCCCTGCGAATGGAACGGACGATATGGCGCTCTGCTCCGATGGTCGCCAGCCATTCTGGCTGATTCGTCGTGGAAAAACGCGATCGGCGTCCGCGAAAGGCTGAAATCGCGGATAAAGCTAATCTGACAATCGATAATGTTCTATTTATGTTCCCGTTATCGAACTGAAGAACAAACGCACCGGGAGGCCGGATGGCTTTGCTCTGCGCGGGCATATGAATGACGAACCGGCATGCAACCCTGCCGGCCCGCTTTGGCAGCAGTCAGGAAGGGCGCTCGAATAACGTCAAACGGCCACCGGAGAGGTGGCCGTGACCTATGATCGTCGCTTCGACTTGACGAATGCCGTTGCCTGCGCCGGGCGTCCTTGTGCCTTACGACGGCAGGACGATCACCTTGGTGTTGACCGGCGTCTTCTCGTAGAGGTCCAGCATGTCCTGCGTGAGCAGACCGGTACAGCCGCTTGTCAGGTTGGTGCCGATCGTCTCCGGGTCACTGGAGCTGTAGAGCGTGTAGAGCGTGTACTTGCCGTTCTGATAGAGATAGAGCGTGCGCGCGCCGAGCGGGTTTTCGGGGCCGCCGGGCATGCCACGGGCGTATTTCGCCACTTCCGGCTGGCGCTTGATCATCTCCGGCGGCGGGGTCCAGACCGGCCATTCGCCCTTGCGTCCGACATAGGCCTCGCCGCTCCAGAGGAAGCCCTGCCGCCCGACATTGGCGCCATAGCGCGTGGCCTTGCCATCCCCCTCGATGCGATAGACGAAGTAATTCTTCGGATCGACGATGATCGTGCCGGGCGCCTCGTTGGATTCGTAATTCACGACGCGGCGGAAGTACTTGTTCTCGACCTTGGTGACGTCAACCGCGTCGATCTTGAATTTCTTGTCATCGACCGCGCCATAGACCTTGCGCGCTTCGTCGAGGCTCATGAACTCCGGATTGGCGCAGCCGGCCAGCCCCGCCGCGCCGAGGCCGGCGGCGCCGAGCAAAAAGGTCCGGCGGCTGAGACGCCCCGACCGCATGCTCTCGTCCATCCCGCCGGCATCGGCAATCCCATTATCCTTGATCATGATGTTACGCATGTTCTGTTACCCGACCCGAGAAGATGCCGGCACAACCGGCTGAACGTTCTTGCTAAAATTGACATTGCCGCCACGCGGCCCGCTTGGCAAGCACAAGGCTTGCTCACGCAGCCTTCATCGCGCAACAGAGTGAACAGCGCCGAGGCGATGTCGCGATATCCCTGCGCGCCAAATCCGGCAACAATGTGCTGCTTTCCGGCGCTGTGGGCGATCGTCCTGACGGCGATCCGGCACAACTTATTTTCGGCGCGGTGCTTGCCGGCAGGCGGCGGCACGCCAGTTAAGCGCCGTTCAATCCAACCCGAGGAAACGCCATGTCTTCCATGAACCAGGTCGGTCTTGCCACGCTGGACCAGACGCTCGCCGCGCTCGACCGCATTCTCGACAAGCTCGCGGCGCATTGCGCGGCGAAATCGCTCGACGAGAGCATCTTCGTCGGCGCCCGTCTCTTCCCGGATATGTTCCCGTTCTCGCGCCAGATCCAGATTGCCTGCGACTTCGCCAAGGGGGCCGCTGCGCGCCTCGCCGGGCAGGAGGTGCCGTCCTGGGTCGATGACGAGAAGTCCATCGCCGATCTCAAGGCGCGCATCGCCAGGACGCGAGCCTTCGTCAAGGGTGTTCCGGCGGCATCGCTCAAGGGGTCGGACGAGCGTGTCATCAAGATCAAGCTTGGCCGCAACGCGCCGGAAACGGAGATGGACGGGATGAGCTACCTCGCGAAGGTCGTCCTGCCGAATTTCTATTTCCACGCGACGACCGCCTATGCGCTGCTGCGTCACAACGGGGTCGAACTCGGCAAGAGCGATTTTCTCAATCGTCCGTGAAGAGTTCCAAACGGAACTCAAAATCGTTATCCTGGCATTCCCTTTGATAAAAAGTCAGCTATGCTGACCTGAATGACCCGACGGACGGGCGCCACCAGAGCGCCCGCCGAGCCAGGAGGAGCCCATGGGCCAAGTAATCACCCGCCCTTCCGCCGAGACGATTTCGGCCGTCACGCTCGAATTGCAGAAGCGCTTCGGCAATCGCTGCGTCACCAGCGAGGCGGTTCGTCAGCAGCACGCGCACACGACGACCTGGCTTGCCACTGAGCCGCCTGACGCGGTCGTTTTCCCGAACGATGTCGAGGAAATCCGCGAGATCGTGGCGCTGTGCGACCGGCATCGCGTGCCGCTCATTCCGTTCGGCACCGGGTCCTCCCTCGAAGGGCACCTCAACGCGCCATATGGTGGCGTTTCGGTCGATGTCTCGAACATGAAGAAGATCATTGCGGTTCACCCGGAGGATCTCGATTGCGTGGTCGAGCCGGGGGTGACGCGCAAGGAACTCAACGATTACCTGCGCTCCTACGGGCTGTTCTTCCCGATCGATCCGGGGGCGGACGCCTCGATCGGTGGCATGGTGGCCACGCGCGCTTCGGGCACCAACGCCGTCCGCTACGGCACCATGAAGGACAATGTCCTCGCGCTTGAGGCCGTGCTGCCGAACGGCGAGGTGATCACCACCGCGCGCCGCGCCAAGAAGACCAGCGCCGGCTACGATCTCACCCGATTGCTGGTCGGTTCGGAGGGAACGCTGGGCGTCGTCACCAAGATCACGCTCAAGCTTTACGGCCTGCCGGAAGCGATCTCGGCCGGCGTCTGCCCGTTCCCCGACATCAAGGCCGCGGCGGATGCGACGATCATGGCGATCCAGACCGGTTTGCCGGTCGCCCGCATCGAGTTGCTCGACGAGGTGCAGGTGAAGGCCTGCAACGCCTATTCGAAGCTCTCGCTGCCCGAGCAGCCGGTGCTGTTCCTCGAATTCCACGGCACCGAGGCCGGTGTCGCCGAGCAGGCCCAGCGTTTCGGCGAGATCGCCGAAGACCTTGGCGGCGGGCCGTTTGAATGGGCAACCCGGCCGGAGGATCGCTCGAAGCTCTGGGAAGCGCGCCACAACGCCTATTGGTCGGTGATGGCCCTGCGGCCGGGGGTGAAGCCGTTCGCTACCGACGTCTGCGTGCCGATCTCGCGCCTTGCCGATTGCATCGGCGAGACCAAGGCCGACATCGAGGCGCGCGGCATGCTCGCGCCGATCGTCG
>JAVTWI010000306.1:0-4802 GCA_032229845.1 Rhabdaerophilum sp.
GCATCGGCCATGTTCCCCGCGCCGATGGCGCGCGAGACGATCGCCGTGCCGGCGATCATCGTGCCGATATTCACCGAGACCGCGATGAACAGGACCGTGGTGGCATAGCCGACGCCCGCAGTGAGACGATCGTCATCGAGCCGCGAGACATAGAACAGCGACAGGAAATCCACGAGGAAGATCGCGATCAAACCGATCGTGCCCGTCACGGTCATCTCGACGACGTGGCGCATGGTCGAGCCGCGCGTGAAGCGCGCCTGAAGCGGTGTCTTGTCGACGGCGTTCATGCGCCATGCCTTTCGGGACGCGGCCGCAAGGGCACGGAGCGGTGCCGCTCCCTATCCGCAATATTGCGTGGCTCATTGGTTTCTTTCGGAAGATCGCTTAAGGAACGGCGGAAGGCGACGCCCGACAGTTCCTGCCCAGCACTTGTATAACCCTTGCCTAACCTAGGACTGGCGCGGGCGAAAGCAGAGACCGCATCGATTCAAGCCGCCCAATGACATTTTCTGTCAGGATGGTGGCGAACGGAGAGACACCTATGGAGAAGATCGTTCAGGTTGCGGCCACGAACGCCCTCGCTGTTGCGCTGAGCTATATCGCTGTCATGGCCGTGATGTCGGTCGTGCTCGCCACGCGCGTCATTCTCGGTCGCTATTCCGCGAAAGTCGGGCTGGGCGATGGCGAGAACCGGATGCTGGCGCGGCGCATCCGTGCGCACGGCAATTTCAGCGAATACGCGCCGTTTCTCGGCCTGCTCCTCATCGGCCTCGCGCTTCTGGGCGCCGGCGAGCCCCTCGTCCATGCGGTGGGGCTTACGGGCCTGACGGGACGCGTTCTCCATGCGATCGGGCTTTCGCGCACTGGCGGGCCGAGTTGGCCGCGGCAAGCGGGTATGGTCCTGACCTTCATCGCCCTGACAGGGGGTGCAATTGCGGTTCTTATTCTCGCATGGAAATGACACTGCCCATGCCGGCCGGCATCGATCTCGCCTCCCTCCACGATAAGCTTTGCTGCATCGTGCGCGAAGCCGGTGCGATCGCCCTCAGCGACTACCGTCCGAACCAGCCGACGCGCGCGACGGTCGACTGGAAGGAAGGCGGCTCGCCGGTGACGACGGCCGATCTCGCCGTCGATCGTTTTCTCAACGAAGTCCTGCCGAAGCTGGCGCCGCTGCCCGTGCATTCCGAAGAACGTCCGGAAAGCTGGAATCCGGCCACCCGCTCCGCCTTCGTCATCGATCCGATCGACGGAACCCGCGATTTCGCCGATGGCGGTCACGCATGGTGCATCGTAATCGGCGTGCTTATCGACGGCCGGCCGGCCGTCGGCGCGGTACATGTTCCCGCGACCGGAACAACCTTTTCCGCCTTTCGGAGCGGCGGCGCCTTCCGGAACGGGAACCGCCTCGTCGCGCCATCTTCTGCGTCGTCACCGCTTGCCATCACCGGTCCGCGCTCCGCCGTCGACACCTTCGTTCACAAGACCGGGCTCCCCTTCCGCCATGCGGCCGGCATTCCGGCGCTGGCCCATCGCGTGCTGGCGCCGCTGGATGGCCGGGCCGACCTCGCCCTCGCCCGCGCCGGCGGGCATGACTGGGACATCGTCGCCTCGGACTGCATCCTGCGCGAGGCAGGCGCCCGCCTTCTGACGCTCTCCGGGCAAACGCCGGAATACAGGCTGGCAGGCGGAGAACAGCCCCCACTCGTCGCGGGGAGCGAAACTCTCCTCATCGAGATCGGACAGCGGCAGTCCGGCCCGCTTTCGCACTTGACGAACCCGGCGTGATCGGGAAACGAAGCCGCAGCCTTTATTCTCCGCGGCGACAGGCGATTCCAGTTCCACCTGTGGCTGCCGATATTGACCCAGTCAGGACGTCACCATGCCCAGCGAAACCGGCAGCAAGCAGCTTCTCCATCTCGTGTTCGGCGGCGAACTCGAGGATATCAACGGCATCACCTTCCGCGATCTGAACAAGCTCGACATCGTCGGCATTTTCCCGAACTATGAGGCGGCGCGGGTGGCCTGGAAAGCCAAGGCGCAGGCGACCGTCGACAACGCCCAGATGCGCTATTTCATCGTGCACATGCACCGCCTGCTCGATCCGGGGACGCAGGCGTGAAACGCCGCCTGCCCTGATGCTGCGCAAGATCGGCAGCTCCCGCGTCGTGCAGCATGCGATCGGCTGGCTGCTCGCGACCTATCTGCGCTTCGTGCGCTGGTCGAGCCGGGAGATCCTTCTTCCCGAGAACGCTCGCGCGCTCATCTACGACAACGCGCCGGGGATTCTCACGTTCTGGCACGGCCAGCACTTCATGCAGACGTTCTTCCGCCAGCCGGGAGACCGCTGCTACGTCATGATCTCGCGCCATGGCGACGGCGAGATCAATGCCCACGCCGCCGAACTGCTCGGCATGTCGGTGGTGCGTGGCTCGGGCGCGCAGCGCAAGGATCAGGTGCGCAAGCGCGGCGGCATCCAGGCGCTTCGCACCCTGCTGGGGCTGCTTGAGCAAGGCGAACATGTCTCGATGACGGCCGACGTGCCGAAGATCAGCCGCGTCGCCGGGGACGGCATCATCACGCTCGCCCAGCTTTCCGGGCGACCGATCCTGCCGGTGGCGGTGGTCTGTTCGCGGCGCATCGATTTTGCGAGCTGGGACGCGGCGAGCGTCGCGCTGCCGTTCGGGCGTTACGCCATCGTCACCAACAAGGCGATCTGGGTGCCGCGGGATGCAGACGCCGCCGCCAAGGAGGCCGCGCGACGCGAACTCGAAGCCGAACTCGACCGGCTTTACGCCCAGGGCTATGCCGCCTTCGGCCAACGCGATCCCGGCGCGGCGCGCGAGAGCGTCCACCTCGCACGGGCCAAACGCGAAGCCGAAACGGCCGAACCGAAGGGAACGGCCTGATGCCTTCCGCGGTTCAATCCCCGCGTATTCCGGCCGCGATCCGGCTCTACCGGCTGGCGGGCCGCGCGTTCACGCCGTTCGCGAGGGTGATGCTGCGCCGGCGCCTCGCGGCCGGCAAGGAACACCCCGCCCGGCTGACGGAAAAGCTCGGCCATGCCGGGGTGCTCCGTCCCGCCGGTTCACTGGTGTGGGTTCACGCGGCGAGCGTCGGCGAGACGCTGTCGATCCTGCCGCTGGTCGAGCGGCTGACGCTCGGCGGGCATCATGTGCTCCTCACCTCCGGCACCGTCACGTCCGCCGAACTCGCCGCCGCGCGCCTGCCGAAAGGGGCGATCCACCAGTTCGCGCCGCTCGACCTGCCGGCGGTCGTCCGGCGCTTTCTCGACCATTGGCGGCCCGACCTCGCGCTGTTCTGCGAATCCGAATTGTGGCCGAACCTGATGCTGGCCTGCCGGACGCGCGGCATTCCGCTCGGCATCGTCAACGGTCGGCTGTCCGAGCGTTCGGCCCGGCGCTGGCAGCGCCTCGGCGGCCTCGCGCGGACGCTGCTCTCGGGGCTTTCCTTCTGCCTCGCGCAAAGCCGGGAAGATTGCGCGCGCTATGCGAGCCTCGGCGCACCGGCCGTGTTTCCGGGCAACCTGAAGTTCGACGTCGCGCCGCTTCCTGTCGATGGCGAGGCGCTGCTTGCGCTCGAAAAGGCGATCGGACGACGGCCAGTCTTTCTCGCCGCCAGCACGCATCTGGGCGAGGAGGAGCAGGTTCTGGAAGCGGCCGCGCGGCTGCGCGATAATGAGCCGGACCTGATGACAATCATCGTGCCGCGCCATCCCGCGCGCAGCGCGGAGATCGAGGCGCTGTGCCGGGCCGGAGGACTCCACCCGGCCGTCCGCAGCCGCGGCGAGACACCGGACGCGCTCTCGACCCTCTATCTCGCCGACACGCTCGGCGAACTCGGTCTGTTCTATTCGCTGGCGACAATCGCCTTCATTGGTGGATCGCTGGTGCCGATCGGCGGACACAACCCGATCGAGCCGGCGAAACTCGGCGCGCCGATCCTGCACGGGCCGGAGGTTGCGAACTTCCGCGACATCTATGCGCTTCTCGATCGCCAGGATGCCGCCATCGCCATCGCCGATCCGGCCACGCTTGCCGAAGCAGCCGCCGGGCTGATCGCCGCGCCCGCGCGCCGCGAAGCCCTCGCGGCCCATGCCGGCCGTATCGCGAAGGAAAACGAGGGCGCGCTCGACGCCACGCTCCGCCTGCTGCAGGATTGGCTTCCGCAACGTGAGGGAACACGCGCCTGATGCGAGCGCCCGCCTTCTGGTCCCGGCCGATAGCGTTCTGGCTTGCGCCGTTGCTGTGGCCGATCAGCGCGGTCTATGGCGCGCTGACCCTGCGGCGCATGGCCAGGCCGGGATGGCGTGCGCCGGTTCCGGTCATTTCCATCGGCAATTTCACCGCCGGCGGCGCCGGCAAGACGCCGACGGCGCTCGCGCTTGCCCGCGCGCTGATCGATCGCGGCGAGCGACCGGCTTTCATCACGCGCGGCTATGGTGGCACCATCACCGGCCCGCACCGTGTCGATCCGGCGCAAGACAATGCACGGATGACGGGCGACGAACCCTTGCTGCTCGCGCGCCTTGCCCCGACCTATGTATCACGCGACCGCGCGGCCGGCGCCCGGCTCGCCATCAGCGAGGGTGCGACCTGCCTCCTTCTCGACGACGCGCTCCAGAACCCTGCCGTGCAGAAAGACCTCTCGATCGCGGTCGTCGATGGATCTGCCGGGTTCGGGAACGGCCATGTCGTTCCTGCGGGACCGCTGCGTGCACCGTTCGAGGCGCAATTGGCTCACGCCGATCTCGTGCTGGTGATCGGCGAGGACCGGGCCGG
>JAVTWI010000307.1:0-4776 GCA_032229845.1 Rhabdaerophilum sp.
CTGCTAGGCGTCGCAGTCGCTCCTGGAGCCTGTTGTGTTTCGATGGAAACACGGCATGCCCCTCTCAAATTATCATCGCATGCTTTTTGCGATTAACCGGTTCCCACTTAATCGCAGCATGCTCTAATCCTCCGCCAGATGGAGAGGACGGTTCTTCGTTTTCTTACTTCACATCGGACAGAAGGCGGACCTTCAGCATCTTGTCGGGGTTGCTGGGGGGCTCGCCGCGTTTGATGCGGTCGACGAATTCCATGCCTGAAACCACCTTGCCCCAGACGGTGTATTGCTTGTCGAGGTTCGGGGCGCGGGCGAACATGATGAAGAATTGGCTGTTGGCGGAGTTGGGATCCGGCGTGCGGGCAGCGCCGACGATGCCGCGCACGAACGGCTCGTTCGAGAATTCGGCCGGCAGGTCCGGCAGGTCTGAACCGCCGGCGCCGGTGCCCTGCGGGTCGCCCGTCTGGGCCATGAAGCCGTCAATGACGCGGTGGAAGACGATGCCGTCGTAGAAGCCCTTCTTCGCGAGCGCCTTGATGCGCTCGACGTGCTTCGGCGCGAGATCCGGTCGCAGCGCGATCAGCACCTTGCCGTCCTTGAGGTCGATCTGGAGCGTGTTCTTCGGATCGAGTTTGGCACCCTGCGCGAGAGCGGGCGCGGCTACCGCGAGGGCGGCGAGACCGGCTAGGAGGCGACGGCGAAGCATGATTTGTCCTTCTCAGAAAGCGTTTTCGGCGCTGGGTCGCCCCTGCGGTTACCCTAGGGGGTCAGCCCTTTAGCGGAAATTTGCGCGCCAGCGCGGCGCGGACCGGCTCGGGCACGAAACTGGAGATATCGCCGCCCATCGAGGCGATCTGCCGGACGAGCGTGGCGGTAATCGGGCGCATATTGGGCGAAGCGGGCAGGAAAACCGTCTGGATGTCCGGGGCCAGAACACCGTTCATGCCGGCAAGCTGCATCTCGTAGTCGAGGTCGGTGCCGTCGCGCAGGCCGCGGATCATCAGCGTGGCGCCGTAGCGACGGGCGGCATCGACCGTGAGATCGTTGAAGGTGGCGATGGTCAGCGTTCGGCCGCTCGCGATCGGCGTCGCGACCGCGCGCAGCATGTCCGCCCGCTCCTCGACCGAGAACAGCGGCGCCTTGCCGGGATGGGTGCCGATGGCAATCACCAGCGTATCCGCCATCGCGAAGGCGCGGCGGATCACGTCGATATGCCCGTTGGTGGGCGGATCGAACGAGCCGGCGTAAAAGGCGATGGTGTTCATGCGGCGGTTTCCGGTTGTCTCGGCAGCGTCCTGCGAGCGCTAGCGGGAAAAGCAGTGGAAGACAAGGCGAAGCGCGCCTTCAGCGCAGGCAGCGCTGCAATCCTTCGAGCACATTGCCGCCGGGATGATAGCGGATCGTCAGCCCTTTGGCGGTTTCGACAGCGGTGACGGTCTCCTCGGACGACCCCTCGCCGCTGCTGTCGCAGCTTCCCTTCCAGGTTACCTGGTTGCCGTCGCGCTTCACGCTGGTGAACTTGCAGAGAACATCCTCGCCCTGAAGGCTCATCGGGCCGATGGTGATCGTACCGTCGTCCGCGCCGCAGCCCTGCCCGGGAAAATGCCATTTTCCGACGATCGAACGCGGCTGCTGGGCAAAGGCCGGAGTGGCCAGCAAGACCAGAAACGAAGCGAAGTAGCTGCGTGCAATCATCGTTTCCCCATCGATCTCCAGACGCTTTCCACAGCATCCGGCAAATCGGCCATGCCGGCAACCACCTGCACGGCGCCGGCGGCCACCAGCCGGGCATCCAGCTCCGGGATGCCGTTCGAGGCGCCATGAAAGCCGATCACGGTCATCCCCGCGCGAATGCCGGCCGTGACGCCGGCAACGGAATCCTCGATGACGATGGTGCGTGCCGGGTCGGCGCCGATCTGGCTCGCGGCGTAGAGGAACACGTCCGGCGCCGGCTTGCCGCGCGCGACCTGCGAGGCGGAATAGATATGCGGGCCGAACAGTGGCGCGAGGCCGGTTTTCTCAAGGTTGCGCGTGAGAACCGGCAGTCGCGTCGAGGAGGCAACCGCCCGCAGGCCGCCGATCGCGGCGATGGCGTCGGCGACCCCGGCGACCGGTTCGAGTTCGGTCGCGAAGCGGTGCTGGATTTCGGCGTTGATCGCATCGTTGAAGCCGGGCGGCAGCTCGACCGGCAGCTCGGCGCGAAGGATCGCCCAGGTCTCGGCGACGGGGATGCCGTTGAAACGGGCGTTGAAGGCTTCCATCGTCGTGGGAAAACCGATGGAGGTCAGCGCGTCGGCGCAGACGGAACCGGCGATATGCTCGCTGTCGATCAGCGTGCCGTCGCAATCGTAGATGATGGCATAGCTCATGCCGCTGCTATGGCCTGCCGGGCAGCGGCTGACAAGATGTCCCGTCATATGAACCGGCGCTTGCCGCCATGGCGATTTCGGCGTCTATTTCGCGCCAGAGCGTTACCGGAGTTCGCCATGCCCATCGACAATGCCGCCGAGTTCGTCGCCCCGTTCCGCATCGCGAACGGCAAGAAGTTCCGCCTCGCCGAACACGAACCAGACGACATGGGCGGGCACGAACTCACGAAATCCGAGGGCAAGGCGCTCCTGGAGGAAGACAAGGTCCGGCTCAAGGAAATGCAGGAACGGCTCTATGCCGCCAACAACTGGTCGGTGCTGATGATCCTCCAGGCGATGGACGCGGCCGGCAAGGATTCGACCATCGAACACGTGATGTCGGGCGTGAACCCGCAGGGCTGCCAGGTGCATTCCTTCAAGGCGCCCTCTACAGAGGAACTCAACCACGATTTCCTTTGGCGCACCTCGAAGGCTCTGCCGGAGCGCGGGCGGATCGGCATCCACAACCGGTCCTACTACGAGGAGGTACTGGTGGTGCGCGTGCACCCCGAATTCCTTGTCGCGCAGCATCTGCCCGAGAACGGCATCATGAAGAAGGCTGGGTCCGACAAGTTCTGGGCCGAACGGCTCGAGGCCATCGCCGATCACGAGCGGCATCTCGCCCGCGCCGGCATTCGGATCATGAAGTTCTTCCTCCATGTCTCGAAGGACGAGCAGAAGGCGCGCCAGCTCGAACGCATCGACAACCCGCACAAGAACTGGAAATTCAACGCCCGCGACGTCAACGAGCGCGCCTTCTGGGACGACTACATGGCGGCTTACGAGGAGGCAATCCGCGCAACCGCCGCGCCCCATGCACCGTGGTACGTCATTCCGGCCGACCGGAAATGGTTCATGCGCCTCGCGGTGATGCAGGCGATCATCGCCGAGATGGAAGAACTCGACCTCGATTATCCCGTGCTCTCCGCCGAAGCGACGGCCAAGCTGGCCGACGCGCGCAAGGCGCTGCTCGAAAGCTAGATCGCGGCGATGTTGTCGATCAGCCGCGTCTTGCCCAGCTTTGCCGCGACAAGAAGGCGCAGCCGGGCCGGGTCGGCACCGCCATAGGGGGTGGCAAGGCTCAGCCCATCCCGGATCGCGAAATAATCGACCTCGAAGCCGGCTGCCGTCAGCGCCTGCGCGGACTCGACCTCGATGCGATCGAGGGGCTGGCGATTGCGCGCAAGTTCGGCCGCCCCGCGCAGCACGCGGTGGATCGTCGGCGCGACGGCGCGCTCCTGCGGCGAAAGATAGACATTGCGGGAGGACATCGCGAGCCCGTCCGCCTCGCGCAGCGTCGGCCCGCCGAGGATCTCGACCGGGATATCGAGATCGCGCACGAAACGGCGGATCACGGCCAGCTGCTGGAAATCCTTCTCGCCGAAAATCGCGACATCCGGCAGGCACTGAAGCAGCAGCTTGGTCACAACCGTCGCGACGCCGGCGAAATGCGTCGGCCGGAACGCGTCTTCGAGACCCACCTTCGCCGGGCCTTCGAGGCTGACCGTGGTCGCGAAGCCGGCCGGGTAGATCTCGGTGACCTGCGGGGCGAAGACCGCCTCGGCGCCGGTTTCCCGCAACAGTTTGATATCGTTTTCGAATGTCCGGGGATATTTGGAGAAATCCTCGGTCGGCGCGAACTGCGTCGGGTTGACGAAAATCGACACGACAGCCTCGTCCACTGCGTGTTTCACGCCCGTCACGAGGCTGAGATGGCCGGGATGCAGTGCGCCCATCGTCGGCACGAGACCAACGCGCTTGCCCGCGGCGCGGCGTTCCTGACGCCACGCACGCAAGGCCGCAATGGTTTCGAGAATAACCGGACCTGCCATCAAAATCCCCCGCGAAAGCCCGGCTGGATGCATCATTTTGCGGTGCAATACCAGCCAGCCTTTGGTTGGATCAACCCTGCTCGACGTAGAGCTGGCTGCCGGTTGCGACGAATTCCTTCGACTTTTCAGCCATGCCCATCGCCTTCGCTTCCGCCATGCCTTCCAGCGCCGCCCGTTCGTTCGGCCCCAGCGCCCGGACCTCGTCGCGCAGGTCCTGCGTGATCTTCATCGAGCAGAATTTCGGCCCGCACATCGAGCAGAAATGCGCGACCTTGTGTGCGTCCTTCGGCAGGGTTTCGTCGTGGTAGGACCGAGCGGTGTCCGGGTCGAGCGCGAGGTTGAACTGGTCTTCCCAGCGGAAGGCGAAGCGCGCGCGGGAGAGCGCGTCGTCGCGGATTTTCGCCGCCGGGTGGCCCTTCGCGAGATCGGCGGCGTGCGCCGCAATCTTGTAGGTGATGACGCCGTGCTTCACGTCGTCGCGGTTCGGCAGGCCGAGATGCTCCTTGGGCGTCACGTAGCAGAGCATCGCGCAGCCGAAC
>JAVTWI010000308.1:0-4766 GCA_032229845.1 Rhabdaerophilum sp.
CGGGCGCAGAAGGGCATCGGTCGCGCGTTCCAGCTCACCAACCTGTTTCCGAACCTCTCCGTGCTGGAAAACGTTCGTCTCGCGGTGCAGGCGCGGCGCAAACCGCGGCTCGACCTGTTCTCGATGGCGACGGGCCATCGCGACCTCATCGATCTCGCACGGCACTACCTCGAACGCGTCGCGCTGGGCGCCCGTGCCGGCGTCCATGCCGCCGCGCTCTCGCACGGCGACCAGCGCAAGCTGGAGGTGGCGATTTTGCTCGCGCTCGAACCCGACATCTTCATGTTCGACGAGCCGACCGCCGGCATGAGCGTCGACGAGGTGCCGGTGATCCTCGATCTGATCGAAGCGATCAAGGAGGAGGGCAGCAAGACCATCCTGCTCGTCGAGCACAAGATGGATGTCGTGCGCCGGCTCGCCGACCGGGTCATCGTCCTGCACAACGGAACGCTCGTCGCCGACGGCGATCCGGCGGAAGTGGTGGCCTCGCCCATCGTGCAGGAGGCCTATCTCGGCATCCGCGCTCCCGCACAGGAGGCGGCTCATGGTTGAACAGCATCCGACGGGCGCGCCGCTGCTGGTTCTCGAAGGCGTCGAGACGCTGATCGGCGCCTATCACATCCTGCACGGGGTCGATTTTTCCGTCCGCCCGGGCCGGGTCACGATGCTGCTCGGCCGCAACGGCGCTGGCAAGACGACCACCCTGCGCACCATCATGGGGCTGTGGCGCACCGCGAAGGGGCGCATCCTGTTCGACGGCAAACCGATCTCCGGGCTCGAAACGCCCGATATCGCCCGCGCCGGCATTGCCTACGTGCCGGAGAACATGGGCATCTTCTCCGATCTCACCGTGCGCGAGAACATGCTGCTGGCCACCACCGGCGGTCGCTTCGACGAGGCTCGGCTGGAGATGATCTTCGGCTTCTTCCCTATCCTCCGGACCAAGTGGAACGACCGCGCCGGCCTGATGTCCGGCGGGCAGAAGCAGATGCTCGCCATCGCGCGGGCCATCGTCGAGGAGCGGCGGCTGCTGATCGTCGACGAGCCGACGAAGGGCCTCGCGCCGGCGGTCATCGATCACCTCATCGCCTGCATGAACGAACTCAAGGCCGCCAACACCACCATCCTGCTCGTCGAGCAGAACTTCCACATGGCCTGCTCGGTGGGCGACGATGTCGCGGTGATGGACGACGGCGTCATCGTGCATCGCGGTTCCATGGCCGAGCTGGCGGCGGACGATTCCCTTCAAACCCGCCTTCTCGGCCTCAACCTCGCGAGCCACCAATGACCGGGGATCAAAAATCGCGCCTGAATGCCATCGATTGGCCGGCCTATATGCTGCTGCCGCTGTTCGTGCTGGCGGCGTTGCCGTTCATGAGCTTTCCCACCTGGCTGACACTCACCATCGCCGGCGCGGCCATGGGCATGATGCTGTTCCTGATGGCTTCTGGCCTCACGCTGATCTTCGGCCTGATGGATGTCATCACCTTCGCCCACGGCGCGTTTATCAGCCTCGGGGCCTATCTCGCGACCGGCGTTTTCGCCGCCCTGCCGGGCCTTGCCAAGACCGGCGGCTGGCCGGGTGCGCTGGCGCTGCTCGGCGCGGCGCTCACGGTGGCGGTCGTTGTCACCGGGCTGGTGGGCTGGCTGTTCGAGATCGTCATCATCCGCCGCGTTTACGGATCGCACCTGCGCCAGATCCTCATCACCGTCGGCGGGCTGATCGTCGCGCAGGAGCTGATCGTCGTTGTTTGGGGCGCGAACCCGATCCCGATCGAAAAACCGGCCGTGCTGCAGGGCAGCGTGACGATCTTCGGCGCGGCGATCGAGGTCTATCGGCTTGTGGCGGTGGTGATAGGCATTCTCGTCTGCGCCGCGCTGCAGTTCCTGCTTTCGAAAACGCGCCTCGGGCTGATGGTCCGTGCCGGGGTCGAGAACATCGAGATGGTCGAGGCGCTGGGCTTTCGCGTCAAGCGGTTGTTCGTCGGGGTTTTCGTTGCCGGCACGGCGCTGGCGGGGGTCGGCGGGGTGATGTGGGGCGTCTATCAGGGGCTGGTGACGCCGGCGATCGGGCCCGAGATGATGATCCTCGTCTTCATCATTCTCATCATCGGCGGCATGGGCTCGGTCGGCGGGGCGTTCATCGCCGCCATTCTCGTCGGGCTTACCACCAATTACGCCGGGTTTCTCGCGCCCAAGCTGGCGCTGGGGTCCAACATCCTGCTCATGGTGGCGATCCTGCTGTGGCGTCCGCGCGGCCTTTTTCCTCTGGTGAAATCATGAAAAGCACCAGCATCCTCTATCGCCTCATCTCCGGGGACCGTCCGCGCAGCCGGCTGCTGGCCGCGATGCTGATCGTAGCCGTGCTGGCGCTGGCGCTGGCGCCCTTCCTGTTTCCCGGCACAAAGGCGCTGGGCGTCGCCGGGCGCATCCTGATCTTCATCGTGCTCGCGGCAAGTTACGACATCGTGCTCGGCTACACCGGCATCGTCTCCTTCGCCCACGCCATGTTCTTCGGAATCGGCGCCTATGGCGTGGCGATCGCGCTCGCCAAATGGCAGGTGAGCTGGCTGGCCATTCTCGCGGGGCAGGGGGCGTCGGTTATGGTCTCGGCCGTGCTGGCGGCGGTGATCGGCCTCATTTCCTTACGCGTGCGCAAGCTGTTTTTCTCGATGATGACGCTCGCGGTCGCGAGTTTCGCGTTGATCATGGCGACGCAGATGCGCGAACTGACGGGCGGCGAGGACGGGCTGACCTTTTCGCTGCCCGCGATGTTGACCCCCGCCTATCGCTTCATGGAAGACCGCATTTTCGGTGTGCGGATGGATGGCCGCATCCTCACATACTACCTCGTCTTTTCCGTCTCGGCGGTCCTCTTCCTGGCCATGCTGCGCATCGTCAATTCGCCGTTCGGGCGCGCGCTCCAGGCGATCCGCGAGAACGAGTTCCGCGCCGAGGCGCTCGGCTTCTCGATCGTGCTGCACCGGACGCTTGCGGGTATCCTCGGCGCGGTGATGGCGACGTTCGCGGGCGGCTTGCTGGCGATTGTGCTGCGCTACAACGGCCCCGCGGCTTCGATGTCCTTCGAGATCATGGTGGATTCGATCCTGTTGATGACGGTGATCGGCGGCATGGGCACGCTCTACGGCCCGATGATCGGCGCGATCCTGATCGTGCTGGCGCAATATTACCTGCAACCCGGCCTTGCCGGCCTGTCGGAGGTGCTTTCCGGCCTGCCGCTGCTGCCCAAGCTGTTCCACCCGGATCGCTGGCTGCTCTGGCTGGGGACGATCTTCGTGCTGATCGTCTATTTCTTCCCGCAGGGCATCGTCGGGCGCCTGCGCGAACGGGCGGGGCAGGCGCAGGAATAGCGGCGGCTCGCTCGGGAAGGGCCTGCGACACATTCCCGATCGAGAACGTCTTCAACCGTGGCCGGCGGGCTCGCCCAGATGCGCGCGTGCTTCCTCGGCGGTCAGATACAGATGGGCCGCCGTGCCGCGCTGCTCCAGCGCCTTGCCGAGCTTGAGGCGCAGGAAGCCGGCGGTCGTGTAGCGCGTGACGTTGAAATAGAAGCGATCCATCAGGTCGCGCACCATGCTCGCATATTCGCCCACGAGATCGTCGGGAATGGTGAAATTGTCATAGTTGACGATCGCGAACACCTTGCGGCCCAGGGGCGCGAGCCGCGCCTCGACCTCTTGCCGGATGCGGGCGATATCGGCGCTGGAGCGGATCGAGAAGCGCTCGAAATTGATGAAGAACAGGTTCTGCCCTGCATCGAAGCGGAAGCGCTGTTCGAACGGCAGATCGAGCATGATGTCGCGCAGCCCCATCGGCTCGGGGCGGAACAGGCGCGCATCCATGGTCCGCGGCGCGTCGATGACCGGGCGAAACTCCATGAAGGGAAGCAGATCGCGTTCGAGGTCGAGCCCCGGCACGATCTCGATCAGCTCCATGCCGCGCGAGGTGAGGCGGAAGACGCATTTCTCGGTGATGTAGAGAACGGGCTGGCCGCGCTTGAGGGCATAGGAACCGGAGAAGGTGCGGTGCTCCACCATGCGCACGAATTTCTTCGTCTCGCCCGCCGTGAAGGTGCCGACGAAATAGACCGCCTTGGCATTCTGGCTGATGTTGATGAAGCCGCCGGCCCCGGCGAGCCTCGGGCCGAATTTCGAGACGTTGAGGTTGCCCTCCTGATCGGCCTGCGCGAGGCCGAGGAAGGCCTGATCCAGCCCGCCGCCATCATAGAGATCGAACTGGTAGGGCTGGTCGATGACCGCCTGGGTGTTGACGGCCGCGCCGAAATTGAGGCCGGAGGCGGGAATGCCGCCGATCACGCCCGGCTCGGCGGTCATCGTCATCAGGTCGACGACGCGCTCCTCGGCGGCGATGGCGGCCACCCCCTCAGGCATGCCGATGCCGAGATTGACCACGGCATTGGCCTTGAGTTCGAGCGCCGCGCGCCGCGCGATGATCTTGCGCGCGCTCATCTCCATCGGTGCGATCTGGTCGGACGGCACGCGGATTTCTCCGGCGAAGGCGGCGCTGTAGGGCGTGGAGAAGGTCTGCATGTGGTATTCGGGTTTCTCCGCGACGACCACGCAATCGACGAGAATGCCGGGGATCTTGACCTGACGCGCATTCAGTGTGCCGCGCTCGGCCACGCGCTCGACCTGCACGATCACCAGCCCGCCGGAATTATGCGTCGCCATGGCGATGGCCAGCGCTTCGAGGGTGAGCGCCTCGTGTTCCATGGTGATATTGCC
>JAVTWI010000309.1:0-4763 GCA_032229845.1 Rhabdaerophilum sp.
CGGCCTCGGTCACCGCTTCGGTCGGGTCGAGACGGCGCAGAAGGGTCGCGATCCAGGCGTCGAACTCGGTTTCGGAGCGACGATGGATGCGGCGGAGCGGCAGCAGCGGCCTCGCGCCGGTGGCGGCGAGAGCCGCATCGACATCCTCGGCGTAGCCGCAGAAACGGGCGGCGTCGCGCTCGCCGAAGCCGACGACGGCGAAGGGCGGCGGTGCCGCCAGCCGCGGCAGGCGCTCGAGAAACCGATCGGCCGAACCCGGCGCGGTGCCGACACCATGGGTCGAGGTGAGGATCAACAGCCGGTCGGCGCGAAGATGACATCCTCGAGCGCGGCCTTGTTGAGCGCGGCGATCGCCACCTTTTCCTCGTTGATGTCCTTGGCGTCGAACCAGGCCACGACATCCTTTTCGACCTCGGGCGAGTTCGGCCAGCCGAACCAGGCCTTGTCGGCGTTGCCGCGGATGGCGGTGTAGGACGAGGGGTTGATGCAGTCCGCGCCGGCATGCCAGGTGTGGAACATGTTCCAGCCGCCCTTGCCCGGTTCGGTCTTCTGCGCGCGGCGGGCGCCGACGGTGCCCCAGTCGGTGGCGACGAAGTCCACCGTCATGCCGAGCTTCTTGAGCAGGTCCGCGGTCACCTCGCCCATCGGCTTGAGGTTCGGCTGATCCTGCGCGACGAGACAGGTGACCGGCTCGCCCTTGTAGCCGCCCTCTTCGAGCAGCTTCTTGCCCGCGTCGATCGACTTCATCTTGAGGATTTCGCCGCCCGCCTCGGTGTAGAGCGGCGTTCCGGGCGTGAAGAAGCCGGGAATCGGCTTCCAGAGCTTGTCGTCGTCGCCGACGATGCCGCGCATGTAGTCTTCCTGGTTCATCGCGGCAAGAATGGCGCGACGGTTCTTGACGTTGTTGAACGGCGCGAACAGGTGGTTCATGCGGAAGGCGCCGATATTGCCGAGCGGATCGCCGATATCGACCGAGATGTTCTTGTTGGCGCGCAGGACCGGCACCAGATCCGAGATCGGGTTCTCCCACCAGTCGACCTCGCCGTTCTGGAGCGCGGCCGAAGCGGTCGCCGGGTCCGGCATGATGACCCATTCGATGCGATCGACCAGCATCTTCTTGCCGCCGGCGAGCCAGGAAGCCGGCTCCTCGCGCGGCTTGTAATCGGCGAAGCGTTCGAACACCGCCTTGGCGCCGGGTACCCATTCCTCTTTCTTGAACTTCATCGGGCCGGAGCCGATGTATTCGGTGATCTGCTTGAACGGGTCGGTCTGGGCGATGCGCTCCGGCATGATGAAGGAGCACGGCGAGTTGTTCTTGCCGAGCGCGAGCAGCATCTTCGGATAGGGCTTCTTGAGCGCCCAGCGGAACGTGAGATCGTCAACCGCGACCAGCTCGTTCTGGATGGCGGTGATCATCAGGCCCATCGGGTCGCGCGCGGCCCAGCGCTTCAGGCTCTGCACCGCATCCTTGGCGCGGACCGGTTCGCCGTCATGGAACTTCATGCCGGCGCGCAGCTTGAAGGTCCAGACGAGGCCATCGGCGGAGACGCTCTCGTTCTCGACCATCTGGCGCTTGGGCGAAAGGTTCTCGTCCACGCCGTAAAGCGTATCCCACACCAGCGCCGCGGCGTTGCGGACGACGTATTGCGTGCCCCAGATCGGGTCGAAGTTCGCGAGGTTCGATTGCGGAACGAAGCGCAACACCTTGTTGCCCGCACCCTGCGAGAGGGCCGGAGTCGAAAGCCCGCCGCTCGCCGCGAAGAGCGCCGCACCGCCCGTTGTTTTGATGAAAGTCCTGCGATCCATTCTTAAGTCTCCCATTGTGACGTCGAGGAAGGCACGGCAACCGAGATGCCTTTTTGATGAGCATTCAATCGGCTGAATTCAGAATACAAACTTGCAAGGGGTATGCCAGCGGTGATTTTCTCCTCCGGGTTCGCTAGCCGGGTGCCGATGTGTAATCGGGCTGGTTTCGCCCGCTCTTGCGCGGTGCGGAAAGGCGCGGAATCGCCGAAACGGCCTCGTAAGCGCGCGCAGCACGCAACACGAGCCGATCCGCGCCGAAGGCGCCGATGATCTGGAGGCCCGCCGGCAGCCCTTCGGCGGTCAATCCGCACGGGATAGAGGCCGCGGGCTGCTGCGTCAGGTTGAACGGATAGGTGAAGGGGGTCCAGCGCGTCCAATCCTCACCATAGCGCCCATGTGCAGGCGTTAGGCGGCCTGCCTCGAAAGCAGGCAGCGGCAGGGTCGGCGACAGGAGGAGATCGTGGCGCGCGTGAAAGGCCGCCATCCGAGCGGCAAGCGCGTTGCGCTGGTAGAGCAGCGCATCGACGTATTCCGCCGCCGAGATCCCCTCGCCCATTTCCGCGACGGCGACGAGGCCGGGGTCCAACTTCGCGCGCTCGGAAGCCGGGATGCCCTTGAGGGCGAGCGCGGCACCGCCGGCCCAGAGCGTCATCAGCGGCGCGATCGGATCGGCAAACCCCGGATCGGCCTCGACGATCTCCGCGCCGAGGCGCGCGAAGGTTTCGACCGCTTCGCGCACCAGGTTCGCGATATCCGGGTGAACCTCGACATCGAGCCCGAGCTTCGGCGAATAGGCGATCCGGAGCCCCTTCACACCCGCTTCCAACCCGTCGAGATAATCCTCGATCGGCAGGGTCGCGGTCATGTCGCGGGAATCCGGCCGGCCGATGACGTTCATCGCCAGCGCGGCGTCGCGCACGGTGCGGGTCAACGGGCCGAGGTGGGCGAGAAAGCCCATCGTCGAAATCGGAGAAGCCGGCACGTGGCCGTAGGTCGGCTTGATGCCGAAGACGCCCGTAAAGCCGGCCGGAATGCGGATCGAACCGGCGCCATCGGTGCCGATATGGATCGCGCCGAGATTGAGCGCCGCTGCCGCAACCGCGCCGGACGACGAGCCGCCGGTGGTCTTCGCGATATCCCACGGGTTGCGCGTGTTGCCCGAAAGGGGCGAATCCGAGGTGCCCTTCCAGCCGTATTCGGGCATCGTCGTCTTGCCGAGGATGACGCAGCCCGCCGCGCGCAGCTTCTCGGCGACAGGGCAATCCTCCTTCGCCGGCGCAGAATCGGAGATCGCCGAGCCCCGCCGGTTCGGCCAGCCGGCAACGGCGAGATTGTCCTTGATCGTCACCGGCACGCCGTCGAGCGGACCGACCGGCTTGCCGGCGCGATAGCGCGCTTCCGCCTCGCCCGACGCCTTCAGCGCCTCCTTGTGGCCGACCACGAGAAACGCGTTGATCTCCGGCTCGAACCGGTCGATGCGCGCGAGAATATCCGTCGTCACCTCGACCGGCGAGAGCGTGCCGGCGCGGAAGCGCTCGACCATTGCGACGGCATCGAGACGGGCAATGTCGGTCATGAGGAAGGTGCTCCAGCGGCACTATGCATTGGCGGCATCCCAGGCGACGTGAAGCAGGATATTCGCGCCGGCGACGATGTCCTCGTCGGTCGAATATTCCTTGGGGTTGTGCGAGAGCCCGGCGATCGAAGGGACGAAGATCATGCCGGTGGGGCAGAGCCGCGCCATCATCTGCGCATCGTGCCCGGCGCCGGAGATCATCCGCCGCACCGGCAGGCCGAGCGTTTTCGCTGCCGTCTCGACCCGCGCGATCATCGGTTCGGCGAAGGGCGTCGCCGGGAAACGTGCAAGATCACGGATCGAACAGGTGATGCCGTAATTCGGGCATTCGCGGGCGATGAAATCGCGCAGCGCCGCCTCGGCCTCGGCGAGCTTCTCGTCGGAGGGGTTGCGCAGGTCGAGCGTGACCGTGACGCGCTCGGGAACGACGTTGACGTTGCCCGGTTCCGTGCGGATGAAGCCCATGTTGGCGAGCTGGCCGGTAATCCGATGGGTCAGCTCATGCGCGAACAGGTTGATGCGCGCGGCCATCAGCCCGGCATCCTTGCGGTATTTCATCGGCGTCGTGCCGCCATGGTTCGGCTGGCCGCCGAGCACGAGTTCGAGCCAGGTGATTGCCTGGATGCCGGTGACAGCGCCGATGCCGCCGCCTTCCTGCTCCAGCACCGGCCCCTGCTCGATATGCAGTTCGAAATAGGCATGCGCCTTGAGGAAGCCCGGCTTCTCCGGTCCGTCATAGCCGATGCGCTTCAATTCCTCGCCGAGCACAGCGCCGTCGGCGTCCTTCTCGGCATAGGCATCCTTCACGGCGAGGCCGCCGGCCCAAACGTAGGAGCCGAGCATATCCGGGTGAAAACGCGCGCCTTCCTCGTTGGTGAAGGCGATGACCGCGATATCCCGCTTCGGCGTGAGGCCGAGATCGCGCAGCGTCGCGACCACTTCCAGCCCGCCGATCACACCGAGCGCGCCATCATAGCGACCACCCGAACCAACCGTATCGATGTGTGAACCGAGGACGACCGCCGGTCCCTCTTCCTGCCCCTTGAGGATGCCGACGATATTGCCGATGGCATCGACCTTCACCTCGAGCCCCAGCGCCTGCATCTGGCCCACCAGCCAGTCGCGGCCCTGCTTGTCCTCGTCGGAGAGCGCGAGGCGGCGGCAACCGCCCTCGGGCGTCGCGCCGATCTTCGCGAGCGACATCAGCCGCGAAACGAGCCTCGGACCATCAATGCGGATGTTTGACTGCATCCTTTTCCCTCACTTCAACTGCCCTCGGAGACGACCTTCCGGTCAATCCCAAAGGCCACCGCCTCAATCCCTGATCCCGGCGGCATAGCCGAAGGCGACCGCCGGTTCGGCCGCCGTCTCGACCCAGACG
>JAVTWI010000310.1:0-4756 GCA_032229845.1 Rhabdaerophilum sp.
GAGACCATCACCACGATGGCCCGCACGATGCGCATCATCACGATCACGACGCCGCGCACGACCACCACCATGATCACGGCAGACACGATCATCATCATGACGACCACGGACACCGCCACGAGACGCCGGAAGAACTGGCGGCGCGCTACGGCGGCCGGCCGGTCCGGAACTGGGAGGTAGTCTGGTTCGGCTTCACCGGCGGCCTGCTGCCCTGCCCTTCGGCGATCGCAGTGCTTCTCGTCGCCCTGAAGCTCAACGCCTTTGCGCTCGGGGTGGCGATGGTCGGCGCCTTCAGCCTCGGCCTCGCGGTTACACTCGTCAGCGTCGGGCTGATCGCCGTCTGGGGTCTGCGCAAAGCGAGCAGCCTTTCAGGTTTGGACCGCTGGACGCGCTGGCTGCCGCGCATCTCGGTGGCGATCGTCACGCTGCTTGGCATCGCCGTGACCATCCACGGCCTGATGCTGGTCGGCCGCTAGGCCGGCGGCACCGGGCGCGGCTTGCCGTCGTCATCGACCGCGACGAAGGTGAAATCCGCGTCGGTCACGAGTTCCATCGTCGTGGACATGAAGCGCTGCGCCCAGGCCTCGATGTGGATCTTGAACGAGGTCCGGCCGACGCTGCCGACCTCGGTGTAGCAGCAGAGCACATCACCGACCTTCATCGGCCGGATGAAGGTCATCGAATCAACCTTGACGGTCACGACCCGGCCGCGCGTGCGCTCGACGCCGGCGATGCCGCCTGCCTGGTCCATCCGGGCCATGACCCAGCCGCCGAAGATATCGCCGTTGGCATTGGTATCCGCCGGCATCGCGATGGTGCGGAGCGTGAGCGTGCCGCGGGGCTTGTCAGTCATCTGTCGGCTTTCCCTCTTCGACGTGAAAGGCATGCAGGACACGATGCACGATCGGGGCCAGCACGAACCCCGAGGCAATGACGATCAGCAGCCCGGAGAACAGCGCGTAGAACCCGGCGAAAATCTTGCCGCCGTCGGTCTTCAGTTCCCCGACCGGTCCCATGCCGGACAGGATCATCGCCGCGTTGACGAAGGCATCGACCAGCCTCATGCCTTCGCTGAGCGCATAGCCCGCGATTCCGATCGCGAGGCCGACGGACGTCAGCGCGAACCAGAGAAGGCCCGCGCGCACGAGCCGCATCGCGAAGTGTCGCCGCGAGGCGAGCGGCTGCGACTTTTTCTCGAACCGGGTCGCCGGCAGGACCATTTCAGCCGCGAAGCTCCTCGCAAACGAGCCGCGCACCGGCGGACAACGCCGCGAGCTTTCCATAGGCGATACCGCGCGCCATCGGCGCCATGCCGCAATTGGTGCAGGGGTAGAACTTTTCCGGCGCGACGTATTTCATCGCCTCGCGGATCGTCGCCGCGACCTCTTCCGGCGTCTCGATCCTGTCGGAGGCGACATCGATGCAGCCGACCAGCACATCCTTGCCGTCGAGCAGGCGGATCAGCTCCATCGGCACCTTCGAGTTCCGGCATTCGAGGCTGACCTGATCGATCTTCGATTTCGCGATCACCGGAAAGGTATCCTCGTAGTGCCGCCACGAGCCGCCGAGCGTCGCCTTCCAGTCGATGTTCGCCTTTATGCCGTAGCCGTAGCAGATATGCACTGCCGTTGTGCAGGTCAGGCCCTGCGCTGCCCGTTCGAGCGCCGCCATGCCCCATTCCGCGACCTGCGGCATGTAGACGTTCCACGCCGGCTCATCGAACTGGATGACATCGACGCCGAGCTTTTCGAGTTCGCGCGCCTCCTCGTTGAGCACCGCCGCGAACGCCATCGCGAGGTCCTCGCGGCGACCATAGTGCTCGTCGGCGATCGTATCGACGATCGTCATCGGGCCGGGCAGCGTGAACTTGAGCTTGCGCTTGGTATGCGCCCGCGCGGCCTTCGCTTCCATCTGATGCACCGGCGCGTTGCGGCGGATCGGACCGGTCACGGTCGGCACTTCCGCGTTGTAGCGGTTGTTGCGGATGCCCATGATCGTCTTCTTGCCGAAATCGATCCCCTCGAGATTGGCGAGGAAGCCATGGACGAAATGCTGGCGCGCCTGTTCGCCGTCACCGACGATGTCGAGCCCGGCGTCTTCCTGAAGCTTCACGGCGAGGATCGTGGCGTCCTCCTTGCCCTGCTCGAGCGCCGCTCCCTGGAGCTTCCACCCCGCCCAAAGTTTTTCCTCCTCGGCGAGCCAACCCGGTTTCGGCAGCGATCCGGCAAGCGTGGTCTTGAGCATGGCATCCCCATCGGCACATCAGGAGAAAATCAGGTGAACCAGCCCCCGCCCGGCGTCAAGCCGCGGCGCAATATCAGGCCGGCTGCGCCATCGCCTTCTGCCGCTTGTTCAGCAGCCAGAACACCACCGCGAGGTTGAGCGCATTCCAGGCGACGCCGTTGAGGAAGGCGAGGCGGTAGCTCTGCGTCCAGTCGTAGATCGCGCCCGAGATCCAGCCGCCGAACGCCATGCCGAAGATCGTCGCCGAGATCACGAGGCCGATGCGCGCGCCCGCCTCGCGCGGTGGCAGGAATTCGCGGCAGATCACCGCATACATCGGCACGATCCCGCCCTGGAACAGGCCGAAGATGCCGGAAATCACATAGAGCGAGGCAAGACCGTTGAAGAACAGGTAGAGCAGGAGCGCCGTGCCCTGCATGATCGAGCCGATCACCAGCGTCGCGGCGCCACCGATCCGATCCGCGACGATGCCGGAACCGATGCGGCTGATGATGCCGAGGAACAGCATCAGCGAAAGCATCTCCGCGCCGCGCGCAGTGCCGTAGCCGAGATCGCCGCAATAGGCGACGAGATGCACCTGAGGCATCGACATCGCCACGCAGCACGCAAACCCCGCAACGACGAGCAGCGCCTGCAGAAGGCCCGGCGACATGCCAAGATCGGCCCGCGCGACAGCGCTTGCCTGATCCGCCGCCGCCATCGTCTGTTGCGACGGGCGGCGCCGGAAGAAGAAGGCCAGCGGGATCACCGTCACGGCGCAGAAAACCCCGATGGCGATATAGGTGGCGCGCCAGCCATATTCCGGAATCGCGAAGCGCAGCACCAGCGGCCAGAGCGTGCCCGCAAGGTAATTGCCCGACGCCACCACCACCACGGCGAGGCCACGCTTCTTCACGAACCAGTGCGAGATATCCGCCATCATCGGCGCGAAGCCGGTGCCCGTGCCGACGCCGATCAGCAACGCATGGGCGAGCGAGAAGATGGCGATGTTCGGCGAGAGCCCCGCGAGCACGAACCCGGCACCGAGGCTCGCACCGGCGATCAGCAGCGGAACGACGATGCCCGTCCGGTCGGCCATCCGCCCCATCACGATCGTTCCGAAGGCAAAGCCGAACATCATCACGGTATAGGGCAGTGAAGCCTCGCCGCGCGCGACGCCAAATTCCGTCTGCACGTCCGGCAGCGCGACGACGATCGCCCACATGCCGACGCCGGCGATAGTCGCCGTCAGCAATGCGACCCAGAGCCGCAACCAGGCATAGGCGCCATCGGGAAGGTAACGATCTGAATCGGGTAACGTGGCATCCATCGTCTCACTCTCCCCAGCGCTGCATCGAAGTCAAATTCGCCGCTGGAATGAGTTCATTTGCAATCCCGATCGCTTCCCGCCCGTCATCGACCGGCCATGCCTTGTCTCACCATGCCTTGCCAGCGCCCGAACCTTTCCGATATTGAGCCGCATGAACTGGGATCCGTCGGACGGCTCGAAACGGCGCGGCTATCATCACGGCAACCTGCGCGAGGCGCTGGTGGAGGCCGCCCTGCGTCTCATCGGCGAGAAGGGGCCGGCTGGCTTCACCATCGCCGAGGCAGCGCGCGCCGCCGGTGTGTCGCCGGCCGCGCCGTATCGTCACTTCCGCGACCGCGAAGAGCTGATGGCCGATGTCGCCAAGCACGGCTTCGAGGCCTTCACGCTCGCCCTGCGCAAGGCGTGGGACCAGGGACGGCCGGAGCCTCGCGCGGCGCTGATGCGGGTCGGCATGGCCTATCTCGACTTCGCCCGTCGCGAGCCGGCGGCCTACAGCGCGATGTTCGAGACCCCCTTTCCCGCCGAATGCCCGCCCGGTCTGCGCGCCGCATCCGACGATGCCTTCGCGGTCCTGCGCGAGGCCTGCGACGCGGTGCTGGCGGCAATGCCGGCCGGGCGCAAGCCGCCGGGCCTGATGGTCGCGCTGCACATCTGGTCGATGGCGCATGGCATCGCCAGCCTGTTCGCGCGCGGCGATGCCGTCCGCCGCCCCCTGCCGATGAGCCCGGAAGACCTGCTGGAAGCCGGCGTACTGGTCTATCTCGACAGTTTTTCCGGCCGTTCCCGAAGCTAACCGATTTGTCATGTCGGCCCACTTGACGAGGCGCGTCGTCAATGCCATCTATGTAAATGTGATTTACATTCACATATGGAGATGCACATGAACGGGTTGGTCTGGCGACTGGATGACTGGGGAAAGCCAGCCTGGATCGCCGCAATGATCCTCGGATTCGTTGTCTTCTGGCCGATTGGCCTTTTCATCCTCTTTTACATGATCGGGAGTGGTCGCATGGGTTGCGGACATAGCTATGGTCCCTGGAGCGAGCATCGCAAGGCTCGCTGGGACGCCAAGATGGAACGGATGCAGGAAAGGCTCGATCGCTGGCGTGCGTTCCGCGACCGCGCCTTCGCGCCGGCCTCGCAGGGTTTCGCGCCGAGCGGAAACCGCGCGTTCGACGAATATCGCGCCGAGACGCTGCGTCG
>JAVTWI010000311.1:0-4752 GCA_032229845.1 Rhabdaerophilum sp.
AAAACGCTCTGGAAAAAGAGACTGTTCGATGCTGCACTCCGACCGCCTGTTTCCCGCCGATCCGACAACGCGCGACAACGCCCGCCGGCTCTACGCGAACGTGAAGGATCTGCCGATCATTTCGCCGCATGGGCATACCGATCCACGCTGGTACGCCGAGAACGAGCCGTTCGCGAACCCCGCGAGCCTGTTCGTGATCCCCGACCATTACATTTTCCGGATGCTCTATTCGCAAGGGATCGCGCTGGAGAAACTCGGCATCCCGCGGCTCGACGGCGGGCCGGTCGAGACCGATCCGCGCAAGATCTGGCGGCTCTTCGCCGAGAACTACTACCTTTTCCGCGCGACGCCGACGCGGATGTGGCTCGACCATGCGTTCGAGACCCTGTTCGGGCTGACCGACCGCCTCAGCCGGAGCAACGCGGACCGCTTCTACGATGTGATCGACGCCGCGCTGAAGACCGAGGCGTTCCGGCCGCGCGCGTTGTTCGAACGCATGAACATCGAGGTGATTTCCACCACCGACGGTGCGCTCGACGATCTCAAATGGCACCGGATGATCCGGGAGTCCGGCTGGAAGGGCCGCGTCGTCCCGGCCTACCGTCCGGATGCGGTGGTCGATCCCGAATTCAAGGGTTTCCGCGACAATATCGTCGCGCTGGGGCGCATCTCCGGCTGCGATACCGGGACCTGGGAGGGTTATCTCGCCGCGCATCGCCAGCGCCGCGCCTATTTCAAGACCTTCGGTTGCACCTCGTCGGACCACGGCCACCCTTCCGCCGCGACGGCCAATCTTTCTCCGGAGGAAGCACGCGCGCTTTACGCCCGCGTGATCGCCGGGCCGGTGAGCAGCGCCGACGCCGAGACCTTCCGCGCGCAGATGCTGACGGAAATGGCGCGTATGAGCATCGAGGACGGGCTGGTGCTGCAAATCCATCCCGGCTCGTTCCGCAACCACAATGCCGGCATCATGGAGACCTTCGGCCGCGACATGGGGGCGGATATCCCGCAGCGGACGGACTATGTGAAGGCGTTGAAACCGCTTCTCGACCAGTTCGGCACCGATCCGCGCCTTTCGATCATCCTCTTCACGCTCGACGAAACGGTCTACAGCCGCGAACTTGCGCCGCTCGCCGGGCATTATCCCTGCCTCAAGCTCGGGCCGGCGTGGTGGTTCTTCGATGCGCCGGACGGCATGGCGCGCTTCCGCGATCTGACGACCGAGACCGCCGGTTTCTACAACACCGTCGGCTTCAACGACGATACCCGCGCCTTTCCCTCGATCCCGGCCCGCCACGACGTCTCGCGCCGGGTCGACTGCGCGTTTCTCGCTGCCCGCGTCGCCACGCACCGGCTCGATGAAGACGAGGCGCAGGACCTTGCGCAGGACCTTGCCTATCGCCTCGCCAAGGCCGCCTACCGCCTGTGAACGGGACGCGGGGAGCCGGTTGACTCTCTCCGGCTGGAAGCGAGAATTGGCCTGACCAATTGCCGGTTGACACCTCGCCGCCTGAATGCAGTATTTGGTCAGACCACTTACAACACGAGCCCGGCCAACCGGGCCGTTCCGGGAAGAAACGCAGAAGACACCGGAACCGTCCCCCGAGGGCGGTGACGGTCAATCCAATGGAGGAACTCATGGACCATCTCTCTCGCCGTCAACTCCTCGCCGCGGGCGCCGCTGCCGGCGCCGTCGGGCTGGGCCTCAAACCCGCCGAAGCGCAGGCCTGGCCCGCGCGCCCGGTCACTGTCGTCTGTCCGTGGGGCGCAGGCGGCGGCACCGACCAGACCGCGCGCATCGTCGCCTCGATTCTCGAGCGGGAACTGAAACAGCCGTTCTCGGTCGTGAACCGCACCGGCGGTTCGGGCGTCGTCGGCCATTCCGCGATCGCGACCGCCGCGCCGGACGGTTACACCATCGGCATGATCACGGTCGAGATCACGATGATGCACCATCAGGGCCTCACGGAACTCAATCCGACGAGCTACACCCCGCTCGCCCTGATGAACGAAGATCCGCCGGGCGTGACCGTCAACGTGAATTCGCCCTACAAGAGCGTCAAGGAACTCGCCGACGCCATCAAGGCCGCGCCTGCCGGCAAGTTCAAGGCCTCCGGCACCGGCCAGGGCGGCATCTGGCATCTTGCGCTCGTCGGCTGGCTGCAGGCGATGGGCCTTGCGCCGAACCACGTGGCCTGGGTGCCGTCGAACGGCGCCGCGCCGGCGATGCAGGACCTCGCGGCCGGCGGCATCGACCTCGTGACCTGCTCCGTGCCGGAAGCCCGCGCGATGATCGACGCCGGCAAGGCCCGCGCGCTCGCGCTGATGTCCGACCAGCGCAACCCGCAGTTCAAGGATGTTCCGACGCTCAACGAATCGCTCGGCATCAAGTATTCCGTGGGCGCCTGGCGCGGCATCGCGGCGCCGAAGGGCCTGCCGGCCGATATTCAGGCCAAGCTCGTCGCGGCGCTCAAGAGCGCTTACGAATCCAAGGAGTTCAAGGACTTCATGTCCTCGCGCGGCTTCGGCGTGAAGTTCGCCGATCCGGCCGGGTTTGCCGCGTTCATGGCGGACGGCGACGCGAAAATGGCCTCGGCCATGAAGGCGGCCGGCCTTTCCAAGAAGGCCTGAGCCCGTCCTTCCCGCCCCGGCGTTTCTCCTCCCGCCGGGGCACCTCCCCTTTCGCGTGGCATCGAGGTTCCTGCGATGAAACTGCCTGACCGGATCACCGGGCTCATCCTGATGCTGCTCGGCATCGCCACGTTCTACGGCGGCTCCCGCCTTCCCCCGGTTCCGGGCCAGCCGGTGGGACCCGACGTGTTCCCGATGGTCATCGGCGCCGGGCTGGCGGTTGTCGGGCTGCTCATCGCGCTGCACATCGGTCGCGGGTTCGAGGATGCCGCCGAAGCCGAGGTCGAGCGGTTCGGCGGTCCGGACCGCGAGGCGGAGGAATACGCCCGCCGGCGGCGCTGGCACGCCCTGCTGCCGCCCGCGTTGATGGTCTTTTACTATTTCACGTCGGAACGGATCGGGTTCATTCCGGTCGCGGCGATCATGATCGGGGCGCTGGCCTACGCGCTCGGCGCCAACCGGCGGCTGATCCTGCCGGTGTCGATTGTCGGCGCCGTCTTCATTCAGGTGATGTTTGTGAAACTGCTGCGCGTCCCGCTCCCCGCGGGCCTCGTGCCGATGCCGTGGTGACGCCATGAACAGCGCCCTCGCCGCCTTTTCGATGGTCTTCGCACCGGATGTGATGATCGCGATCCTCGCATCCGCGATCTACGGCCTCATCATCGGCGCCCTGCCCGGCCTCACCGCCACGATGGCGACGGCGCTGCTGGTGCCGGTGACCTTCTACCTCTCGCCGATCGCGGCGATCGCGACAATCATCACCTCTTCGGCGATGGCGATCTTCTCCGGCGACATTCCCGGCTGTCTGATGCGCATTCCCGGTACGCCCGCCTCCGCCGCCTACACCGACGAAGCCTACCGGATGACGCTGAAGGGGCAGGCGGAAACCGCGCTCGGCATCTGCCTGTGGTTCTCGGCGCTCGGCGGCATCGTCGGCACGATCGCGCTGGTGCTGATCGCGCCGCTGCTGGCGGAATTCGCGCTCAATTTCTCGACCTTCGAATATTTCTGGCTCGCGATTCTCGGGCTGATGTGCGCGACGCTGGTGGCGCGCTCCTCGCCCGTCAAGGCGCTCGCGGCGATGCTGCTCGGCCTGCTGGTCTCCTGCATTGGCATCGAGAACCCCGGCGGCACGCCGCGCTTCACCTTCGGCTCGACCGACCTGCTCGGCGGCATCGACGTCATTTCCGCGCTTGTCGGCGTGTTCGCGCTGGCGGAAGTGATGCGGGCGTTGACGCAGAAGGAGCCGCCGGCGATCCCCGAACGCAAGCTCGGCTCGATCCTCAAGGGGCAGATCGAGCTGACGAAGAAATACCCGAAGCAGCAGTTGCGCGGCAATATCGTCGGCACGCTCATCGGCGCGCTGCCGGGGGCTGGCGCGGACATGGCGGCCTGGGTCTCCTATTCGCTCTCGAAGCGCTTCTCGAAGGAGCCGGAGAAGTTCGGCACCGGCCACCCGGAAGGTCTCGTGGAAGCCGGCGCCTCGAACAACGCCGCGCTGGCCGGCGGCTGGATTCCTGCCCTGCTGTTCGGTATTCCGGGCGATACGATCACCGCCATCGCCATCGGCGTGCTCTACATGAAGGGCCTCAATCCCGGCCCGACGCTGTTCACCGAGAAGGCGTCGAGCATGTATGCGCTCTACCTCGTCTTCGTGATCGCCAACATCATCATGATCCCGCTCGGTATCATGCTGATCCGCGCCTCGAAATACGTTCTTCGCGCGCCGCGTTCGCTCATCATGCCGATCATCATGGTGTTCTGCGCGGTCGGCGCGTTCGGCGCGGCCGGCAACAACCTGTTCGCGGTGCTCATTGTGGCGGCGTTCGGCATCCTCGGCTACATGATGGAGGAGAACGGCTTCCCGGTCGCGGCGATGGTGCTCGGCATCGTCATGGGCACGATGGTGGAACAGAACTTCGTGACCTCGCTCATCAAGTCGGACGGCTCGATCATCCCGTTCGTCTCGCGGCCGATCGCGGCGTTCCTCGCCTTCTTCACCTTCCTCGCCCTGTTCTGGCCGCTGATCGCCTGGCTCAGGCGCAAGCAGGCCGCGTTCGCGGCCGCGTAAGAGCCATTCTTCTTTAGCGGCCGAGGAGCAGCTTCGGCAGGAATGTCGTG
>JAVTWI010000312.1:0-1446 GCA_032229845.1 Rhabdaerophilum sp.
ACGGCGGAGCTGATTGGCCTCCACATCCGAGAATTTAGCCGCCTCCATGGCAAGCTGCATCGCCTGTTCCTGAAACAGCGGCACGCCCAATGTCTTGTCGAGCACCTGATGCAATTCATTTGCCGGCCCATGTTCCGGCGCGGGTGAGGGAAAGTGGACCTTCTCCGCGCCCGAACGCCGCCTGAGATAGGGGTGCACCATGTTGCCCTGGATCGGGCCGGGGCGGACGATCGCGACCTGAATGACGAGATCGTAGAAGACCCGTGGCTTCAGGCGCGGCAGCATGTTGATCTGCGCCCGGCTCTCCACCTGGAACACGCCGATGGAATCGCCCCGGCAAAGCATGTCGTAGGTCGCGCGATCATCCGCCGGCACATCGGCGAGCGTGAGGTCGATCCCCTCATGATCCCTGAGCAGGTCGAAAGCCTTGCGGATGCAGGTCAACATCCCGAGCGCGAGGATATCGACCTTCATCAGGCGAAGCGCGTCGATATCGTCCTTGTCCCATTCGATGAAGGTTCGGTCGGCCATCGCCGCGTTGCCGATCGGCACAAGTTCGTCGAGCCGGCTACGCGTCAGCACGAATCCGCCGACATGCTGCGAGAGATGGCGTGGAAAACCGAGCAGGCGTTTGGCAAAGCCGACAGCGCGGGCGATGGCGGCGTTGTCGGGGTCGAGCCCCGCCTGCCGGACCTGATTGCGGGTGATGTCCGAACCCCAGCTGCCCCATTGCGTGCCGGAGAGTGCGGCCGTGACATCCTCCGAAAGCCCGAGCACCTTGCCGACCTCGCGGATCGCGCTTTTCGGGCGGTAATGGATCACGGTGGCGGCAAGGCCCGCGCGCTCGCGCCCGTAACGCTGATAGATGTGCTGGATGATCTCCTCGCGCCGCTCATGCTCGAAATCGACGTCGATATCCGGCGGCTCGCGGCGCTCCTCCGAGATGAACCGCGCGAACAGAACATTGTGCTCGGCCGGATCGACGCAGGTGATGCCGAGCACGTAGCAGACCGCGGAATTCGCCGCCGAGCCGCGCCCCTGGCACAGGATGCCCTTGTCGTTCGCCACCCGCACGATGTCGTGGATGGTCAGGAAATAGCGGGCGTATTCGAGCTTGCGGATCAGGGCGAGTTCACCCTGCAGCAGTTGCCGCACCTTGTCCGGAACGCCTTCCGGGTAGCGCATTGCGGCGTGGCGCCATGTCAGTTCCTCGAGCCAGCCTTGCGCATCCTTGCCGGGAGGGACGGGCTCGTCGGGATATTCGTAGGTGAGTTCGCCGAGGTCGAAACCGATGCGCGCGAGGAGGTTCTCCGTCTCGGCAATGGCCTCGGGACAGTCGGCGAAGAGGCGCGTCATCTCGCCCGGCGGCTTGAGATGACGCTCGGCGTTCGCCTCCAGCAGGCGGCCGGCGTTTTCCAGCGTGCGCCCCTCGCGGATGCAGGTGAG
>JAVTWI010000312.1:1546-4751 GCA_032229845.1 Rhabdaerophilum sp.
CCTTTCGGCGCGCGGCGATTGCCCTCGGTCAGGAGGCGGCAGAGCGCGCTCCAGCCGTGTCTGTCGGCCGGATAGGCGACGATGTCCGGCGTGCCATCCTCGAACGCGAGGCGGGCGCCGGTGGCGAGCCTGAAGCTTTCCGCCCGTGCCTTGAGAAGGGTGCGCAGCGCGTTTTCGCCGGCCTCGTCCGGTGTCGGTTGTTCCGGCCCGGACGGCATTGTCCGGGTTTCGAAACGGAACTCGCCGGGGCCCGATCCCGCGCGCAGCCGGATCGGCGGCGGCAGGCCGCCCTCGCACAAATCCCGGAGCGCGGACCAGGCACGGACCACGCCGGCCAGTGTGTTGCGATCGGCGATGCCGAGCCCGCGATACCCCAGCAGCAGGCTTGCGAACACGAGATCGACCGCCGGCGACGCCCCGCGCAGGAACGAAAAATTCGTGGCACAGGCCAGTTCGGCGTAAGGGGGCACCGGGCTCTTCATGCGAAGAGCCCGTGCAGGAACCAGCGCGGCCGGGCGTTGGAATCCTCGTAAAGCCCCTCGCGGAAAATCCAGAACCGATGCCCGCTGGCATCCTCCACGCGATAATAATCGCGCGTGGCTGGCGCGGGCGAAGCGTCGCGCCACCATTCCGGCGCGATCCGCTCCGGTCCTTCCGCGCGCGTCACCTCGTGCAGCACCCGCCGCCAGCGGAACCGCAGGGGCGGACTGTCCGGCACCTCGGCCATTACCTCGATCCATTGCGGGTGCTGGAACAGGGTCAGCGGCCGGTGGGGCGGCGAGCCCGGTTCCGGCGCCGGGCAGGGCAAGGAAGACGTCTCGGCAAGATACGGCACGGTATCCGCCGCCAGCACCGGATCATGCGTGTCGCGCGTGATGAAGCGCCGCACATTCTCGCGGCCGAAGCGGGCGACCAGCCGGTTGACGAGATCGGTCACCGCGCGCTCCCCGCCCTGTGTCCCCGCCTCTCCGGCCAGAGAGGGTTGGGTACTCTCGAACGGGTCGCTGCGCAGCACGGCGAGACGCAGGGCATCGAAGCCGAAACCGGGGTCGAGCGGGTCCGCCAACGCCTCGATCCTGAGACGGACGAGGCGCATCAGGCTGGCGATATCGCGGGTGGCCTGCGCGGTCTCGACGGCGATATGCCGAACCGCACCATCGGCCCGGAAGAAGCTCACCTCGAACGCCCGCCCGCCGACACCCCGCCTTTCCAGCGCCGTGACAATATCCCGTACGAGCCGCTCCAGCACCGCCAGCAGGCTCTCCAACAACCCGAGCGGTTCGGGGAAATGCTTCTCCGCCATGATCTCGGGCGGCGGGCGCAGCGGCGTGATGCGGATATCCTCTTCTCCGAGGACGCGCCGGAGCGCGGCGGTCAATCCTTCGCCGAAACGGGCAGTGAGCATATGCCGGGGGCGGGCGGCGAGATCGCCCAGGGTGAGGAAACCGGCGCGATGCAGGGCAAGGGTCGTATCGCCCGCCTGTTCGAGCGCTGCAATCGGCAGGGTCTGGACCAGCGCTGCCTCCCCGCCGGGCACGGCGAGGGTGCCGTGTCGTTCCCGCGCCAGAACCCAGGCCGCCTCGGGCGTCCCGGCGATCGCCAGCCGCACCGTCAGGCCCAGCCGCCGGAGACGCCGGCTGGCCGCCGACGCCAGTTCCTTCTCCCCGCCGAAGAGATGGGCGCAGCCGGTGACATCGAGGACGAGGCCGTTGCCGCCGCGCAGGGCGACGAGCGGCGTGAAGATCTCGCAAGCGGCCGCGGCATGCCGCAACAGCGCCGCGTCGGCCGCCGGATCGGCCTCGGCCGTGGCGATATCGGGGATCAGCGCCCGTGCCTCGGCAAGCGCCATGCCGACGCGCAGACCCAGCCGGAGCGCCGTGGCATCCGGCGCCGCGATCCGCAGGGCGCCGTGTGCCTTCTCGGTCAGAACAAGCGGTCGATCACCCTGCCAACCGTCGGGCGGGGAGAACCGGAGCACCCTGTCGGTCGAAAGGAACGGGAGCCAGAGCGCCAGATAGCGGCGCGGGCCGGATGAGGGCACCGCCGGCGGCGGGAAGAGCACGGGAGATGAATTTGCGGGCATCACGATCCCACTCCAGACAATAACGCAGGCCTTCCTGCCCGTTGCGGGCGCGCAGGAGGGTTATTTCAAAGGCCGGATTGCCCGGTGCCCGGGCCGCCAGCGCCTGCGAGGGCGCCGCCCTTGTCAGCCAGCGCGTCTCCGCGGCGCTCGGCGCGGGATGAGCCGCCACACGGAGCACCAGCACCGACGTTCCCGAAGTTTTCGCCGCCAGCGAAAACCGCCGGCTGGCGGTGAGATCATAGGCCTTCCCTTCGCCCCATAGTTCGACCAGCACCATCGCCAGGCCGGCGGTGCGGGCGCCTTCAAGCCCGGCCTGGATCGCGCCGAGCGTGTCACGCGCGCGGACAAGGATGAGGCGCGAAGACGCGAAACCATGCGCTTCGAGGCCCGTCGAACAAGGCGTGCCGGTCTCACGATCCAGCATATCCTGCCGCACCCAGAGGAGCGGTCGCGTCGGACACTCTATCCCGGCGGCGGCCAGAGCCAGCCCGCTCAAGGCCGCGCCATCGTCATTCCTGCCGGCATAGAACTCGTGCAGGGCGGCGGTGGCCAAAGGAAATGCCGTTTCTTTGTTCATGTTTTGTTCTAGCATGGAGTCCGGGATGCGAGTCAAGGGCGACGTGCAGCACCGACCTGCAAACGCTTTTGCCTCGGTGCTATTTCCATCCCGCCGCGGTCCGGATTTCCGGTCCGTGGACGATCGCCTCGATACCCGGAGGCGTCGCGAACCGCCGGGGTGGCCAATGCCCATCGACGAGAATGGCCGTCGCCCAGGCATCGGCCGTCATGCAGGTTCCGGCGAGCACGCTGACCGATACCAGCGGGCCGGCGACGGGCTCGTTCGTTTCCGGATCGATCGTATGCGAGACATGCCGCCCCCCGACGGTGCGACAATGGCGATAGGTGCCGGAGGTGGCCACGGCGAGATCGGTCAATTCGATCACGCCCGCGATCTCGCGCCGCCCCGGCACGGGACGCTCGAGCCCGATGGCCCAGGGCGAACCATCGGGCTTGGAACCCTTGCCGCGCATTTCGCCGTCGATGCCGACGAGCCAACCCGCCACCCCGGCCGGCGACCGCGCCTCGCCGCGGCGATCGACTCCGTAGCCCTTGGCGATCCCG
>JAVTWI010000313.1:0-4749 GCA_032229845.1 Rhabdaerophilum sp.
CATCGAGAACCGCGAAGCAGACGCATTCCGCACCCTTGTCGGCCACCGGCACGTGCTCGACATCCTCGTCGGTGATGGCGATGTCGCCCCGGACATAGTGCCCCGTCTCGTCCGAGAAGCCCCCGCGCAGCACCAGCGTGATCTCGGTGCCTTCATGCGAATGCTGCGGAATCTTCTTGCCCGGCGCGATGCGGTAGAGCATCGCGGCGAGGCCGTTCCCGCCCTCGATCCGGCATTCGCGGATGCCCGGCAGCAGCGTGCGATAGGGCATTTCATCGACGCAGCGGCCGAGAAAATGCCGGAGTGCGCGCGGCACGTCGGAATCGCATTTTTCCTTGCCCGCCAGTTGGTCGCAGCAGAAAATCGCATCGAGCCGGGCCTCGCGCTTGCGGATTTCGCAGCAGGGACGATCGACCACCAGCTCCCTCGCCAGCGATTCCTCCAGCGAAGCGACGAACGCCCGGTTCTCCGGCGAGATTTCGAGATGCGCGGCCACCAGCGCATGCGCGGCGCATGGCAGTTGCCCGGCGGCATAGGCCGCGAGCAGCAGCTCCCGCGAGGAGAGATCGGGTTTGCCGGTTCCGGCGGTCACGTTCCGCGATTCCTCCGTCTGGGGCGCGATCCGGAGAGATGGTCGCGACAATCCTACGAACCATGACCGGGTCCAGATCATGCTACGGTATAAAATAGGCCCCCGAACCCGATCCGGGAATAGCGCGGCAGCGAATTTCCCTGCGAATTTCCGCAGCGGTGCCTTCCTGTACGGCCGGCCTGCCGTGTTTCGACGGGAACACAGCACGGCCCTATCTCGTGATCATCGCACGCTTTCGCGATTAACCGGTTCCCACTTGATCGCGGCATGCTCTAAGCTGCCGCCAACCTCGCCTTCATGGAGTTTGACGTGGACAAGGAAAACGCACCCGGCATGCCGGCCGCCATTGCGCCGATCCCGGATTTTCCCGCGACTCATCTCGCCTTCCGCGACGATGCCTATGAGACCAGCCTTACCGCCCGTGTGATCGGCCTGCACGAGCATATGCTTGTTCTCGACCAGACGATCTTCTATCCCTCGTCCGGCGGGCAGCCTTCCGATTTCGGCACCATCACACGGGATGACGGCGCCTCGTTCGCCGTCGGCGACCTGCGCTATCTCGACCCGGCCAAGACCATCGTCGGCCACCGCCTGCCGGAAGGGGAAGACCCTGAAGCCTGGGCCGGCCGCGTCGTCACGCTCGCGCTCGATTTCGAGCGCCGTTACAAGCTGATGCGGATGCACTCGGCGCTGCATCTCCTCTCGGTGGCGCTGCCGTTCCCGGTTACCGGCGGCTCGGTCGGCACCGAGGATGGGCGGCTCGATTTCGATATTCCCGAGGCCGGCTTCACCAAGGAAGAGGTGACGGACAAGGTCAATGCGCTCATCGCGCAGGAGGCACCGATCACCGAGCGCTGGATCACGGATGCGGAACTCGATGCCAACCCCGGCCTCGTGAAAACGATGTCGGTGAAGCCGCCGCGCGGCGCCGGCCGGGTGCGGCTCGTGGAAATCGGCAAGCCCGGCGAGGTGCCGCTCGATCTCCAGCCCTGCGGCGGCACCCATGTACGCAACACGCGCGAGATCGGCCGCGTTGCCGTCACCAACATCGAGAAAAAAGGCAAGCAGAACCGCCGCGTGCGGATCGCGTTCGCCGACTGACCGACCCAAAGGTGCATCATGACATCCCTCTTCACCTCCATTCCCTTCGTGCCGACCGCGTGGCTCGGCGAACAGCTTTCCAACCCGTCGGTCAAGATCGTCGACGGCTCGTGGCATCTCCCGCCCACGGGCCGCTTGGGCGCGAAGGAATACGCCGGGGCGCATATTCCCGGCGCGGTGTTCTTCGATCTCGACGTGATCTCGGACCCGGCCTCCCCCTACCCGCATATGCTGCCGAGCGCCGAATTCTTCGCCGCCAAGGTCGGGGCGATGGGGATTTCCGAGAAGGATACGATCGTCGTCTACGACCAGCTCGGGCTGTTCACCGCGCCGCGCGTTGCGTGGATGTTCCGCATCTACGGCGCGAAGGACGTGCGCATCCTCGAAGGCGGACTGCCGGCCTGGACCGCCGAACTGCGGCCAGTGACAAGCGAACCCCCGGTGCCGACGCCGGCAGCCTTCAACGCCGGGCTTGACGCCTCGACAGTGGCCGATCTCGAACGCATCCGCGGCCATCTTGAAGCCGGCGACGCGCAGGTGGTCGATGCCCGCCCTGCGCCGCGTTTCGACGGGCAGGCACCGGAGCCGCGCCCCGGCGTGCGCTCGGGGCATATGCCCGGCAGCTACAACCTCCCCTTCCCCAATGTTGTCGCCAACGGCCAGTTGCGCGCGCCGGCGGAAATCCGCGCCGAGATGGAGAAGGCCGGAATCGATCTCAGCCAGCCGATCGTCTGCTCCTGCGGTTCGGGCGTCTCGGCGGTGGTCATCGCCATGGCGATGAGCCGCGCCGGCGCGAAGATCGCCGGCATCTATGACGGCTCCTGGGCGGAATGGGGCGCGCGGGAGGATCTGCCGGTCGGGACGCGGTAGCCTCCTGCCATTTTTTGTCAGGATGTCCCTGTAAGGTTCCTCATCGCCGCGACGCGGCCTTCCTAACGAGGACCCTGCAATGACCGACCCGAATTTCATCCTGCTCTATGTCGAGGATGCCGCCCGCAGCGCGACGTTCTACGCCGACCTTCTCGGCAAGGTGCCGGCGGAAGCTTCGCCGACCTTCGCGATGTTCCCGCTGGAGAGCGGCGTGATGCTGGGCCTTTGGGGCCGCGGCGGCGTCGAGCCGAAAGCCGGTCCCTCGGGCGGCGGCGAACTCGCCTTCGCGGTCGAGAACGACGCGACCGTCACCGCGCGGCACGCCGATTGGTCTGCGCGCGGCCTGACAATCCTCCAGACGCCGACGAAGATGGATTTCGGCTTCACCTTCACCGCCGCGGACCCGGACGGCCATCGCCTGCGGGTGTTCGCGCCGGCGATGTGAGCCGCGAAGGACCATCGTGCAACCAACAAAAAAGGCGCCTTGCGGCGCCTTTCCCTTTTCCGGCCGATCCCGCGTCAATGCAGGATCTGGCTGAGGAACAGCTTGGTGCGCTCGTGCTGCGGGTTCTTGAAGAAGGTATCCGGCGTGTTCATCTCGACGATCTGGCCCTGATCCATGAAGATCACGCGGTCGGCGACCTGGCGGGCGAAGCCCATTTCGTGCGTCACGCACAGCATGGTCATGCCCTCTTCCGCGAGGCTCACCATGGTGTCGAGCACTTCCTTGACCATTTCCGGGTCGAGCGCCGAGGTCGGCTCGTCGAACAGCATGATCTTCGGCGCCATGCAGAGCGAGCGGGCGATCGCCACGCGCTGCTGCTGGCCGCCCGAGAGCTGACCGGGGTACTTGCTCGCCTGCTCGGGAATCTTGACGCGCGTGAGATAGTGCATCGCGATTTCCTCGGCCTCTTTCTTCGGCATCTTCTTCACCCAGATCGGGGCGAGCGTGCAGTTCTCGAGGATGGTGAGGTGCGGGAACAGGTTGAAGTGCTGGAACACCATGCCGACTTCGCGGCGGATCTCGTCGATCTTCTTGAGATCGTTGGTGAGTTCCACGCCATCGACGATGATCTGCCCCTTCTGGTGTTCCTCCAGACGGTTGATGCAGCGGATCATGGTCGATTTGCCCGAACCCGAGGGACCGCAGACGACGATCTTTTCGCCGCGCGTCACCTTGAGGTTCACATCGCGCAGCACGTGGAACTCGCCATACCACTTGTTGACGCCGATCATCTCGACGGCGGTCTCGTGCTTGAGCGGCGAGGGTTTCAGATTGAGTTGAGCCATAGGAATTTTCCTTACCTCTTGTCCGCCACGGAGAGCCGGCGCTCGGTCGCGCGGGCGTAGCTCGCCATGCCGTAACAGAATAGCCAATAGACGATCGCCGCGAAGGCGTAGCCGGTGGGCGAGACAGTCGGCGCCGCCCATTGCGGGTCGATACGCGCGGTCTCGATGGCCTTCAGGAAGTCGAAGATGCCGACGATCAGCAGCAGCGACGTATCCTTGAACAGGCCGATATAGGTGTTGACGATGTTCGGGATCGTGACCTTGAGCGCCTGCGGCAGGACGATGAGACGCATCATCTGCCAATAGCCGAGGCCCATCGCCATCGCGCCCTCATACTGCCCCTTCGGCAGGGCCTGAAGACCGGCGCGCACCACCTCCGCCATGTAGGCCGAGGCAAACAGGCCGATGCCGACCAGCGCGCGCAGCAGTTTGTCGAACTCCACCCCTTCCGGCAGGAACAGCGGCAGCATGGTGTTCGCCATGAACAGAACCGTGATCAGCGGCACACCGCGCACAAACTCGATGAACATCACCGCGAAGAACTTCACCACCGGCAACTTGGACCGGCGGCCGAGCGCCAGCAGGATGCCGAGCGGCAGCGAAGCGACGATGCCGACCCCGGCGACGACGAGCGTGACCATCAGCCCGCCCCACTTCGCTGTGTCGACGTAGGCCAGACCGATCAGCGGCCAGATGCCAGCGAGCGCCTTGCCCCCCAACGTCAGCAGCAGCAGGGCGCCACCGCCCACGGCGAGCGACGGACCGATCTCCATGTTCCGCGCGCGGGCCACGAAAAATCCGCCGAGAAAGAAGACGGCCGTAACGAGCAGGCCCAGCGGAATGCTGCCACCGCCGAACATGCCGGCGGGATAGGTAAGGAAGGCCAGCGGGTTCTT
>JAVTWI010000314.1:0-4749 GCA_032229845.1 Rhabdaerophilum sp.
TCGCCGGATTGAGCCGCAGACGTTCGATGTCGAGGTCGACGTTCTGGTCATCGGTGCCGGGGCTGGCGGGCTGATCGCCGCCCTGCGCGCGCAGGAGCAGGGCGCGAGCGTCCTTGTCGTCGAGCGCGACGCTCTGCCGCGCGGATCGACCGCGCTTTCGGCAGGGCTCGTCCCGGCGGCGGGCACGCGATTTCAGAAGGAGCAGGGCATCGAGGATTCGCCGGCGCTGTTCGCGGCGGACATCCTCCGCAAGGCGCATGACGAGCCACCGAGGGGCCGCGTCGAAGCCGCTGTCGATGCCGCGGGGCCGGCGATCGAATGGCTCGCGGATCGCTATGCGATGCCTTTTTCCGTCATCACGAATTTCACCTATCCCGGGCATTCGGCGTATCGGATGCACGGGTTGCCGAGCCGTTCAGGGGCCGAGTTGATGGATCGTCTCATCCAGGCTGCGGAAGGGGCGGGGATCGACATCGTGACAAACGCCCGCGCCGAGACGTTGCTGGTCGATGGCGAAAGCCGTGTCCTCGGCGTCGAGATCGAGCGGCCCGACGGCGGACACGAGATCATCGGATGCCGCGCGCTCGTGCTCGCCTGCAATGGCTATGGCGGCAACCGCGAGCTGGTCGCCCGGCATATTCCGCAGATGGCCGGCGCACTTTATTTCGGCCATCCCGGCAATCAGGGCGAAGCGGTGATCTGGGGCGGGCAGCTCGGCGCGGCGCTATCCGACCTCTCCGGCCATCAGGGCCACGGCTCGGTGGCCGATCCGCACGGCATTCTCATCAGCTGGGCCACGATCGTCGAGGGCGGATTTCAGGTCAACCTTCTCGGCGAACGCTTCGCGAATGAGGCTCAGGGCTATTCCGAGCATGCCGCCGCCGTCCTCGCGCAGCCGGAAGGGCGCGGCTGGACGATCTTCGATGCACGGATCGCCGAAATTGCGCGCCAGTTCGAGGATTTCCGTAACGCGGAAGCCGCGAAGGCCATTCTCATGGCCGATGATATTCCGACGCTCGCCGCCCGGACGAACCTGCCTGTGAAGGCGCTGCAATCGACGTTCGACGCTGTCGAAGCAGTGAAAGCGGCGGTCGGCGTCGATGCGTTCGGCCGTGATTGGAGGAACAGCAAGCCGCTCGCACCCCCTTTTGCCGCGGTTCGCGTCACCGGCGCGCTGTTCCACACCCAGGGCGGTCTCGATGTCGATGGCGAGGCACGCGTCCTGAAGCGCGATGGATCGTCCTTGCCCAATCTTTTCGCCGTTGGCGGAGCGGCGGCCGGCGTCTCCGGTCGTCAGGCTTCGGGATATCTTTCCGGGAACGGCCTGCTGACGGCGGTTTCGTTCGGATTTCTGGCCGGTACTGCCGCCGCACGCCGCGCTGGCTCGTAAATTCGGTCAGCTGTCAATTTGTCAGGAGACACGTCGGCGGGGCTTTTCTTGTTGCGGTGCAGCGCTATGTTGCGGGCCAAGACGCGGTGGGTGAGTCCGACCGCAAACCCCTGTTTCCGGAGCTCCTGTGAAGCACAGCATTTTTGCATTCCCGAAGTCGTTTTTTGGCGGGCGTTCCGCGCTCCCGGCATTATTGCTTTTTGCCCTCGGCTTTCCCGCGCTGCTTCCGACGCAGGTGACGGCGCAAGGCGGCCCGCCCGCACCTCAGGTGGTCGTTGCCACGCCGCTGGCGCGCAAGATCACGCTCTGGGACGAATACACGGGCCGTTTCGAGGCGCGCGAGCAGGTTGAAGTGCGGGCCCGGGTGTCCGGATTCATCGAGAAAATTCATTTCAGGGATGGCCAGATCGTCAACAAGGGCGACCTGCTGTTCACGATCGACCAGCGCCCGTTCCTGCTGAGCGTGGAAGGCGCGCGGGCCGATCTGGAACGCGCCAAGGCTCAGGTCGCGCTCGGGGAAAACGAGGTGGAACGTGCCGAGGGGTTGACCCGCAATCAGACCATCACAGCCCGCGACCTCGACCAGCGCAAGGCGAACCTTTTGAGCGCGCGCGCGACGCAGCGCGCTGCCGAGGCGATGCTGAAGACCGCCGAGCTCAACCTTGAATGGACGATGGTGCGCGCGCCGATTTCCGGCCGGATCTCTGACCGGCGTGTCGATGCCGGCAACCTGATCACCGGCGGCCAGAACGGGGCCTCGCTCCTGACCAACATCATCTCCATCGATCCGATCTCGTTCGTGTTCGAGGCTTCGGAGGCCGACTACATCCGCTATTCGCGGCTGATGCAGAATGGCGGGAGGCCTTCGGGACGCGATAACCCGAACCCCGTTCTGGTGCGGCTGGCGGATGAGACGGACTGGAAGCGAAAGGGCCAGATGGAGTTCATGGACAACCAGCTCAATCCGCGCTCGGGCACGATTCGCGGCAGGGCGATTTTCGACAACAAGGATCAGTTTCTGACGCCGGGCACGTTCGGCCGCATGCGGCTGTTCGGCGGCGAGGTCGAGGCCATGCTGGTTCCGGATGCCGTGATCGTGTCGGATCAGGCCAGCAAGATCGTGCTCACGGTGGGTGAGGGCAACAAGGTGGTCCCCAAACCGGTCAAGCTCGGGCCGATCGTCGATGGTTTGCGCGTCGTCAGTTCGGGGCTCGCCTCGACCGACAAGGTTATCATCAACGGTCTCGCCAATCCGATGGTCAGGCCCGGCGGCATCGTCAATCCGCAACCCGGTGAGATCAAGAGCGCGGGGCAATAGCGGCGCGGCAGCGTTCGCGTGCCCTTCCACGTCTCTTAATCAAGGTAGTCGGCCATGTTCCGGTTTTCACATTTCTTCATTGGGCGTCCGATTTTCGCCGCCGTGCTTTCCGTCCTGCTGACAATCGCGGGGCTGATCGCGCTGCGCGCCCTTCCGATTTCCGAATATCCCGAGATCGCGCCGCCGACCGTGAGCATCACGGCAAGCTACCCTGGCGCCTCGGCGGAGATCGTCGCCTCGACGGTCGCGACCCCGATCGAGCAGGAGGTGAACGGCGTCGACAACATGCTCTACGTCAGTTCGCAATCCACCGGCGACGGGCGCGTGACCATCAACGTCGTTTTCAAGCCCGGCACGAATGTCGATCAGGCGCAGGTCCTCGTCCAGAACCGCGTCGCGGCAGCGGAGCCACGCCTCCCGGAAGACGTCCGCCGGCTTGGCGTGCAGGTTCGCAAGGCCTCGCCCGACCTGATGATGGTCATCCACATGATCTCGCCGGACGGTTCGCGCGATCAGCAATACATCTCGAACTACACGACGCTCTACGTGAAAGACGCACTGACCCGCGTCGATGGCGTCGGCAATGCGCAGGTTTTCGGCGCGCGCGATTATTCCATGCGCGTCTGGCTCGATCCGGCCAAGGTCTCGGCGCGGAACCTCACCGCCGGGGAAGTTGTCGCTGCGCTCCGGGCGGCCAATCTTCAGGTCGCGGCCGGTGCGATCAACCAGCCGCCGGCGAGTTCGACCGGCGCGTTCCAGCTTTCGGTGCAGACGCTGGGCCGGCTCAGCAGTGCCGAGGAATTCGCCAATATCATCATCCGCTCCGACGCCAACGGCGTCGTCCGCGTCAAGGACGTCGCGCGGGTCGAACTGGGCAGTCAAGATTATACGATCAACGCCTATCTCAACAACAAGAACGCGGTCGCGATCGGCGTGTTCCAGCGGCCCGGCTCGAATGCGCTGGCGACCTCCGATGCGCTCATCGCCGAAATGGAGCGGCTGTCCACGGCCTTCCCCTCCGGCGTCGGGTATTCGATTGTCTACAACCCCACCGAATTCATCCAGGAATCCGTGAACGAGGTCATCAAGACGCTCGCCGAGGCGATCATCCTCGTGGTCATCGTCGTGATCGTGTTCCTGCAGACCTGGCGCGCGGCGATCATCCCGATCATCGCGATTCCGGTTTCGCTGGTGGGCACGTTCCTGATCATGGCGATGGTCGGGATTTCGTTCAACACGCTCTCGCTGTTCGGTCTCGTGCTGGCGATCGGCATCGTCGTCGATGACGCGATCGTCGTCGTCGAGAATGTCGAGCGATACCTGCGCGACGGGCATTCTCCCAAAGAGGCCGCGCACAAGACCATGGACGAGGTCGGCAGCGCGCTGATCGCGATCGCGCTGGTGCTCTGCGCCGTGTTCATTCCCACGGCCTTCATTACCGGCCTGCAGGGCTCGTTCTACCGCCAGTTCGCGATCACCATCGCGGCCTCGACGGCGATTTCGGCATTCGTTTCGCTCACCCTGTCGCCGGCGCTCGCCGCGGTTCTTCTCAAGGCGCACGATCCCCACCACCAGCCGAGCGGATTTTCGCGCATCGCCGGCGCACCGTTCCGGCTGTTTTTCCGCGGGTTCAATGCGTTTTTCGGCGCGCTTTCGCACGGCTACGGCGCGGTAACGAGCCGGATGATCCGCCTCGCGGTTCTCGTGCTGGCCGTCTACGGCGGTCTTATCGCGCTGACCTACTTCCAGATCCGTGCGGTGCCGACGGGGCTGATCCCGCAGCTCGATCGCGGCTATCTCATCGTCGCGCTCCAGCTCCCGCCGGGGTCCTCGCTCGAACGCACCGATGCGGTGATCCGCCGCGCGTCGGACATCCTGCAGTCGCGTCCGGGCGTCAAGGATTCGATCGCCTTCGTCGGGCTGGATGGCGCGACCTTCACCATCGCTCCGAATACCGGCGTGATCTTTGTCCGGCTCGACGATTTCAAGGCCCGGACCAAGAAGAACCTGACGACCCGCGGCATTCTCGGCGATCTGCGCG
>JAVTWI010000315.1:0-4713 GCA_032229845.1 Rhabdaerophilum sp.
CTCGTCGTCGTCGTCCTTGATCGAGACGTAATCGCCCGGATTGAAGCTGTGGGCGCCGAATCGATAGCCCGCCTCGTCATCCTCGTCGCCGGCGATGTCGTAGGTGAAGGCCCAGCTCCCGCCCTTGGTCGCGCCGCCACGGTGGACGAGATGGCCGAGGTCATATTCCTCGTCGCCCCAGAAACGGCGGACCCTGCAGGCATTCCGGCTTTCCTTCCAGCCCTCCGAATCGAGATGCCCCGAGGAATCGAGCGGGGCCACAAACTCGTATCCATGCGCCGCCGAACCGCCGGGAAATTCCTTGGTGCGGGCGAGATGGAGGGTAATGCGCTGCAAAGTCATCGTGACATCTCCGTTGGGGATGGCGGTATCATGCGGCCCGCATTGAGGCCCGAGCCTTGATCGGCGTCAAGTTCGACCGGAATCGGGCGGCAAATGGCTGCACTTGGACTAAACAGCGCTTCCCAAAACCTGCAACTGCCGATTAGAGTGACCCTTGGGGAGGAATTCAGGGTTATGGCCGAAGAGGATCGGCACGTTGTATCCGCGCGTTCAGGACAGCCGAATGAAAAGGCTGGCACTCCGACCGCTGGTGCATTCCGGTCTCCGTCTCCCGCCACGCCATGCGCCCGCGACATCCCGGCCCGCGATATCCCGCGCCAATGGCATCGCCCCGCGCCGCGTTACGCCGCGCTCGACCTCGGCACCAACAATTGCCGCCTGCTGATCGCCCGCCCGGATGGCGCGGCCTTCCGCGTCGTCGATGCCTTCTCCCGGATCGTCCGGCTCGGCGAGGGCGTCTCGAAAAGCGGCGAACTCTGCGGCGCGGCGATGGAGCGGACGATCGAGGCGCTGCACGTCTGCCGCCGCAAGATGGACGACCGGAACGTCTCGCGCGCGCGTCTCGTCTCCACCGAGGCGTGCCGCGCCGCGCGCAACGGCCCGGATTTCCTCAAGCGGATCGAGCAGGAGACCGGCCTCAAGCTCGAACTGCTCGACCGGCAAGGGGAGGCTCTGCTTGCCGCCGCCGGTTGCGCCGCGCTGGCCGACCATCAGGCCGCGAGCATCATGCTGTTCGATATCGGCGGCGGTTCGACCGAACTGGTCTGGCTCTCGGTCCGCAATTGCGGTGAGGCCGACATCCGCTCGCGGATCCGCGCCTGGACCTCGATGCCGCTCGGCGTCGTGACGCTGGCCGAACGGCACGGCGGTGTCCACGTCTGCGGCCGCACGTTCGAGGCCATGGTACAGGAGACGGCCGCCACGCTCGCGCCTTTCGCCGAGGAAGCGCGCGCGGCCTGCGCCGAACCCGGTTTCCACCTGCTCGGCACCTCGGGCACGGTCACCACCCTCGGTGGCATCTTCCTCGGACTCGAGCGCTACGATCGACGCCGCGTGGACGGGCTCTGGATGCAGGCCGGCGAAATCGACGATGTGCTGCAGGAACTTCTCGCCATGAGCTACCGCGAGCGCGCGGAGAACGGCTGCATCGGCCGCGAGCGCGCCGATCTCGTGCTGGCCGGCTGCGCGATCTTCGAGGCGATCCGCCGGGCCTTCCCGGCGCCGCGCGTCCGCATCGGCGATCGAGGCCTCCGCGAGGGCATGCTGATGGAGATGATGCGTGAGGATGGCGTTCTGCGCCGCGCCTGACGCAATTTCCTCTCGCGCCGCAATTTCCTGTCGCCCCGCCAGCAAAATCGGCTACACGGACTGCATGACCAAGGACAAGTCTCCGAGCAAGGGCAATCCCCCGTCCGGTGCGACGCGCGAGATGGCGGTGCGGCTGAAGTCCGCCCGCAAGCGCACCACCAGCCAGCAGAAATGGCTCCAGCGCCAGCTCAACGACCCCTATGTCGCGAAAGCGAAATCAGCGGGTTACAAGAGTCGCGCCGCGTTCAAGCTCGTCGAGATCGACGACCGCTACCATCTGTTGAAGCCCGGCCAGCGCATCGTCGATCTCGGCGCCGCCCCCGGCGGCTGGTGCCAAGTTGCGGCCGAGCGGATCGGTTCGACCGATGCCGACTGCCGGATTGTCGGGATCGATCTTCTGGCGATCGACCCGCTGCCGGGTGTCGATTTCATCCAGATGGATTTCACGCTGCCGGAGGCCGATGCGATCCTCAAGGAGAAGCTCGGCGGCGAGGCTGATGGTGTCATCTCGGACATGGCCGCCAACACCACCGGCCACAAGAAAACCGATCACCTGCGCATCATCGGCCTTGCGGAAATGGCGGTCGAGTTCGCGCGGGATGTTCTCAGGCCCGGCGGCTTCTTCCTCTGCAAGCTGTTTCAGGGCGGCGATACAGCGCAGCTCGTGACGCAGCTGAAGCGCGATTTTACGCTCGTCCGCCATGTGAAGCCGCAGGCAAGCCGGGCGGATTCGTCCGAACTTTACGTGCTCGCGACCGGCTTCCGCGGTTCGCGCGCCTCAACGGAGAACGAAGCGTGAGCCATACCCATCTCCTTGTCGACCTCGACGGAACCTTGACGGATCCGAAGCCGGGCATCGTCTCGTCGTTCCAGCACGCGCTGCGGGAAGTCGGTCGCGAAGTCCCTGATGTCGAGGATCTGCTGTGGATCATCGGCCCGCCGCTGCGGCAGACCTTTCCGATGGCCGGCGTTCCGGCTGGCGATGTCGAAACGGCGATCGAGGCCTATCGTCGTCATTACCGGGCCGGCGCGATGTATAACGCACCGGTCTATGCCGGCATTCCCGAAGCGCTGGCCGCCTTGCGCGATTCGGGTCTGACGCTGATCGTCGCCACCTCGAAGCCGCATGTGATGGCGCGGCCGATCGTCGAACATTTCGGCCTCGACACTCATTTTCATGCCATTCACGGCGCCGAACTCGACGGCCGCAACGACGACAAGGGCGATTTGCTCGCCCATATCATGGCCGAGGAGGGCGTCGACCCCACCCGCGCCATCATGATCGGCGACCGCAAGTTCGATATTCTCGCCGCCCGGCGGCACGGCATCGCCAACATCGGTGTGCTGTGGGGCTACGGCGGCTCCAGGGAATTGACCGAGGCCGGCGCAGACCGGCTCTGCGAGAGCCCGGACAGGCTTGCGCACTGGATCGGCGATCTCGCGCGGTGAACTCTTGACGCCCGCCACCGGCGCGCGCGAAATACAGTATACGCATTCGCCGGATACTCTCATGGACCCCGCCAAGACCACCTGCATCGAGGACCTGCGCCGCCTCGCGGAAAAGCGCGTGCCGCGCATGTTCTACCAATACGCGGATTCCGGTTCCTGGACCGAAAGCACCTACCGCGCCAACGAGAGCGATTTCCAGCGCATCCTGTTCCGCCAGCGGGTCGCGGTGGACATGTCCGAGCGCAATCTCGCGACGAGTATGCTCGGGGAGGCGGTGACGATGCCGGTCGCGCTCGCACCGACCGGCTTCACCGGAATGCAGCACGCCGACGGCGAGATGCACGCCGCGATGGCCGCGAAGAAGGCCGGCGTGCCCTTCACGCTCTCGACCATGAGCATCTGCTCGATCGAGGACATCGCCCGCCACACCGACGCACCGTTCTGGTTCCAGCTTTACGTCCGCAAGGACCGCGAATTCGCCCGCAAGCTGATTGACCGGGCCAAGGCAGCCCGCTGCTCGGCGCTGGTGGTGACGCTCGATCTTCAAGTGCTCGGCCAGCGCCACAACGATATCCGCAACGGTCTTTCCGCCCCGCCGCGGCTCACGCTCCGCAACCTCGCCAACATGATGACCAAGCCGCGCTGGTGCCTTGGCATGTTGGGCACGAAGCGCCACGGCTTCGGCAACGTCATGGGACATGCGGCCGGTGTGAACACGCTGCGGGATGCTTCGGACTGGGTGTCGTCCCAGCACGATCCCTCGTTCAACTGGGATGATATTGCCTGGATCGCCGAACGCTGGGGCGGCAAGCTCGTCCTCAAGGGCATTCTCGACCCTGAGGATGCACTTCTGGCGGTGAAAGCCGGCGCGGATGCCATCGTCGTCTCCAACCACGGCGGGCGTCAGCTCGATGGCACGCGCTCGACCATCTCGGCGCTGCCGGGAATCGTCGCTGCCGTCGGCGGGAAGACCGAAATCCACCTCGACGGCGGCATTCGCTCCGGGCAGGACGTGCTGCGCGCGATCGCGCTCGGTGCGACCGGAACCTACATCGGCCGGGCATTCCTTTATGGTCTCGGCGCCGGCGGGGAGGCGGGAGTCGCACGGGCGATCGAGATCATCCGCAAGGAACTCGACCTGACGATGGGCCTGTGCGGGGAAACCGATATCCGCACGGTCGACCGGCGGATCATCGCCGAAAATCCATTTCAATAACCGGCTAATCATCGGCGCTCCCGGTTGACGCTCCCGTAACATGCATTAACACTGCATCTTTAGTGCCGTATCCCCGGCACAGATTCTTCGGGAGACACTATGATTACGAGCAAGGCGATCGGCGCGGTTTGCGCGCTGGCGATGGGAACCTCTGCGGCCTATGCCGGCTGCGCCGACAACTTCACGCAGGAAGGCGTGCCGCTTGTCACCGCCATCACCTACAAGAGCTGGGCGCTCTATTCCGGCCTCGACAGCAAGGTGGCTTTCAAGAACATCCATCGCGCCGTCGTGGCCGAAGGCTACGAGGATGTGCAGCCGAACCCCGGCCTCGGGACCATCTCCGCCGTGCAGGAAACCAGCGGCTCAGGCCGCGAGCAGTTGCTGCGCATCTCGGTCCG
>JAVTWI010000316.1:0-4695 GCA_032229845.1 Rhabdaerophilum sp.
ACTTCTCGGCGCTGCTGCTGGAGATTCGCGCCGCGAAGCCCGATCTCGTGATCTCGAACCTTGCCGGCAACCAGATCACGAATTTCCTCAAGCAGTATGCCGAATTCGGGCTCACGTTCCCGGTTGCCGGTTTCGGCTTCGATACCGCGCTCGCCTGGGCGGCCGGGAAGGGGAACTTCGGCGGCACCTGGCCGGTCGTCTGGCACCATCTCATCGATACGCCGGCGACGAAGGCCTTCGTCGCGGCCTTCACCAAGAAATACGGTCGCCCGCCGGAGAACCAGGCATGGGGCGATTACAACATCGTCAAGATCATGGCGCAGTCGATGAACGAACTGAAATCGGCGGACACGGCCAAGCTCATCGAGCATTGGGAGAAGGGCGCCAAGTTCGACGTGATGAAGACGCGGCCGGGCTACTTCCGCGCCTCCGACCATCAGTTCATGCACGAGATGTACACGATCCAGGCCCTGCCGGTGGCGGAGATCAAGAACCAGTGGGACATCTTCAAGTCCTCCGGGCCGGTGCCGGGCCCCAATGAGAATCTCGAAATCATCGCCACGACCAAGGAAGAGGCCGAGTGCAAGATGACCTGACGCTTTGGCAGCCTGACGTCTCCCTCAAGTAGGTCAGGTTTCCGCGCCTCCCATGCCCGATCTCCCGGTCGGGCATGGGATTTTCCCGATGCCGCCGCCCGTTCGCCGGCGAGCTGAAAGGCTTCCTGCATGCTGACGCTCTTCATCCAGCAGATCCTCAACGGGCTGCTCGACGGCGTTTATTACCTGCTGATCGCCATCGGGCTGTCGCTGATCTTCTCGCTTGGCGGCATCGTCAACCTCGCCCATGGCGCCTTCTATGCGATCGGCGCCTATCTGACGGTCGTTCTCGGCCCGCATATCGGTTTCGGCGGCGCGCTGATCGTCTCGCCGGTGCTGGTAGCGATTCTCGGCATGATCTTCGAACGCGGGCTGTTCCAGCGTTTCTATCGTGCCGACCCGATCCTGTCGCTGCTGCTGACCTTCGGTCTCGCCATGGTGGCCGAGCAGACCCTGCGTATGATCTTCGGCGCGCCGCCGCTCTCCTATTCCATTCCCTCGTGGCTGCGCGGCCAGATCTTCCTGGGGGATTTCATCTATTCCAAATATCGGGCGATGCTGCTGCTGGTCGCGGCGCTTTGTGTGCTCGGGCTGTGGTTCCTGCTTCAGCGCACGGCGTTTGGGCGTGTGGTCCGCGCGGGGGTGCAGAACCCGGACATGGTCGGTGCGCTCGGCATTTCGCTGAAGCCCTACATGATGAGCGTCGCCGCGCTCGGTATCGGCCTCGCGGGGCTCGCCGGCGTACTGCTGGCGCCGATCTACTCGATCCATCCGGCGATGGGGCAGGAGATCATCACCCCGGCCTTCGTCGTGGTGGTCATCGGCGGCCTCGGCTCGTTCTGGGGCGTGGTGGTGGCGGCGCTGCTGGTCGGCCTCGCCAAGGGCACGACCATTGCGCTCGGCTACCCGCAATGGTCGATCACCGTCATCTATTTCATGATGCTTCTTGTTCTCCTGTTCCGTCCGCGCGGCCTGTTCGGCGAGCGGATCCAGCGGTTCGAGTGAGGAGATATCGATGAAACTTCGCGATTATTCCTCCCTCATCGCGGGTGCGGCGGCGCTGGTTGTCCTGCCGGCGGCAATGAACCTCATCGGCCTCGGAACGACCTCCGCGACCGAGATTGTCATCTTCGCCATCGCCTGCATGGCGCTGAACATCCTCGTGGGCACGACGGGGCTCGTTTCCTTCGGCCATGGCGCCTGGTTCGGTCTTGCAGCCTATGCCGCTGGGCTCATCCAGCGGAACTGGCTGCCGGGCCAGTTCGCGCTGCCGATCCTGCTGGCGGTCGTGCTGGTGGCAGCGGTCGCGCTGGTGTTCGGCGCGCTGATCCTGCGTCGGCGTGGTGTCTATTTCTCGCTGCTGACGCTCGCGCTGACCGCGATGCTCTATTCGATCGCCTTCCGCTGGACGGCGGTGACCGGCGGCGAGGACGGGCTCGGCGGCATCCGCCGGCCGGTGGCCGCGGGCATCGATTTCGATGCCTCGATGCCGTTCTATACCCTTGTCGCCTGTGTCGGCTTTCTGGTTCTCGTCGGCCTGTGGCGGTTTCATCGGTCGCCCGTCGGCACCGTATTGATCGCGATCCGCGAGAACGAGCAGCGCGCGAAATTCGTCGGTATCCCCACCGAGCGCTACAAGCTGATCGCCTTCGTGCTGTCCTCGGCACTGACGGGGCTTGCCGGTGCGCTGCTGCTTTACAATAACCGCATGACCTCGGCCGAGCCGATCTCGGTCGCCTTTTCCGGCGAACTGCTGGCGATGGTCGTGATCGGCGGCATGCGGAGCTTCATCGGCCCGGCGCTGGGCGCGCTGTTCTTCGTGATCTTCCGTGATTACCTGTCGAGCGTCACGGCGGACTGGCTGTTCTGGTTCGGGCTGCTGTTCGTCGGCTTCATCGTGTTCTCGCCGACGGGGCTCGTCGGCGTCGCCGAGCGGCTCGCGCGGCCGTTCCGCAAGGTCGCGATCGGAAATGCGGCGATGGCGTCCCGCGAGGCCGGGGCCGTGCATCTGCCGGATTTCCTCAAGCCGTCGACGGCCGGCGGCGGGCCCGTCCTCGAAGCGCGGGGCATCGCGAAGCATTTCGGCGGCCTGCGCGCGGTCGAGGGCGTCGATCTCAGCGTCCGCGATCGTTCGCTGCATGCGTTGATCGGCCCGAACGGCGCCGGCAAGACGACCGCCTTCAACCTGCTCTCCGGCCTGTTCGCGCCGGACCGGGGCTCGGTGAGGCTCGAAAGCCGCGAGGTTGCCGGTCTGCCGCCCGAGGAGATTACCCAGGCGGGGATCGGGCGCGCCTTCCAGATCACCAACCTGTTCCCGACCCTGAGCGTCGAGGAGAACGTGCGGCTGGCGGTTCAGGCGCGTTCGCCGCAGCGGTTCGATTTCTGGCGCAACGCCCACGCTTTCGCCGAGACCAACACCCAGACCGAGACGATCATCCGGACGATGGGCCTCAAGGGCATCGAGATGGCCGAGGCGGGCTCGCTCTCCTATGGCGGCCAGCGGCTCCTCGACATGAGCCTCGCGCTGGCGACGCGGCCGCGCGCGCTGCTGCTCGACGAACCGCTCGCCGGTCTCGCCGCCGCGGAGCGCGAGCGTGTCGGCAACCTCATCAAGGCGATCTCGGCCGATCTGCCGGTCCTGTTGGTGGAACACGATATCGACCGCGTGTTCCAGATCGCGGACCACGTCACGGTGATGAACGAGGGGACGGTGCTGATCGACGGGTCGGTGGAGGACGCCCGCACATCGCCGCGCGTGCAGGAGGTCTATATCGGCTCCGGCGCGCATGCACTCGCCGCGAAGCCGAGAGCCAGCGCGGCGACGTCCGAGACGGTGCTCAGCCTTTCCGGCGTCAACACTTTCTACGGCAAGAGCCATATCCTGCGCGACGTGAGCTTCGACGTGCATCGCGGCGAGATCGTCGCCTTGCTTGGCCGCAACGGTGCCGGCAAATCGACGCTGCTCAAGACGATCACCGGCATCGCCCCGCCCGCCACCGGCGAGATCGAGCTTCACGGCACGCCGATCGCGCGGCAGAGCGCGGCGAGCATCGCGCGGGCCGGCATCGCCTATGTCCCGCAGGGGCGGGGGCTTTTCGCCGGCATGAGCGTGAAGGACAACATGGAGCTGGGCCGTCTGCGCCGCCGCACCGGAAACGGCCGGCACTGGGACGACGACAAGATCTTCTCGTTTTTCCCCCGCATCCGCGAGCGCTGGCTCTCGCCTGCCGACTACCTTTCCGGCGGCGAGCAGCAGATGGTGGCGGTGGCGCGCGCCCTCTCCGGCGATACCCGGGTGCTGCTGCTCGACGAGCCCTTCGAGGGACTGGCGCCGGCGGTGGTGGAAGAGCTGTTCGAGGCTTTCGACAAATTGCGGCATGACGTTTCGATCATCATCGTCGATCATCACCTCGATCTGGCGTTGGCGCTGTCGGACACGACTGTCGCGCTCGAACGCGGCGAGGTGATCCACACCGGGCCCTCGCGCGTCCTGAGCGAGAATATCGAGACGCGCCGGCAGGTGCTGTGGCTCTAGGACAAGAACACGGAGTGGAGACGAAATCCGGATGACCAAGATCGCTATCGTGGGCTCGGGGCTGATCGGCAGGGCCTGGGCGACCGTCTTCGCCAGCCACGGCTTCGACGTCGCCATGCACGACGTCGACCGCAGCGCCGCCAAGGCCGCCCGCGCGCACATCGCCCGCAACCTGCGGGAACTTGCCGGCTACGGTCTCGTCGCCGATCCCAAGGCGTCGCTGGCGCGGATCCGGGTGGCGGAGGATCTGCGTGACGCTCTCAAGAATGTATCGCTGGTCCAGGAGAACGGCCCCGAGACCATCGAGGCCAAGTCCGCGCTTTTCGCCGAGATGGACCGCCTGGCACCGCGATCGGCCATTCTGGCTTCATCGACCTCTTTCATCGTCGCTTCGCGGTTTTCGGAAGGGCTGAAGGGGCGGCGGCGCTGCCTCGTGGCGCATCCGGTGAACCCGCCGCATCTGGTGCCGATCGTCGAGATCGCACCGGCGCCCTGGACCGATCCCGATGTCGTCGAGCGGGCCCGGAAGATCTACCTCAAGGCAGGGCAGGTGCCGATCACGCT
>JAVTWI010000317.1:0-4687 GCA_032229845.1 Rhabdaerophilum sp.
GTTTCCCCGATCCTACGCACGCTGGGAACTCCCTCTTCCGGCCGTTCTTGATTACTTGAGTTGCGCGAAGCCCTGCTCGAAACCGGCGAGCGTCACCGGCAGGCCCCGCCCTTCCTCCGGCGTCAGGAACACCGCGAAGAGCGCCACCTTGCCCTTGCGGAAGCTCTCGATCAAGGTGTTGTCCATGTCCACCTCGGCGACGCAGCCCGATTCCAGGCAGCGAACGAAACCGGTGGAGCCGATTTCCTTGTCGTCGATCTTCAGGCCGAGCCCGCGCGGCAACAGGATGCCCAGCGGCGCGATGACGCGCAGGACCGGTCGGCGGAGGGAAGGCGCGTTCGGGTCCTTCTTGCGGGCCTCGGCGGTTGCCGCGGTGTCCTCGACACGCAGCACGACGACCGCCAGATTGAGATCGGACTGGTCGAGCACGTTCTGAATGAGGATGCACTGCTCGGCGCCGTTGGCCGAAGGCTTATCGCACCGGTGCTGCCAATCGCCGTATTTTTCCTTGAGCGTCCCTTGGGCCGAGGCCGCCGCCAGCCCGAAGGCCAGCACCGTCACAGCGCCGAAAGCCCGAATCACTGCCCGGATATGCGTCCAATTATGCACGGTCGAAACGCTCCCAAGACTCTTTTGCCAACAGACTTTTTGCCAAGGCCCTCGACTCTCGTCCGGGCTCTTTCGCTCCAAGCGGGTTTGGCCTAACAGTTCGGCGGGTGGTGTCAAGAAAGCTCGGGAAATCCGGTGGAGCCGACGCCTTGATCCACCTGCAGTGCAACAAGGGCTGCATTGACCAATTTTGTCTCTCGCTTAAGGAGACATTGTGGCGTAATCGGGATTGGCTCCTTGATGGCAAGCTAGCGCTTGCATCGTGGTGCGGATTATGAAAAGTGGACGGTCGATATATGCGCCAAGTCGCATGTATTCTGACCATTCCCCCGCCGCTGGGCCATCCGGAACGGATGGGCGGGATTGTCGGAACGATGAACGGCTCAGACCGGGTTGGGATTTCCTTAGGGAGTGGCATTCGCCATGGCTTTGACTTCAATCAATATCGCTGGAACGCTGGGGACGGCGAAAAATCGCCTTTGTGCGGCCGGTTTCCTCGGCCTGCTGGGCGGCGGAACCGCGCAGGCGTCCGGCCATGCCGAACCTTGGCAGCTCGGGTTTCAGGATGCGGCGACCCCGATCGCCGAGTTCATCCACAAGTTTCACGACGGGCTGCTGATCACCATCACGGTGATCACGCTGTTCGTGCTGGCGCTGCTGGTGGCGGTCGCGGTCAAGTTCAACGCCAAGGCCAACCCGGTTCCCTCGCAGACGACCCACCATGTCGGTCTCGAGGTTGCTTGGACGCTCATCCCGGTGCTCATCCTCGTCGTGATCGCCATTCCCTCCTTCCGCCTTCTCAAGCAGCAGATCGTGCCGCCGCCCGCCGATCTCACGATCAAGCTGACGGGCAATGCCTGGTACTGGAAGTTCGAATATCCGAAGGATGCCGGCGGCGGCTTTGAGTTCGACGTTCGCATGATGACCGACGAGGACATCGCCGACGCGCTCAAGGCCGGCAAGGGCAAGAAGGAGGACTATCCGCGCCTCCTCGCTGTCGATAACGAGGCCGTCGTTCCGGTGAACAAGAATGTCGTCGTTCAGGTGACTTCGGCCGACGTGATCCACGCCTTCTCGGTGCAACCCTTCGGCGTCAAGGTCGACGCTGTGCCGGGACGCCTCAACCAGACCTGGTTCCGCGCGACCAAGGAAGGCATCTACTACGGGCAGTGCCAGGAGCTGTGCGGAAAGGACCATGCCTTCATGCCGCTGGCGATCCGCGTCGTCTCGGAAGAGAAGTACAAGGCCTGGCTCGCCGACGCGAAGAAGAAGTTCGCCTCGACCGATCCGGCGGTCCGCACCGCCGAAACCCTGATTTCCGCGCGCTGAACCGCGCGAGACCCGAACTCGCAAGGAGTTGACTGAAATGGCTCAAGCCCACGCCGCGGATGACCATTCGCACGACCTTCCCACCGGATGGCGGCGCTACGTCTATTCGACGAACCACAAGGACATCGGCACCCTCTATCTCCTGTTCGCGATCATGGCCGGCCTCATCGGCGGTGCGCTCTCGATCGCGATGCGGCTGGAGCTTCAGGAGCCGGGCCTGCAGTATTTCTCGAACCCGCATACTTTCAACGTGTTCGTGACCGGTCACGGCCTGATCATGATCTTCTTCATGGTCATGCCGGCGCTGATCGGCGGTTTCGCCAACTGGTTCGTGCCGATCATGATCGGCGCGCCGGACATGGCGTTTCCGCGCATGAACAACATCTCGTTCTGGCTTCTGCCGGCCGCGTTCGGCCTTCTCCTGATCTCGATGTTCGTTGAGGGCCCGCCGGGTGCCAACGGCGTCGGCGGCGGCTGGACGATCTACCCGCCGCTCTCGACCTCGGGCCAGCCCGGCCCGGCGATGGATTTCGCAATCCTTTCGCTGCACATCGCCGGCGCCTCGTCGATCCTCGGCGCGATCAACTTCATCACCACCATCTTCAACATGCGCGCGCCGGGCATGACGCTGCACAAGATGCCGCTGTTCGCCTGGTCGGTGCTGGTGACCGCCTTCCTGCTGGTGCTCTCGCTCCCGGTGCTCGCCGGCGGCATCACCATGCTGCTGACGGACCGCAACTTCGGCACGACCTTCTTCGCGCCGGAAGGCGGCGGCGACCCGATCCTGTTCCAGCATCTGTTCTGGTTCTTCGGCCACCCGGAGGTCTACATCCTGATCCTGCCGGCCTTCGGCATCATCAGCCACATCGTCTCGACCTTCTCGCGCAAGCCGGTGTTCGGCTATCTCGGCATGGCCTATGCGATGGTCGCGATCGGCTTCGTCGGCTTCATCGTCTGGGCGCACCACATGTACACGACGGGCATCTCGCTCGGCGCCCAGCAGTACTTCGTGGCGGCGACGATGGTGATCGCGGTGCCGACCGGCGTGAAGATCTTCTCGTGGATCGCGACGATGTGGGGTGGTTCGATCCAGTTCCGCACGCCGATGATTTGGGCGATCGGGTTCATCTTCCTGTTCACGGTCGGCGGCGTCACCGGCGTGGTGCTCGCGAACGCCGGCGCGGACCGCGTGCTGCACGACACCTATTACGTCGTGGCGCACTTCCACTACGTGCTCTCGCTCGGTGCAGTGTTCGCGATCTTCGCGGGCTGGTACTACTGGTTCCCGAAGATGTCCGGCTACGTGATCCCGGACTGGATCGGCAACCTGCACTTCGCCTTCGCCTTCACCGGCGCGAACGTGCTGTTCTTCCCGCAGCACTTCCTCGGCCTTGCCGGCATGCCGCGCCGCTACGTCGACTACCCGGACGCCTATGCCGGCTGGAACAAGGTCTCGTCCTACGGCTCGTATATCTTCGCCTTCGGCCTGCTGATCTTCTTCTACGGCATCTGGACCGCCTATTCGAAGAAGCAGAAGGCGGGTGCGAACCCGTGGGGCGAAGGCGCGACGACGCTGGAGTGGACCCTCACCTCTCCCCCGCCGTTCCACCAGTTCGAGACCCTGCCGCGCATCACCGGCGGCGGCCACTAAATCCGGCAACCGGGCGCCCGACGCGGGCGCCCGGCCCATCGGCAAGAAGCGCCGGGTTCCCCGCCGCTTTTTCCCGATGGGAAGGGGCTTCCCTTTCCGACCGCGTTTCACCACGAGCCAGATGGCAAGGTTGCAGAATTGAGTGAATTGGGAGCCGACTCCCGGCGCGAGAGCCTGATCTCGAATGCCGATCCCGAGGATTTCATCGCGCTTCTGAAGCCGCGCGTGATGTCGCTCGTCGTGTTTACGGCGCTGGTCGGCATGGTCGTCGCGCCGGGCACGATTCATCCGGTGATCGGCGCCATCACGATCCTGGCGATCGCGATCGGCGGCGGCGCCTCGGGCGCGCTCAACATGTGGTACGATGCCGATATCGATGCCGTGATGAAGCGAACGGCCGGGCGGCCGATCCCCTCCGGCCGGGTGAAGGAAGGCGAGGCGCTGTCCTTCGGCCTGTTCCTGTCGGTCTTCTCGGTGATGGTGCTCGGCCTTGCCACCAACTGGCTTGCCGCCGGGCTGCTCGCCTTCACGATCTTCTTTTACGTCGTCGTCTACACGATGGGTCTCAAGCGCCGGACGGCGCAGAACATCGTCATCGGCGGGGCAGCAGGCGCCCTGCCGCCGGTGATCGGCTGGGCTGCGGTGACCGGCAGCGTCACCATCGAGCCGATGCTGCTGTTCGCGATCATCTTCCTCTGGACGCCGCCGCATTTCTGGGCGCTCGCGCTGGTGAAGTCTGACGATTACGGTCGTGCCGGCGTGCCGATGCTGCCCAATGTCGCCGGCGAGAAGAACACCCGGCTGCAGATCCTGCTCTACACGTTGATCGTGGTCCCGGCGGGTCTTTCACCGCTGGCCTTCGGGCTCGGCGGGGTTGCCTATGCGATCGCGGCGACGACTGGCGGCGCAGCGATGCTTTACTGGGCGTTCGCAATCCTGCGTGCACGGGACGAAGCGGCCTTGCGCAAGGCCTGCTGGCGGATGTTCGGCGGTTCGATCGCCTATCTCTTCGCGCTGTTCGCGGCGCTGCTGGTCGAATGGGCCGCGCATTTGGTCGCGCCGCTTCTCGCCGCCGTTCTCGGGAGGCTGGCGTGAGCG
>JAVTWI010000318.1:0-4685 GCA_032229845.1 Rhabdaerophilum sp.
CGGTGGTCGCCTTCGACGACTAACGGCGCGACGGCGTGATGGCCGCGCGCGAGGCGATCGGCAAGATCGTGCCGGGACGGAAGGTGCATGCCGCCGGCTATTGCCTTGGCGGCACGCTGCTCTCGCTCGCCGCAGCGGGCATGGCCGAGTTCGGCGACGACCGGCTCGCAAGTCTCACATTGCTGGCGGCCCGACCGATTTTTCCGAAGCCGGCGAATTGCGGGTCTTCATCGACGACGATCAGGTCGCCTCGCTGGAAAGCGTGATGGAGGGCCAGGGATTCCTCGATGCGCCGCAAATGACGGCAGCCTTCCAGATGCTGCGCGCCAATGATCTGGTCTGGTCGCATCTCGTGCAGGACTACCTGCTGGGCAAGCGCTCGCCCACGATCGACCTGATGGCGTGGAATCAGGACACGACGCGTATGCCGAGCCGCATGCATTCCGAATATCTGCGGCACTTCTTTCTGGGGAACGATTTCGCCGCAGGCCGCATGGTCGTCGAGGGGCGCGAGGTGGCTGCGCAGAACATCACGGCGCCGATCTTCGCTGTCGGAACGGAGCGCGATCACATCGCGCCCTGGCGTTCGGTGTACAAAATCCATGCGCTCGCGGGTTCGCCGGTCACCTTCGTGCTGACGAATGGCGGGCACAATGCCGGTATCGTCAATCCGCCGGGCCATCCGCGCCGGCACTTCCGTCATGCCGGACGACAGAACCAAGACCCGCTCCTGAGCCCCGACGAGTGGCTCGCGGCAGCGCCGTTGGTCGAGGGGTCTTGGTGGACGCTCTGGAGCCGGTGGCTTGAGGATTCGGGAGCGCGGAACTGTCCGCTGCCCCTGGAATGGGTGCGCCGGCAGCCGGCCTTAACCCCCTCTGTGACGCACCGGGCGAATATGTGAGGCAGAAATGAACGATCTGTCGACCCACACCATGTTGAGCAATCGCGTGTTCGACGAGCTCGCGATCGGCGACTGCGCATCGTTGGCTCGAACGGTGACCGAGGATGACGTGCGGTTGTTCGCCGCGTCGTCCGGCGACGTCAATCCGGCGCATCTCGATCCGGACTACGCGGCGACGGACATATTCGGGCATGTGGTCATCCATGGCATGTGGACCGCATCCCAGATTTCAACCGTGCTCGGCACCTGCCTGCCCGGCCCCGGAACGATCTATCTGGGGCAGGATCTGCGCTTTCGCCGGCCGGTCGCGCCCGGCGACACGATCACCACCAGCGTGACGGTGAAGGAGAAGCACCCGGACAGGCGGATCGTGCTGCTTGAGACGACCTGCCGCAATCAGGCGGGTGAGGAGGTCCTGAGCGGCGTGGCGACCGTGATCGCGCCGGATGAAAAGCTTTCCCTGCCGCGCATGCCTGTGCCGCAGATCACCATGCGGCGGCAAAGCCGTTTCGAGGCCTTTCTCGACGAGGCCCGTGCCTGGCCGCTGCTCCGCACGGCGATCGTCCACCCCTGCAGCGACGAGGCGATCATCGCCGTGATCGAAGCGCGCGATGCGGGGCTGCTCGAACCGGTGATCTTCGGGCCGCTCGCCAAGGTTCGTGCGGCAGCCGAACATGCCGGGGTCGTGCTGGACGGGATCGAAATGATCGATGCGGAGCACAGCCACGAGGCCGCCGCCCTCGCGGTTGCCGCTGCCGCGCGGGGGCAGGGCGATGCCCTGATGAAAGGCAGCCTCCATAGCGACGAGCTGCTCGGCGCGGTTGTGCAGTCGCAGTCCGGCCTGCGCACCGGGCGGCGCATCAGCCATGTCTACCTGATGGATGTTCCGGCCTACGACAAACTGCTGGCCGTGACCGACGCCGCGATCAGCATTCTGCCGACGCTCGAACAGAAGCGCGACATCTGCCAGAATGCGATCGATCTCATGCACAAACTCGGGCTTGCGGAGCCGCTTGTGGCGGTCCTTGCGGCAGTCGAAACCGTGAATTCCGCCATGCCCGCGACGCTCGACGCCGCCGCGCTGACGCAGATGGCCGCGCGCGGACAAATTACCGGCGCCCGTGTCGATGGTCCCCTGGCCTTTGACAACGCGGTCAATCTCGATGCCGCGCGGATCAAGGAGATCGTTTCCCCCGTCGCCGGGCGGGCTGACATCCTGCTCGTGCCGAGCCTCGAAACCGGTAATGTGCTCGCGAAGCAACTGGTCTATCTCGCCGGCGCGGATGCTGCCGGGCTGGTGTTGGGCGCGCGCGTGCCGATTATCCTCACAAGCCGGTCCGATTCCACGCGCAGCCGGCTTGTCTCCGCCGCCCTGGCCAAGATGATGGTCCACGGGACGGCGCCGAAGCCCGCGACATGATCGTCCTGACTGTCAATGCCGGCTCGTCGAGCCTGAAGTTCGGCATTTTCGAACGCGGCGAGCGCGGGGTGGTGCGGCGCGGGCGGGCCCAGATCGACCTGCGGCACCCGCCCCTGATCCTGCATGTTGCGACGGAGGATGGCGCAAGCGACCTCGAACTCGGAACTCCGGCCGATGCGGAGCAGGCGCTCGACCGGGCGGTTGCCATGCTGGAGGACCGGTTCGTGCCGTCCGGCGCCGGCTTCAGGGCCGTCGGGCACCGGATCGTGCATGGAGGCGACCGGTTCGCCGGGCCGGTGCGGATCGATGCGGAAGTCCTCGAAGCCTTGACGGCCCTTGAGCCGCTCGCGCCGTTGCACCAGCCGCAGAACCTGCATGCCGTACAGGTTCTGGGGCGCCTTCGGCCCGAACTCGCGCAGGTTGCCTCCTTCGATACGGCTTTCCACCAGACCCAGTCGCCGCTGCTGCGTCATTTCGCGCTGCCCCGCGCGCTCTTTGACGAGGGGGTGAAACGTTACGGTTTCCACGGGCTGTCCTACACCTTCATCGTGCGCGCCCTGCGGGAACGGTTTCCGACGTTGGCCGATGGCCGCGTCATCGTCGCACATCTCGGCAGCGGGGCCAGCCTCTGCGCCCTTCACGGCGGTGTCAGCCGCGACACGAGCATGGGCTTTTCCACGCTGGACGGACTGCCGATGGCGACGCGCTGCGGCACGCTCGATGCCGGCGTGGTTCTGCATCTGCTGGCCCGTTACGGGCATTCGGCGGAATCCCTGACCGATCTGCTCTATCGGCGATCAGGTCTGCTCGGGTTGTCCGGTGTCAGCGCCGACATGCGCGATCTGCTCCAGCACCGATCCAGCGAGGCCGAGGAGGCGGTCGCCTTCTTCTGCCAGAAGGTCGCGCGCGATATCGCCGCGTTGGCGACGACCCTCGGCGGGCTGGACGCCATCGTCTTCACGGCGGGGATCGGCGAGAACCAGCCGGTCGTGCGTGAGATGATCGCATCGCATCTGGCCTGGCTCGGGCTTTCGCTCGACCCCGAGGCCAATGGGGCGCAGGCCGCCCGGATCGACTCGGCCCGAAGCACGATCGCCTGCCTTGTTATCCCGACTGACGAGGAAAGCGTGATTGCGAGCGAAACCTTTCAATGTCTGCCGCAGGAGAGGCCTTAATGAGCGAGCTGACCGGTCTTGAGGGCAAGCGCGGGCTCGTTGTCGGTATCGCGAACGACCAGAGTATCGCCTATGGCTGCGCACGGGCCTTCCGCGAGGCCGGCGCGGACCTCGCCGTCACGTTTCTCAACGCCAAGGCTGAACCCCACGTCCGCCCCCTGGCCGAATCGCTTGGCGCGTCATTGATCCTGCCGTGTGACGTTTCGGTTGCCGGCGCGCTGGAACAGGTTTTCGCCGCCATCGAAGCCCGGTGGGGTCAACTCGATTTCGTGCTCCACTCCATCGCCTTTGCGCCGCGGGAGGACCTGCAATCGAACCTGATCGAAACGACCGCCGAGGGATTTTCCCTGGCGATGGACGTTTCCTGCCATTCGTTCATCCGAATGGCCCGGTTGGCGCGCCCTCTGATGCGACAGGGTGGCAGCCTGATGACCATCAGCTTCCTGGGGTCCGATCGCGTGGTCGACCACTACAACCTGATGGGGCCGGTGAAGGCCGCGCTCGAATCCTCGGTCCGGACGCTGGCGGTCGATCTAGCGGGGCAGAACATCCATGTCCACGCCCTGTCCACCGGCGCGATCACCACGCGCGCGGCGTCCGGCATCGCCGGTTTTCCCGACCTGCTCGAGCATGTCCGGGCGCAGACGCCCGCCCATCGGCCCATCACCATCCGGGAAATCGGATCCGTCGCCGCCTTTCTGGCCAGTGCAGCGGCTGCTCCGCTCACGGGATCCCTGACCTATATCGATCACGGGTTCCATATCACAGCTTAAGGCTGGGTATCGCATCCACCGGCCTACCATCGGCGGCACATCGCGTGAACCATGGAGTGGCCTGCGGGCGCATGACAATCAAAGGAATGGCGGACAGGGAGTCCGCAATACTCTACTTCATCCGGAGACGCGGAAGTTCGCCATCTTTTGCGTTTGTTGCTGAAATTGCGAATAAATCGGCACGCTCTATTCGCTGGCGTTCATTGACGAACGCGCAAAGCCGCGTCAAATAGTGGGGCCCTAAAGTGGGGCCGGCTATTTCGAGGACGGAAGCATGGCTAAACGAGTGCTCGGGAAACTCTCAGCGCGAGCCGTTGCGACGCTGAAGGAGGTCGGCCGCTATTCCGACGGCGGCGGATTGTAACTCGCTATCGACGCAACCGGACGCAGGCGATGGCTGCTGATGTTCAATCATG
>JAVTWI010000319.1:0-4649 GCA_032229845.1 Rhabdaerophilum sp.
CCGCCGAAGTTCCCCTTCCCGGCCGCCCAGGCGAGCGCGGTATCGAAGCCGAAGCCGGCGACCGGGAAATCCAGCCCGAACTCGGCATATTGCTTCAGGAAGTTGGTGATCTGGTTGCCCGCAAGGTTCGAGATCACGAGATCGGGCTTGGCGGCGCGGATTTCCAGCAGCAGCGCGGAGAAGTCGGTCGCGTCGGTCGGGACCAGCTTGTCGGCGGCGAACTGGCCGCCATTGGCCTCCATGAACCGCTTCGCAACCTTCAGCAGATCGTGACCGAAGGCATAGTCAGCGGTCAGGGAGAACCACTTCTTGCCCTTCACCAGCCCCTGCGCCATCAGTGAGCGACCGCAGGTCTTCACATACATCGAGTTCTGGCTCTCGATATGGAACATGTACTTGTTGCAGTTCGCCCCACGGAGCGCGTCGGAATTGCCGCCGGTATTGACGAACAGAGTCTTGGTGCGCTGGGCAACCTGCGCGATCGTAAGGCAGGATGCCGACGAGATCTCGCCGAGCAGGCAGGCGACCTTGTCACGCTCGACCATGCGCTCCGCCTTGGTCGAAGCCGTCTGCGGATTGACGGAGTCTTCCTTCAGGATCTCGAGCTTGCGGCCCATGATGCCGCCAGCCGCGTTGACCTCCTCGACCGCGAGATCGACGGCCTGCACCGCGAATTCGCCAAGCGGGCCGAGAAACCCGGTCCGTGGCGTGAGATGCCCGAAGCGGATGACATCCGGGCTCTGCGCGAGAATAATCGACGGCATGGCGACGGCACCCGTCGCTGCAGCACCGAGACCCACCAGAGCCTGACGGCGCGAAATGGAAGAGGCACGCCCCTTAATGTCCTTCATGTCTTCCTCCCGGCTTTCGAGGTCTGGCCGTTCGAGCCTGGCCCGCAAGCGCTTTGTGATTTCACTGCGGATGAATTCCGCTTGTCGTGATCTGTGATCACAGTTAGGATGCACGACATGAAAGCCCTTGTCCAGCCCATTTCGCCGCGCCCGGCGCGGGATTCGTTTTCAGCCGGCAGCGCGCTGGCCGAAATCGGCGTCCTGCCGAAGGAAACGCTCGGTGATCGCGTCGCCGGCGAGCTGCGCGCGCTGTTGATGGCCGGAAAGCTGGCGCCGGGCGAGAAGCTCTCGCTGCGCAAGGTCGCGGAGGCGATCGGCGTCTCGATGATGCCGGTGCGCGAGGCAATCAGCCGCCTCGCCGCCGATGGGGCGCTCGAGGTCCTGCCCGGTCGTGCGGTGCGGGTGCCGATCATGTCCCTGAGCCAGTTCCGCGAATTGACGCGCATCCGCCTCGTACTGGAGGGATTTGCCGCCGAGGAGGCTGCCCGCAACGCGAGCGAGGCCGACATCGCCGCGATCGCGGAAGCGGAGCGGATTTTCCGGGAAGCCGCCGAAAGCACTCCGCCGAACAGCACCGAGGCGGTGACTGCCAACCACAAGCTGCACGCGACGCTCTACCGCGCTGCCGGCATGCCAACGCTTGTCGAGATGATCGAGCGCCTCTGGCTCCGCGCCGGCCCCGTGCTCAACCTCGACATGCGCAGCGATCCCGACCGCCTCAAGGGCGGCAGCGCGGTGCAGGCCCATGCCGCCCTGCTTGTCGCCCTTCGCGCCCGCGACGATGCCGGCGCCCGCCGCGCGATCGAAGCCGATATCTCCGCCGCCGCCGCGCATATCGCCCGAACGGGCGGCCTCGCGGACGATTGACCCCCCAGACTGCCCGGAAAAGGAACGACGATCATGGATATGCAACTGGCCGGCGCGAAGGTGCTGGTGACGGCAGGCGCGAACGGCATCGGACGGGCGATCGCACGCGCCTTCGCGGCCGAGGGGGCACGGGTGCACGTCTGCGACGTCGATCCGGCCGCGCTCAATGCCCTGGCACAATCCGACCCTGCGATCACCTCTTCCGTCTGCGACGTTTCCGACCGGGATGCGGTTTCCCGCCTGTTCCGCGATGCGCAGGCCGTGCTCGGCGGGCTCGATTGCCTCGTCAACAACGCCGGCATCGCCGGACCGACCGGTCGCGTCGACGAGATTTCCGTCGAGGACTGGGACCGGTGTATCGCGGTCGACCTCACCGGTCAGTTCAACTGCGCGCGGCTCGCTGTTCCGATGCTGAAAAGCTCCGGAAATCCGTCGATGATCAACCTGTCGAGCCAGGCCGGCAAGCACGGCTTTCCGTTGCGCTCGCCCTATGGCGCCGCGAAATGGGGCGTGATCGGTTTCACCAAGGCGCTCGCGGCCGAACTCGGCGAATTCGGCATTCGGGTCAACGCGATCTGCCCCGGTCTTGTCGATGGTGCGCGCATCCAGAGCGTCATCGCCAACAAGGCGCGCAGCCTGAACGTCAGCCATGAAGAGATGACGGCGCGCCTGTTCGCCGGGGTGTCCATCAAGGAATTCGTCAACCCGGACGACATCGCCCGGCAGATCGTCTTTCTGGCCTCGCCGCATGCGCGGACCATTTCCGGCCAGGAAATTTCGGTCTGCGGTGACACGCGCATGCTGAGCTAAAGCATTTTCCGATCAAGTGGATGCCGGTTGATCGAAAGAAAATGCGTTATACTAAGAAAATGGAGCGGCCGCTCTAGCCACGGCAGGCGCCCTGCCCTGCTGCGGGCGCTTTCAGTCCTTGTGGTCGAACCGCGCCGCGAGCGCCGGCGCAAGACCGACGGAGGGCTTGGCGGGTGGGCGGCGGAACGAGCCGGCGCGCGGCGGCAGAGGGTCGAGCGCGACGAGCGTCTCGGCCTGCAGGGTCGCCGCCGCGATCTGATCCACGAGCGGCACCGCGACCTTGTCCCTCACGCGGGCGGCGAGCCCCGCGAGCGGCGCGCCGGCGAGAATGATGACATCGGCGCCGTCCTGCTCGATCGCAAGGCGACAGAGTTCGACCAGCGCCGCCTCCTTCTCATGCTGGACGTCGGCGATGGAAGCGAAGGCGCCGCCGGCGCAGCGGATGCTGGCAAGTCTCCCCTCCAGCCCGTTGGCGATGACGCATTCCCGGTACCAGGGTTCGAGATTGAGCGAGAAGGTGACGATCGAGAACCGGCGGCCAAGCATGCAGGCCGTGAGCATCGCGGCTTCCGACATGCCGACGACCGGGAAATCGAACAGTTCGCGCGCCGGAAACAGGCCGGGGTCACCGAAGGCGGCGACGATCGCAGCATCGAACGTGCCCGCGCGCTCGGCCAGCATTTCCAGCACCAGCGCGCCGGCGACCTGCGCTTCCGCACGGCTCGAGATGTAGGGAAAGCCGCGCGGCGCGGTCACCGGCAGGATCTCCGTGCCCGGCGAGGCGATGGCGCGCGCGACAGTCGCCAGCCGCTCGGTTACCGCCTCGGTCATGTTGGGGTTGAGCAGAAGAAGGCGCATCAGGAACTCCAAAGGCCGGCAGCGGCGAAAACACGCTCGGCGAAGGCGGCGAAGGCCAGCACCTTACGATCCTGCCCGATCGGACCGACGATCTGCATCCCGACCGGCAGATTGTCACGCCCGCGCCCGCAGGGAACCGAGAGCGCCGGCGTCCAGGCGTGGTTGAACAGCGGGGTGAAGACCGCGTGGCCGCGCGGATCGACCGGCATGCCGCCGATCTCCGCCGGTGCCGACACGGTGTTCGACCAGGCGACGCAAGGCGTCGTCGGCGAGATCAGCAGGTCGAAATCCGCGAAGAACCGCGCTGCCGCGCGGCGGACGAGAAGGCTCGACTCCATCGCCCCGGCGAGCGTCGTGGCCGGCATCACCAGCCCCCGCTCGATCTGCACGCCGATATCGGGGTCGAACAGCTCCGGCTCGGCGCGCCAGCGGTCGCCGTAAAAGGCCGCAAGGCCAGCGAACTGGCTCGCCATCAGGTCCTGCCGCGCGCGGGCATCCGGCCATTCCGGCGCGGCTTCACGCAGGTCCGACACGGCGCGGGAGAGAGCCGCGAGCGCCGTTCCGAACGCGGCCTCGACATCGGGATCGACCGGCACGTCGAGGCCCAGCTTCGGCGCGAACGCCACGCGCAGCCCGGCCGGATCGCCCGCAAAGGCCGGCGCGACCGGCCGGCTCTCGGGATCGGCCGGGTCCTCGCCGGCGACGGCCTCGAACAGCAGCGCGCAATCGGTGACGTCGCGGGCCATCGGCGCGATGCAGGAGAGCCACCAGAATGGCTCGGGAAAGCCGTAGGGGTGTGCGATCGCGCCGTAACTCGGCTTGAAGCCGACGATGCCGCAATGCGCGGGCGGACGACGGCTCGATCCGCCACCATCGGTGCCCAGCCCCAGCGGAACCAGCCCGGCGCCGATCGCGGCCGAATTGCCACCGGAAGAGCCGCCCGGCGTGAGGCCCGGATCATCGGGGTGACGGGTCACGCCGTAGAGCGGCGTGGTCGTCTGCCCTTTCGAGGCGAATTCGGAGCAGGTTCCGATGCCGACGACGATCGCCCCGGCCTGCCGGGCGCGCGCCACCGCCAGCGCATCCCGCGGCGAGACATGGCCTTCATACACCTTCGAGCCTTGCGTCGTCGGCCAGCCCGCTGCCCAGATATTGTCCTTGACGATCAGCGGCACGCCGGCGAGTGGCAGCGTTTCGCCGGCGCGCAGCCGGGCCTGAACCGCGCGGGCGTCGGCCTCCGCGCGCGCGCCGTCGATGACCGTG
>JAVTWI010000320.1:0-4639 GCA_032229845.1 Rhabdaerophilum sp.
TGCATCTCGATCTTGATGACGCCGTCGCCCTGGCAGGCCTCGCAGCGCCCGCCCTTGACGTTGAACGAGAAGCGGCCCGGCCCGTAGCCGCGCGCCTTCGCCTCGGGCAGGTTGGTGAACCACTCGCGGATCGGCGTGAAGGCGCCGGTATAGGTCGCGGGGTTCGAGCGCGGCGTGCGACCGATCGGCGACTGGTCGATGTCGATCACCTTATCGAGCAGTTCGAGCCCTTCGATGCGGTCGAACGGTGCCGGGTGCTCCATCGCGCCGTTGAGGCGCCGCGCGGCGGCCTTGTAGAGCGTCTCGATCACCAGCGTCGACTTGCCGCCGCCGGAAACGCCGGTGACGCAGGTGAAAAGCCCGAGCGGGATCTCGACATCGACGGCCTTGAGGTTGTTACCGCGCGCGCCGACAAGCTTGAGCACCCGCGATTTCTGCGGCGCCCGGCGCTTTTTGGGCACCATCACGGATTTCCGGCCCATGAGGTAATCCGCCGTCAGCGATTTCGGATTGGCCATCACCTCGTCCGGCGTTCCGACCGCGATGATCTCGCCGCCGTGGATGCCGGCACCGGGGCCGATATCGACGACGTAATCCGCCTCGCGGATGGCATCCTCGTCATGCTCGACGACGATGACCGAATTGCCGAGATCGCGCAGCCGCTTCAGCGTGCCGAGCAGGCGTTCGTTGTCACGCTGGTGGAGCCCGATGGAGGGCTCATCAAGAACATACAGCACGCCTGTGAGGCCCGAGCCGATCTGCGAGGCGAGGCGGATGCGCTGGCTCTCGCCGCCCGAGAGCGAGCCGGATCCGCGGCTGAGCGTCAGGTATTCGAGGCCGACATCGTTGAGGAACCGCAACCGGTCGCGGATCTCCTTGAGCACGCGGCCGGCGATCTCGTTCTGCTTCGGTGTCAGCTTGCCGGGCAGCGCCTCATACCAAACCGCCGCGTCCTTCACCGACAGCGCCGCGACCTCGCCGATGTGACAGCCGCCGATCTTCACCGCCAGCGCCTCCGGCTTGAGGCGGTGCCCGCCGCAATCCGAGCACGGCGTCTCGCCCATGAAACGCGAGATTTCGTCGCGGCTCCAGTCGCTCTCCGTTTCCTTGTAGCGCCGTTCGAGATTGGTGATGATGCCCTCGAACGGCTTCTTCACCTCGTAGGCGCGCATGCCGTCGTTATAGGCGAAACGGATCGGCTCCTGCCCGGAGCCATAGAGCATCACCATCTTGGCGCTGTCAGGCAGGTCCGCCCAGGGCTTCGTCATCGAGAAGCCGTAGTGGGCCGCGAGAGCTTCGAGCGTCTGCCCGTAGTAGGGCGACGAGGATTTCGCCCAGGGCGCGATGGCGCCTTTCTTCAGCGAGAGGTTCGGCTCCGGCACGATCAGATCGGCATCGATCCGCATCTCGTGGCCGATGCCGCCGCAGGTGGGGCAGGCGCCGAACGGATTGTTGAAGGAGAACAGGCGCGGCTCGATCTCCGCGATGGTGAAACCGGAGACGGGGCAGGCGAACTTCGACGAGAACGTCATGCGGCGCGCCTCGCCATTCGCGTCCTTCTCGTCGGCGAATTCCAGCACGGCGATACCGTCCGCCATGTCGAGCGCGGCCTCGAAGCCTTCCGCGAGCCGCGCGCCGATATCGGGCCGCACCGCGATGCGATCGATCACCACGTCGATATCGTGCTTGAGCTTCTTGTCGAGGGCAGGGGCCTCGGAAATCTCGTAGAACTGGCCATCGATCTTCGCACGCTGGTAGCCGCGCTTGAGAAAATCGGCGAGCTCCTTCTTGTATTCGCCCTTGCGGCCGCGGATCACCGGCGCGAGCAGGTAGCCGCGCGTCTTCTCCGGCAATTCGAGCACGCGATCGACCATCTGGCTGACGGTCTGGCTCTCGATCGGCAGCCCGGTCGCGGGCGAATAGGGGATGCCGACACGCGCCCAGAGGAGACGCATATAGTCGTAGATTTCCGTTACCGTGCCGACGGTCGAGCGCGGATTGCGTGAGGTGGTCTTCTGCTCGATCGAAATCGCCGGCGAGAGCCCGTCGATCTGGTCGACATCCGGCTTCTGCATCATCTCCAGGAACTGGCGCGCATAGGCCGAGAGGCTCTCGACATAGCGCCGCTGCCCCTCGGCGTAGATCGTGTCGAAGGCGAGCGACGACTTGCCGGAGCCCGAAAGCCCGGTGAACACCACCAGCTTGTCGCGCGGGATGACGAGATCGACATTCTTGAGGTTATGCTCGCGCGCGCCGCGGATGCTCAGCACCCGCTGGCCGGGAAACCGCAGCGCCGCCTCGTCGAACAGGCTCTCGATTCGCGCAGATTCGTCTTTCGGGGCGCCGCTCTTCGCGCGGGCCGTCTTGGCATTGGGCATGGTCGTCCGGTCGGAAATGGCGGGTTCCGTTCAATCTAGGGGCCCGGCGCGCCTCCTTCAATCGCTTCCCGCGCGGATCGGTGGAATCGTGCCCTGAGCCTCCAGAAAAGACTTGCACGAAAACCGTCGCTCCGTCTAGAACAAAAACAGAACATCGAATTGCACCCTGACAGCAGTCGTCAGGGGGAGTCGGGAATCGTCACGAAGCGCCCATCGGCGCCCAGAAGCAGGCCGGCTTCTGGTGGAGGCGGATGATCGGCCCCTTGCCGTCCTGTCGGCGGCAGATATGGAACTTGTCGTCGGGTGAGGGGCGCGCCTCGCGGTATTCGATCAGCGTGCCATCGTCGAGCGTATAGCCGGCCGGCGTGATGCGCACATCGCTGACCGGCATCGGGAAGCAGTCACGGTCGGAGCAGCATTCGTAGGGGTACCAGCTATGGGCGAGCGCGGCGCCCGGCAGCAGGGCGAGCAGGAACAGGATGCGCTTCATCGTCTCTCTCCTCGGTGTCGCAAGCGCAGATCGGCCGGAAAAAGGCCAGGAAGGCTCGGTCGGCGCAAAGCAGGGCTCTGCGTCGGGTGACGGTGTCGAAGGCGTTTGATGAGCTGGCGCCGCAGGCTCCATCCGCTTCTTGGACGGAAAGGGCGCGAGTGGATCAGGCTAGGCGCAATGTGGTTAATTTTCGATAAGCGGCGTATTGTGCGGACATCGGCTTCGCGCGAACTCAACTGTGGACAAGAAATGCCGGCCTAGTGCCTTCCCGGCCTCGGCCTCTATGGTGCGCGGAACAATTCTGGAGCGGAAACGATGGCAGGCAGCGTCAACAAGGTCATTCTGGTCGGCAATCTCGGGCGCGATCCCGAGACGCGGCGCCTCGGCAACGGCGATCCGGTGGTGAACCTGCGCATCGCCACCAGCGAAACCTGGCGCGACAAGCAGTCCGGCGAGCGCCGCGAGAAGACCGAGTGGCACTCGGTGGTGATCTTCAACGAGAACCTCGCCAAGGTCGCCGAGCAATATCTGCGCAAGGGCTCCAAGGTCTATGTCGAAGGCCAGCTCCAGACGCGCGAATGGCAGGACAAGGACGGCCAGAAGCGCTACTCGACCGAAATCGTCCTCCAGCGCTTCCGGGGCGAACTGACGATCCTCGACAGTCGCGACAGCAGCGGCGGCGGCCGCGAGATCGACGATATGTCGGGCGGCGGCAGCTTCGGCGGCTCCGCGCCGCGTTCCGGTGGGGGCGGCGGCGGCGGATCGCGCCCGGCCGGCGGCGGGGGTGGCCGCAGCGACTTCGACGACGATATTCCGTTCTGAGAACCGGCTTTCGGACAAAACCGGACTCGAAACAAAAAACCCGCCGAAAACGGCGGGTTTGTCATTCTGATAGGCTGGTTCGCTGGCTCAGGTGCCCGAACCGGCGCGCGGATTGGCGACCGAGCCCTTCTTTTCCAGCGTGTATTCCAGCATCGAGCCGTCATAGAGCTTGGCGTTCTTCTGGCCGAGGATCTCGCTCATCACGAACCAGTCGGTCGCGCCCCAGTGCCCGGTGTTGCAATAGGCGATCGTGACGGGCGCCTGCGAGGTCTGCGCATAGACCTTTTCGAGTTCGGCGCGCGGCTTGAGCTTGTGGTCGGCATCGAGGGCGCGCGAATGCGGAATGCTGATCGCGCCGGGGATATGGCCGAAGGCCGCGACCGCCTTGTGCTTTTCCAGCCCGGTGAAGAAGCTTTCCGGCCGCGAGTCGACCAGCACCGCGCCGGATTTCTCCGCCGCCAGCACGTCTTCGAGCGAGGCGCGCAGCGCCGGCACCGGATTGGCCTCGTAGATCGACGGCGCCGGGCTGCTCGCACCGGCCTCGACCTTGCGGGCCTTGTCGGCCGTCCAGCCGCGATAGCCGCCGTCGAGCACCGCGATCGACGCGTGGCCCATGGCCTTGAAACTCCAGTAGACGCGCGCGGCCGCGCCGAAGCTGGTCGCGTCGTTGCCGTCGTGGACGACGACGACATCGCTCTCCGGCGCGATGCCGAGATCGCCGGCCAGCGCCTCGAACTGCGCCGGTTCCGGCAGGTAGACCGAGGTCTTCTCGCGCGGAAGGCGCCAGCTTGCAAAGGCGTAATCGGCGTGAACCGCACCGGGAATATGACCGGCCGCGAACAGCGCCTTGCCCTGTTCCTTCGTGTCGCCCGACCGGATATCGACGATCACGAGTTGCTTGTCACCGAGCCGGGTCGCCAGCGCCTCGGCGGCGATCACGCCGCGAAGC
>JAVTWI010000321.1:0-4608 GCA_032229845.1 Rhabdaerophilum sp.
GCCCACTGCCCTGGACGAACGTCTCGATGACGCCCTTGCGGATCGGCGACGTCTCGATGTTCTCGTAGGTCGTCGTGTTGCCGTTGTTCTCGGCCTTGACGGTCATCACGATCGAACGGATCGCCATGCGGTCCGCGTCGAAGGTCTCGAGCTTGGCCGCGAGCCCGTTCAGGCTGTTGGCACGGAACAACGCCTCGATATCCGCCTTCGAAAGGCTGGAACCCGTGACCGAAACCTGATTGAGCGTGATCGTGCCGAAAGCAACGGGAATCTCGATCTTCTCGATCAGCACGTTTTCCTTGGCGAGCGCCTGCGAGATGCCGGGGCCGCTGTGGTCGAGCGGCAGCAGCGGCATCAGCGCCGGGGACAGCGCGGTCGCGACGAGGAGCGCGGCGAGACGATGGCGCGCGTTCCCGCGCCGGAGCGATGTGAAGTGTGACAATCTGTTCTCCCGAGGAATTCGTTGACAGGCCAGTCCGTCCGGATCCCGGATCGGCACCATGCCACTTTTCCCACCGGCCGTCAGCATGGCGCTGTGCGTTGGCGCACGAAAAACGCGCCCAGAGCGGCGCGGGCGCTAGAGGCTGAAGCTTGTCCCGCAGCCGCAGCTCGACGTGGCGTTGGGATTGCGGATCTGGAAGCTCTGGCCAATCAATTCGGTGACGAAATCAAGCTCGGAGCCGCTCAGCATCGGCGCGGAGACCGAATCGACCAGCACCGTGATCCCGTCCTTTTCGATGGCGATATCGTCCGGCGCGCGGCTGGCGTCGATCGCGAACCGGTACTGGAAACCGGAGCAGCCGCCGCCCTCGACCGCGACCCGAAGCATCGACCCGGCGGGTTCGGCTTTCAGAATCGCCGCGATGCGCGCGGCGGCCCGGTCGGTCACCGCGAGCGGCATTCCGGCGGCATCGGGCCCAGGCATGGCCGGGGCGGGGGCGTTCTGGACGGCAAACTTGAGCGGCATCGACGGCTTCAGGCAGGTTCAAGGCCCGCCCGCCTTTCGTTTGACATGAGGGGAATGTAAGGAGGGGGGCGCCTTCCGGCAACGCCCGTTGAGGATCCTTCCGTGCTTTTCCATCGCGAACGCCCGCTTTCGCCCTTCGCCGTCGATCATCGCCGGAGCCGGGGGCGCCTGATCGCGGAAGCGACATCGCCGACACGCTCGGATTTCCAGCGCGACCGCGACCGCATCCTGCATTCCAATGCCTTCCGCCGCCTGAAACACAAGACGCAGGTCTTCGTCGAGCACGAGGGCGATCATTATCGCACGCGCCTGACGCATTCGCTGGAAGTCGGCCAGATCGCGCGTTCGATCAGCCGTATTCTCGGCCTCGACGAGGATCTCGCTGAGACGCTGGCCCTCGCGCATGATCTCGGCCACACGCCGTTCGGTCATGCCGGCGAAGATGCCCTCGACGAAAAGATGGCGCCGTTCGGCGGCTTCGATCACAACGCCCAGACCCTGCGCATCGTCACCCGGCTCGAACATCGCTACGCCGCCTTCGACGGCCTCAACCTCACCTGGGAGACGATCGAGGGGCTGACCAAACACAACGGCCCGCTCGTCGATGCCGCGGGACGCCCGGTCGGCCAATACGCCAGGCGCGATATTTCAGGATCGATTATTGATATATCACAATCTCATGTGATCGATCTTTCAACTTACGCATCAGCGGAAGCGCAGGTTGCGGCGATCGCCGACGACATTGCCTACAACGCCCATGATATCGACGACGGCCTGCGCGCCGGCCTGTTCCGCGCCGCCGAACTGCGCGAAGTGCCGTTCCTCGCGGCGATCATCTGGGAGATCGACAGGCTCTGGCCCGGTCTCGACGAGAGCCGCAAGGGCCACGAGATCATGCGCCGGGTGATCACGCGGCTGGTGGAGGATGTGGCGTCGGAAAGCGAACGGCGCATCGTCTCGCTCAGCCCGCGCGAGGCCGATGACATCCGTTTCGCGAAGGCGCCGGTCATTGCGTTTTCCGAGGCGATGGCGCCGGCGGAACTCGAACTGAAGAAGTTCCTGTTTTCTCACATGTACCGGCACGAGCGCGTCGTGATCCAGCGCGAGACCGCGATCCGCACGGTGCGGGATCTGTTCGATGCCTACCACCAGAGGCCTGCCGAAATGGGTGAGGCGGGCTCCGGCGTCGAGCGCGGGCGCCTCGCCCGCCGCGTGGCGGACTATATCGCCGGCATGACGGACCGCTTCGCGCTTCAGGAACATGCACGGCTGTTTGACGCGGGCGCTACTCTCGGTTAGGCCCTGCGCCAGCCGGAAAACCGGTCTCCGGAACCCGTGAAAATCTGATCATGAACCTCTTCAGCCGTTTCGCCGCCGTCCTCGACGGCATCCTTGCCGACCTGCCGCTGACCGCTGCGCTGCCGGCGGAGATCCGCGCCCGCGCAACTGTCGAGCCGCCACGCGACCCGAGCCATGGCGATCTTTCGACCAATGCCGCCATGGTGCTCGCCAAGGAAGCGAAGACCAACCCGCGCTCGCTCGCCGAGGCCATCGCCGAGAAGCTCAAGGCGACCGGCGACTATCCACGCGTCGAGATCGCGGGGCCGGGCTTCATCAATATCGGGCTCAACCCTGCCGCCTTCGACGAGGTGGTCCTCGCCGTGCTCGCGGCGGGGCGCGACTTCGGCCGCAGCCAAATGGGCGACGGCCAGCCGATCAACGTCGAATATGTTTCCGCGAACCCGACCGGGCCGATGCACGTCGGCCACGGGCGGGGCGCGGTCTATGGCGACGCGCTCGCCAACCTGCTCGATTTCGCCGGCTGGAAGGTCACGCGCGAATATTACATCAACGATGCCGGCGCGCAGGTCGATGTTCTGGCGCGCTCCGCCTTCCATCGCTACCGCGAGGCGCTCGGCCGCGATGTCGGCCCGCTGGGCGAGGGGCTCTATCCCGGCGATTATCTCGTTCCGGTCGGCAAGGCGCTCGCGGAAAAGCACGGCGACGCGCTCGAAAAGCTGGCGGAGGCGGATTGGCTGCCCACCGTCCGGCGCTTCACCATCGACGCGATGATGGCGATGATCCGCGACGATCTCGCCGCGCTCGCCGTCCACCACGACGTGTTCTTCTCCGAAGCCTCGCTGCAGGGCAACCCGGACAAGGTGGCGGAGACGATCACCGATTTCCGGGCGAGGGGCCTCATCTACGAGGGGCGCCTGCCGCCGCCGAAGGGCCAGAGGGACGAGGATTGGGAGGACCGCGAGCAGACGCTGTTCCGCGCCACCGATTTCGGCGATGACGTCGACCGCCCGCTGCTCAAGGGCGATGGCGGCTACACCTATTTCGCCTCCGACATCGCCTATCACAAGTCGAAGTTCGACCGCGGTTTCGCCGAGATGATCGACGTCTGGGGTGCGGATCACGGCGGTTACGTCAAGCGCATGAGGGCGGCGGTGAAGGCCGCGTCAGGCGGCAAGGGCAACCTTGAGGTGCGCCTGTGCCAGCTCGTGAAGCTGATGCGCAACGGCGAACCGGTGAAGATGAGCAAGCGCGCCGGCGATTTCATCACCCTGCGCGACGTGATCGACGAGGTCGGGCGCGACGCGATCCGCTTCATGATGCTCGACCGCAAGAACGACGCGGAACTCGAATTCGATCTCGCCAAGGTCATCGAGCAATCGAAGGACAACCCGGTCTTCTACGTGCAATACGCCCACGCGCGCATCGCTTCCGTGAAGCGGCAGGCGGATGCGGCCTTCGGCGCGATTCCCATCATGGACGAGGAACTGTCGGCGGCGGACCTCACAATTCTCAAGGACGAGAGCGAACGGGCGCTGATGCGGGCCATTGCCCAGTTTCCGCGCCTCATCGAGCAAGCTGCAGCGACGCGCGAGCCGCACCGCGTCGTTTTCTACCTCTACGATCTCGCAAGTGCGTTCCACGCTTTGTGGAATCGCGGCAAGGATTTGCCAGATTTGAGGTTTATTAACAATGATGACCGAAAAGGAACATCGGCGAGACTCGCGCTCGTCACGGCCGTTCAGACGGTGATTGCCAACGGGCTGGCCCTGTTGGGCGTCTCCGCTCCGGAGGAAATGCGCTGAAGGGCGCGCGGCCATGACGGATGCTCCTTGCCGGTGTAATGCGTGAACGGAAGGAGAGCGGCCATGGATCGGAACGGTCAGGTTCGCAAGGAACCGACGCTGGCGGATCTCGAGGCCTTCGAGCAATTGCTGCGCGAAAGCCTTCAGACCGGCCCGGCCACCGCGCCGGCCCGCTCGGCCGAGACACACGCGGCCAATCCGCTCGTGCATAATCCTCCCGCGCCCGAAACGGCCGCACCCACCGCTCCTGCGCGGAATACGCCTGTTGTGGAAGCGCCGGCCCCAGCCGTGCATTCGGACCAGGCCGCGATGGCAGAGCTGGCCCGTCTCATCGAAACGCCGGTCGATTTTGTCACGGATTTTCCGCCGCCGACCAGATCTGCTCCGCCGACAGCGCCGGCCCCGGTTGCCGAACCCGAGCACACGAGCGGCCATATCGAGGCGCAGATGCTCCCCGGCTGGCAGACCCAGCCGGTTATCGCCGCGCATCCTGCCCCGGTCGTGGAACCGGCCCCTGAGCCGGTCGTCGCGCCGCCG
>JAVTWI010000322.1:0-4505 GCA_032229845.1 Rhabdaerophilum sp.
CAAATTCGAGCGAAATGGATCTCGGTTCGCGTGAAGAATTTGCGTCCGGAAAAAAGAATTTGCCAAACGGGGCGCTTGCCCTCCGCCTCGGGTTCCGGCAGGCGGACGGGGTTCACGAGGCCGAGGCGCTGCGGCTGGTTGCGGCGCGGCAGGCCGGGTTTGCCTCGGTCGAGGATCTCGCGGTCCGGGCGCGGCTTCATGGCCGGCCGATGCGCGCGCTGGCGGATGCCGATGCGTTCCGCTCCATCGGGCTCGACAGGCGCGCGGCGCTCTGGGAGGTGCGGCGCCTGCCGGAGGATGACCCGTTGCCGCTCTTTGCCGCCGCGCAGGCGCCGGAACTGGGCCGGGAGGCGGATGCGAACCTGCCGGAGATGGCGCTCGGCGCGCATGTCGCCACCGATTACCAGACGATGCGCCTCTCGCTGAAGGCGCATCCCATGGCGCTGTTGCGCCCGCTCTTCTCGCAGGAGAATATCTGCACGGCGGCCGGGGTGAACGCCCGCGCCGACGGACGCTTCACCCGCATGGCGGGGTTGGTGCTCGTGCGCCAGCGGCCTGGCAAGGGCAATGCGGTCTTCATCACGCTGGAGGACGAGACGGGGATCGTCAATTGCGTGCTCTGGGCCCGTCAGTTCGAGGCCCTGCGCCGCCCGGTGATGGCAGCGCGGCTGATGCTGGTGGAAGGTCGCGTACAGCGCTCGTCGGAGGGCGTCGTGCATCTGATGACGACGAACGTGATCGATCGCTCGATGGTGCTGGATCGTCTCTGGGAGGCGGACCGGAGCGGCTCGGCACTCTCGCGGAACGAGGCGGAAACGTCGGATGTGGCAGGAACGTCATTGCCGCCGCCGCGCCATCGTCATCCGCGCGACGCGCGCATCCTGCCGAGGAGTCGCGATTTCCATTAGAGCGGTTGCCGACTTGATTGAACCAGTCGACCGCCCCATCCTCTTGTTTTAACGCATTTTCTTTCGAGAAACCGGTATCCGCCTGATCGGAAAATGCTCTGGCCGGCGATTCGCGGTCAGTAGGTGAGCGTCACCACCACGGTGTCGGTGTAGGTCCCGGGGGAAGGCGTCGTCTGTGGCGGCACGCGACCGTAGACCGGCACCGATTGCGCGACGCCGGTTCCCGTCCCGGAATAGGTGTTCACATTGGTTGTCGAGCCCCAGGCTTGGGAACGGGCAGCATCGCGGTAGAGCCCGTAATAAACCCGCTCGCTGACCTTCGACATCGCGCGCTGGGTCGGGTCGGTCGCGCCTGTCAGCCCGCCGTTCAGGGCGACGGAATAGGGCAGGCTCCGCGAGCAGGAGACGGAGAGATTGGTCGAGGCATCAACATTGGAGGACAAGACCGGCCGCGCGCCGAAATCCAGCGTGGCGTTGGAAACGGAGCATTTGGCCGGCACGATGGCCGAGACGGTGAACGGAAACTGGTTGGAGCCTCCGGTCATCGTCGTGCAATCGGCCCCGAGGGCATATTGCGCGGCGAAATGCGCGTTCGTGCCGGAGAAAAGCGCCGCGAAGGTGCCGAACCCCGCGGTGCTCTGGCTCCCGAAGACGCGGCCGTAAACCGTCTGGTTCACCGTCGAGCTCGAGCCCGATCCTTTGATCGAGACGTTGAGCGAAACGCCGATAGGGCCACCGGCGAGATAGCTGCCCCAGATATTCGTCCTCGCCGCGTCGGTGTAGAGCTGGAAGGCAAGCTGGTCGCTTCCGCTGATGGCGATCCGGTTGCCGCCGGGGCTGGCACCATTGGGATAGCCGATATTGAGGCACACGCGCACGGTGGTGTTTTTCGCGCCCGTGCACTGGACCGACACCGTGCCGGTCGTATCCACCGACGAGCCCAGAAGGACATCGACGGGATTGAAGGTCAGTCCCGTCGCCGTAACGGTGCAGGTCTGCGCCGTCGCCGCCAGCGACGACAGCCCCCAGAACAGCAAGGCGGCGGCGAGGGGGATCAGGCGCATGCTCACTCCATCCGGCAGGCAAGCGGGCCGAGCTTGCCTTTTGCGGCGATGCTCTCCGCACGCGTGAAGGCCAGGCGGCAGGAGGCGCCGCCGACCGCGACCGTCAGGGTGTTGGTATCGGCGATGCCCGGCAGATAGGCAATGCCGCCGTAGCCGATCGTATAGGCCTTCCCCTTTTCCTGATGCTGGACGCGCGTGCCGGCCGGGAAGGGCTGGCCGTCCGGGCCACGGATCTCGATCCGCGCCGTATCCTCCACCACCATACTGCCGGTCGAGACGACCGCCGCGCCGCGATAGCCTGGAATCACCTCGGTCTCGGTAAGGGTGGCGATGCGGTCGCCAGGCAGGCTCTCCGGCGCGACCGCGATCTTGGAACGCTGGAAAGACTGCAGGTTGGGGACCACGACCTTGCCGTTGCGCCCCGAAGTGCCGACGACGCGATTCTCGTGCAGCACCTTGACCCCCGGCGCGCCGGTATCGACCACGGCGAAAGCATCGGTCACGCGGCGGGTGGCGAAGATTCCGCTGCGCGTCGTGACGATCGCGCCGTCGATCTCGCCGGAGCCGCCCACGGAACTCCGATCCTGACGCACACCCGCTTCGATGCGCGACCAGGGATTGGTGTAGACCCCGGAGGCGCCCCGCAGCGGGCTCGACCCCTCGGTGTCGAACACCCGCCAGCCGTAGGCATGCTCGCCGGAACCCGGCCTTTTGGTGATCTCGGCACCGGCATGCCAGGTGCTGCGCGTCGCGCTGCCGGCCGTCGTCATCGTCAGGTCGTCGCCGAGCTGGAATGACAGCCCCGCGAAGACGCCCGCCGTCTTCTTGTCGAGAAGGTCGACGTAGCCGTTGACGAACATGTTGTATTTCTTGGCGAAGGTCTGGGAATAGGTCAGGCTTGCGAGGCGGGAGCGGTCATTGCCGTCGCGTTCTAGGTTGACGAAGCTCGCCGCGAGCGAGGCTTCCCACTTGGGAAGCGGAATGCCCACGGAAATCCGGTCCATCGCCCGGGGAACGCGCGGCGAGCGCTGGAGCAGGTAGAACCCCGAGTCGGCGAGGTTGGTCGATTGTTTCACCGGGGTCGTCAGCGCGGTCACGGAGGCGACGTCCTCAAACTTGCCGAAGGTCCGCTGCGAGCTCAGGCCGACGAAAAGCCAGGAGAAGGATTTCTGCCAGCTTGCCTGGACCATCGTGCCGAGGCGCTCCTGGTGCCAGCTGGCCGCACCCGCGGCCGAAAGCAGCCCGAAACGGCCCAGCGCGATCACAGCGCCGCCACCGCCGTTGACCAGCCCCTTGGTGATCTCGCCATGCGATTCCAGCGTCAGCCACTCGGTCAGACCGTAGCGCGTGCTGGCCATGCCGAACATGCGCTTCGAGTAATCGAAGGAATCGATCGCGTAGTTGTGCCGCGGATAACCGGCATCGACCGAAAAGTCGAACATTCCCGGCGCGAGCAGTTTGGCGGAGGTGAAGAACGGCATCACCGTCACGGTCTCCTTGCCGGTAACGTCGCGGACGACGACGCGCGCCGTGCCGTTCTCGTTACCGACCGGAAGATCCGAAATCCGGAACGGGCCGGAGGAAACCTGCTGGCTGGCGATACGGATGTTGTCGACATAGACGTCGACGGTCGAGGGCACGGCGGCACTGCCTGAAACGCTCGGCATCGGCGCTGTGACGAGATCGGGGCGCAACGAGAACTGCCGCGAAATCTGGCCGCCGCCATGCCGGATAGGCCGGGTCCAGGTCAGCCCGCCGGATACCGCGTCGCCGAGCGTGCCGACGATCATGGAATCGCGGTGGGCGAAGACGAAGGAGGAGTCGAGCCGGAGAATGCCCTGTTTGGTCAGGCTGGTGCCGGCGATCGCCGAATTCTGGAGCACGCCGAGGGGGCCGAAGGCCCGGCTTTCGAGCGTCGCGGCACCGGTGGAATAGGTCGTGGCATTGCGGTTGTAGCCGCGCGAGGACGTCCCGTAGACATTGTAGTTGAGGACATGGCCGAATTCGTCGGAGACCTTGGCATTGGGATGGAGCTTCAGGTTGCTCTCGCCCGCCGAATATTCGCGCGCGAGCCGCAAATCCTCGGGCACGGTGAGGAACAGTTTCTGCTCGGTCTCGTCATAACGCATCCCAAGGCCCGGTAATCCGTCGAGCGGGATAATTTCGGAATCTTCCCCTTTTTTCGGGGCGGTGATGCCGAGTTCCTTGAGTTCGCCCCGTGTCGCGGAAAAGCGCCCGTCACGCGTGCGCGACAACTTGCCGATGAGATTGGTCGGCTGTCCGTTGATGAAGACTTCGAGGTGAAGCGTCTGGGTCTGTTCCGGCGGCGCGGCCCAGGCATTCCGCGCCGGGATACAGACATGCAAAATCGCGCCGGCCGCGACCAGCGTGAACGTTGCGAGCCATCTTTTCAGGCGTGCGGTTTTTCCCTTATCGGCCCGCAGCCTTGACATTGATCGTTCCGAGGTCGGTCGTCGCGTGAACGGTTCCACCGGACGCGATGCTGCCAACCTTGCCTGCCGAAGCCGGCGCT
>JAVTWI010000323.1:0-4464 GCA_032229845.1 Rhabdaerophilum sp.
CAATGACAGGAAGCTCCCGGACAAGGCGATCGACGTGATCGACGAGACCGGCGCCAGCCAGATGTTGCTGACCCCGGAGAACCGCAAGCAGACCATCGACGTGGCCGATATCGAGCAGACCATCGCGACGATGGCCCGCATTCCACCCAAGTCGGTGTCGAAGTCGGATTCGGAGCTGCTCGCCAACCTCGAGAGCAATCTCAAGACGGTGGTGTTCGGCCAGGATCAGGCGATCACCGCCCTGTCGTCGGCGATCAAGCTCGCCCGTGCGGGGCTGCGCGAACCGGAAAAGCCGATCGGCTCCTACCTGTTCACCGGCCCCACCGGCGTGGGCAAGACCGAGGTGGCCAAGCAACTGGCCGATACGCTGGGCGTGGAGCTGCTGCGCTTCGACATGTCGGAATATATGGAGCGGCATACCGTCTCGCGGCTGATCGGCGCCCCTCCGGGCTATGTCGGTTTCGACCAGGGTGGCCTGCTCACCGATGGCGTGGATCAGCATCCGCACTGCGTGGTGCTGCTCGACGAGATCGAGAAGGCGCACCCGGATCTGTTCAACATCCTGTTGCAGGTGATGGATCACGGCAAGCTCACCGACCACAACGGCAAGGAAGTCCAGTTCCGGAACACGATCCTGATCATGACGACCAACGCCGGCGCGGCCGACATGGCCAAGAGCGCGTTCGGCTTCACCCGCGCCAAACGTGAGGGCGACGACGCCGAGGCGATCAACCGGCTGTTCACGCCGGAATTCCGCAACCGGCTCGACGCCATCATCCCGTTCGGCAACTTGCCGAAGACGGTGATCGCGCAGGTGGTCGACAAGTTCATCGCCCAGCTCGAAGCCCAGCTCGCCGACCGGCACGTCACGATCGAACTCTCCGACGAGGCGCGCGACTGGCTCGTCGCCAACGGCTATGATGACGCCATGGGCGCGCGCCCGATGGGCCGCCTGATCCAGACCTCGATCAAGACCCCGCTCGCCGAGGAAGTGCTGTTCGGCAGGCTCAAGGGCGGCGGCGCCGTCCGGGTTATTGTCACCGAGGTGGAGGGGAAGAAGAAGCTCGACTTCTCGTTCCCGGAAGGCCCCGTAAAGCCAAAGCCCGAGAAGCTGCCGGAGAAGCCGAAGGCTAGGGAACGGTCCAAAAAGGCCCGGCCCAAGGCTGCCAAGGCCCCAGTGAAGGCGGCATTGCCGAAGCCGCCGCCCGCCCCGCCGCCAAAGCTGCCGCCGCCGCCGAAGGGGCCGGACGACGAGGGGCCTAAGCCGCCCGACGGTGACAAGCCGCGCCGCTCGCTGGTGCCAAAGATGCCGCTCAAGAAGGGCTGAGCGGGCTCACAGGGAGACGATTGCCATATGCGCCGGATGCGGACAGGTCTGATCGCGCTTGCCGCCGTGGCGCTGGCTGCGGGCGCCTATGCCCAGTCCCAAGCGCCGTACCACGGCGGGGTGGGCGTCGATGCGCGCGAATTCGTCCCGCTTCCCGAGATGATGAACGCGCATATGCTCGCCAACATGCGCGATCACCTCGTGGCCGTGCAGCAGATCCAGCAGGCCATGGCCGACGGGAAATGGGATGAGGCGGCCGGTATCGCCGAAAGCCGCCTCGGCATGTCCTCGCTCGAACTGCATGGCGCGGCGCATATCGCCGGCTTCATGCCTGAAGGGATGCAAGCGGCGGGGACGGCGATGCATCGCGCCGCGAGCCGTTTCGCGATCCGCGCCCGCGATGCTGGCGTGACGCCGGACTGGCCGGGCACGACGGCGGCCTTCGCCGACGTGATCCAGGCCTGCACGGCCTGCCATGCGGGCTATCGCACCCGCTGAGCGGGAATGCGATTTTCCCTTTGTGCAGGGCGATCCGCCGACGATCTCATCTCGACGCCGGACGAGGGGAGGAGTAAGGATTGCTGCATACGCTATGCCGTCCGATTCCGCCCTTCCCGAATCCCGCATTTCGCCATGGCCGCCATTCTGGGCCGGCATGCGCGCGGCCGCCGGTATTCCCGCCTTCATGCTGATGTGCTCGCTGATCGGGGTCGGCGGGCTGTGCCGGGATATCGGCTATCCCATCGGTGCGGCGGTGCTCTCGACCTTTCTGATCTGGGCCGGCCCGGCGCAGGTGGTGCTGTTCGGATCTCTCGCCGCCGGGGTGGCGCTGCCGGCAATCGCCATCGCGATTTCGCTGTCCTCGGTACGGTTCGTGCCGATGTGCGTCTCGATCCTGCCGATGATGCGGCGGCCCAACACCCCGACCTGGATGATGCTGATCCTTGCGCATTATGTCGCTGTGACGGCCTGGGTCGAGGGGATGCGGCGGCTGCCGCCGCTGCCGCGTGAGGAGCGCATTCCCTTTTTCCTCGGCTTCGCCAACATGGTGATGCTCGCCGCCGCCGTCGCGACCGGGGCGGGCTATTTCCTGATCGCCAAATTGCCGCCGCCGCTTGCGGCCGGGCTGCTTTTCACTACGCCGGTCTATTTCACGGTCGCGCTCGCGGCTGGCGCGCGGCAGCTGATCGACTGGCTCGCGCTCGGTCTCGGGTTTGCGAGCGCGCCAATCGTCGCCCTCTACGCGCCGCCGGGAATGGATCTGCTGATCGGCGGCGTCGGCATGGGCACGCTGGCCTATCTTGTCCATCGCATTCGCCGGAGGGTGGCGTGAGCGACTTTCTGGCGCGGCTGAGCGAGGCGACCGGCGGGCTATGGCCCTATCTGGTGGTGATCCTGTTCGGCTTCCTGCCCAGCGAGATCTGGCGCTGGGCCTCGGTGTTCCTTGCCAAGGGGCTTGATGAGGATTCGGAAATCCTTGTCTGGGTGCGGGCCGTCGCCACCGCGCTGCTGGCGGGGGTGGTCGCGAAGCTGCTGATGACACCGAACGGCGCGCTGGCCGTCATCTCCGCCTATTGGCGCTGGGGCGCACTGGCGGCGGGCTTCCTCGCCTATTTCGTGTTCCGGCGCTCGGTGATGGCAGGGATCGTCATCGGCGAGGCGATCCTGATCGGCGCGGGGTTTTTCGCGCGTTAGAGCATCATCCCTTCAAGTGGAAGCCGGTTGATGGACAAGATGATGCGCAAAAAAATAGAGCGCCCGATCTGATTCAGTCAGATCGGAAAGCGCTCTAACCCCCCAGCGCGGCGCGGATGCGCCCGGCGATGTCCGCGAGTTCCGTCATATCCGCCTTCGGTGCCGGGTGCGGCGTGATACGCACGCCATCCCAGCGCGGCAGGATATGGAAATGGAGGTGGAACACCTCCTGGCCGCCGGCGCTTTCCGAGAACTGCTGAAGCGTGATGCCGTCGGCGCCGAGCGCGGTCTTGGCCGCCACCGCGATTTTCTGTACGCGCTGGATCAGGGCTGCGAGATCGTCCGGCGCGACGTCGAGAAGGTTGCGGGCCTCCGCCTTCGGGATCACGAGCAGGTGCCCCTTGGTGCGCGGCATGATGTCCATGAACGAAAGGACCTTCTCGTCCTCGAAAACCCTGTGGCAGGGAATCTCGCCGCGCAGGATCTTGGCGAAGATGTTGTCACGATCGTAGCTCATCGGCGATTCGTCCGGTTGGAAGGGGCAAGAGCGATCAAACCGGGGTGCCGGTTCGCATGCAACAGAAAAAGGGCGACCGAAGCCGCCCTTTCCGATCCGGATGTCCGGCCGATCTTACCAGTAGATGCGGCGGACATAGACCCGGCGACGATAGACGCGGCGCGGGCGGTAATAGTAGCGGCGGCGATAATAACGCGGCCGGCGGCGATAGTAGTAATACTGGGTCGGGTCCGACGGCGGAAGGTCGGAGTCCTTGGCCATTTCCGGCTGCTTCGGCGTTGCCGGAGCCGGCGACGGCGCGACCGGTGCGGCTTCCGCAGCGCCCGGCGCCATGATCACGGACGCGCCGGCGGCAACCGCTGCAAGCCCGAACAGGGCTTTGAGGGCCGAGCGGCGGTCGAGAATCTTGTCTTCAGTCTGGGTGATTTCCTTGTCCATCAGAAGTCCTCCTGGTTCGGGGGCATCGGCACGCCGCTCTGTTAGGAACCAGCGTTGCCTGTGAAGTTTGCGCTGAGGCGCTGCGGAATACAATGGGAGAAATCAAACGTCCCTAATGTGCTTTGCCGCACAATGGCCGGTTCAGGAATTCCCGTTCCGATTGCGGAACGGGGTCATCGCCGCGAGTTCGAGCTGGACCTGCGCGACCTCATCGCGCTCGCGGCGCAGATAATCGCGGATGGCGGCCTGAAAGCGCGGATCGGCGAAGAAATGCACGGAACTGGTCCGGACGGGCCGGTAGCCGCGCGCCAGCTTGTGCTCGCCCTGCGCGCCGGCCTCGACGCGCGCGAGCTTGCGGGCAATGGCGAAATCAATCGCCTGATAATAGCAGAGTTCGAAATGCAGGAACGGGTGATATTCCGTGGCGCCCCAGTTGCGCCCGTAAAGCGTGTTGCCGCCGATGAAGTTGAGCGCGCCGGCAATGGTG
>JAVTWI010000324.1:0-4417 GCA_032229845.1 Rhabdaerophilum sp.
CAATCCGTCCATGAATGAGGAAATTCATGTCGATTATGTCAAAAGAAGAGAAATCTCTTCTCGACGAAGAAACCCGCCTGATCGTCTCCGGCCATAACACGAAGGAGCTGTTCGGGTTTGTGAACGTTCCGCCGTTCCGCGGCTCGACCGTCGTCTACCCCAATGCGGCCGATTGCCTCGCCCATCGCAACCGCTACACCTACGGCCGGCGCGGCAACCCGACGATGGACGCGCTCAACGAGGTCTGGTCCGAACTGGAAGGCGCGGCCGGTTCGGTCGTCTGCCCGTCCGGCGCCTCCGCGTGCACGACCGCGCTGATGGCCTGCCTCAAGGCCGGGGACCACCTGCTGATGGTCGATTCCGTCTATCGGCCGACCCGCAATTTCTGCAACAACGTCCTTACACGCTACGGCGTCGAGACCACCTATTACGATCCGATGATCGGCGCCGGAATCGAGACCCTCGTCCGCCCGAACACGCGTGCGATCTTTCTGGAGAGCCCCGGCTCGCAGACCTTCGAGGTCCAGGATGTGCCGGCAATCGTCGCTGTCGCGAAAAAGCACGGCATTGCGACGCTGATCGACAATACCTGGGCGACCGGCCTGCTGTTCCGCCCGCTCGATATCGGCGTCGACATCTCGATCAACGCCGCCACGAAATACCCCTCCGGGCATTCGGACGTACTGATCGGCATGATCGCCGCCAACAAGGCCCTGCTGCCGGCCGTGCAGGCGACGCATGGCGATCTCGGCCTTTATCTCGGGCCGGACGACATCTTCCTCGTGCTGCGCGGCCTCCGCACGATGCCGCTGCGCATCCGCGAGCAGGGTGCGAATGCCCTCAAGATCGCGAAGGCGCTCGACGGCAACCCGCTCGTGCGGCGCGTGCTGCACCCGGCCCTGCCGTCCTGCCCCGGCCACGAATTCTTCAAGCGCGATTTCAAGGGCTCCTCGGGCCTGTTCGCGATCGTGCTCGACGCGGACACGGACCGCGAGGTCGAAGCCTTCCTCGACCATCTCAAGCTGTTCGGCATGGGGTATTCGTGGGGCGGCTACGAGAGTCTCGCGGTGCCGTTCGACGCCAGCGAATATCGCAGCGCCACGGAATTTCGCCCCGGCGGCAAGGCGGTGCGGATCAACATCGGCCTCGAATCGCCGAAGGATCTGCTCGCCGATCTCGAAGGCGGCCTCAAGGCGATGAAAAACGCCCGCTGACCCGAGACATCATCCGACAATGAAAAGGCGCGGTGTTCCGCGCCTTTTTTCGTGTCTGTGGTTATTCCTCACCCTGGCTGAGCACCCTGCCCCGCTCGCGCTTCTCCTTGGCGATCAGCGCGAGGTTGCGGAAATAGATGATGAAGCTCAACGCCTGCCCGAGGATGATCACCGGGTCGCGCTTGTGGATGCCGTAGGCCAGCACGATCGCGGCGCCGCCGATCGAGAAAAACCAGAACGCCAGCGGCACGACCGAACGCCCCGCCCTTTCGGAGGCGATCCATTGCACGATGAAGCGCGCGGCGAAAAACAGTTGCCCGAACACGCCCATCGCCGCCCACCAGGTGAAATTGGTGACGAAAACGTCGTGCAGGAACGAATTGAGGCCTTGCGAAAGCTGAATCAGCATCAGGTGATTTCCGTTACCTTGGCCGCGGGCTTCTTGCGCTTGATAAGCCACCAGACGCCGATGAGATCGAGAATGCCGACCTTGAGCCGCCCCCAGAAACCATAGTTCGAGACACCCGAATGCCGCGGGCGGTCAACCACGTCGAGATGGGCGATCTCATAGCCCTCGCGCTTGACGAGGGCAGGCATGAAACGGTGGATGGCGTCGAAATACGGCAATTCGAGGTAGACCGCGCGTGGAAACGCCTTCAACCCGCAGCCGGTGTCGCGCGTGCCGTCCTTGAGGATGCCGCCCCGGATCCGGTTCGCCATGCGCGATTGCCAGCGTTTGAAGGCGGTGTCCTTCCGCCCGACCCGCTGGCCCTGAACAATGCCGACATTTCCCTCACCGCGCCGGAGAATCTCGATCATCGCGGGAATGAAGGCCGGGTTGTTCTGGCCGTCGCCGTCGAGCGTCGCGATGTAGGTGCCACGCGCCGCCCGGACACCGGAGCGGATCGCGGCGGATTGCCCCCGGCTCCCGTCATGCCGCAACGGACGCAGCATGGAGTAGGTCCCGCGCAGGTTGGCGAGGATCACCGGGGTCTCGTCGCTCGAGCCATCGTCGACGAAGATCATCTCGAAATCGAGGCCGCCGTTTTCCAGCGCATTAGCGATCTCGGCGATGAGCGGGGCGACGTTGCCCTGCTCGTTTTTCACCGGCACGACGACCGAAACGAGCGGCGTCCCGGTGTCCTTGTTGGCGGTCTCATCAGACACGTCCGGCTCCTTTTCGTGCGTCAGCGCCGCACATAGACCGCGATGTCGAGCACACGCAACCTGCGCTGCTTGTCCACCGCCGCATTGATGTTGACGCCGCGCACCCGCGTCACCAGCGCCGGCGCGGCCTTGCCCTGCAACGCGGCGCGGAAGGCCTCCTCATGCTGGCGTTCGATGAAGGCGATACGACAGCCGACACCCTCGGCCTCGATGAACTCGGCGGCCTGCTTGGCGTCCGTCAGCCGGATTTTCGTATCGGTCAGGAAGACGAGGCTCGGCTCGCGATAGCCGACGCTGGCATAGGCCGGGTTCGCGCAGCCGCTCGCCTGCGCGGCGGCGGCAAGCCGGGGCGAGAGGTTGAAGGCTTTGAGCATCGGCAGGCCGTAGACGTAGGCGCCGAACGTCAGCGACAGCGCGGCGAACAGCGCCAGCAGCACGGCATGAACCGGCGTATCCGCCCTGAACAGGCGCCAGGCCGCGTAGCCGCCGACGAGCGCGGCGATCAGCAGGAAAGGCAGCGCGAGGAACGGCAGGCGCAGGAGCGGCGCGCCTTCCTCGACGAGGTAAAACAGGACCGGCGCGCCAAAAAGGAAGACCAGCGGCACCAGCAGCATCAGGAATGCCGCCAGAGCCGTCGCCCAGCGGGATTTCAGCAGCTCTCCGCGTTCGGCGGCCAGCACGATCAGGATCGCGATCGCCGGGTAGAGCGGGAGCACGTAATGCGGCAGCTTGGTCGGCACCGCCTCGAGGATCAGCCAGAACGGCACGATCCATGCCAGCAGGAGCGCGACGCCGTCATCCTTGCGCTCGCGGAAGGCGAAGGGCGCCGCCAGCAGCGCCAATGGCGCGGCCGGCCAGAAGGTGAGCCAGAAGATGCCGAAATAGGCTCCCGGCGGTGCGCCATGCTTCTCCTGCGCGCCGCCGACCTTGGCCAGCATATCCTTGCCGACGGATTCGGAGATGAACCCCATGCCGGCCTTCGAGAGGATCATCGCCAGCCACGGCAGCACAACCAGCGCGACGATCAGCGCGCCCATGCCGGGCCGCATCGTTCGGAACCAGCCGAGCGAGCGGTCGCGGACCGCAAGCACGATCAGCGTCAGGGCAAGGATCAGAGGCGTGATCGGCCCCTTGATCAGCACCGCCACGCCGATGACGGCCCAGAACGCGATCAGAAGATTGCGCGAAAGCCCCGGCGCGACGGCCGGCGCCCGCGCCGCAAAATAGGCGCGCGCGAGAAAGCCGAGGCTCGCGACGGAGAGCGCGCCGAGCACGGCGTCGGTCTTCGCCAGCCGCGCTTCGACGCCGAGCAGCACCGATCCCGCCATCATCAGAGCCGCGATCAGCGCCCCTTCCCGCGACAGGAACGCCAGCGCCGCCCAGTATGTCAGCAGCACCATCGCCAGCGCGCCAAGCAGCGAGGGGATGCGATAGAGACCGATCACGCGCTTTGCATCCTCGATGCCCGCGATCTCGCCAAACTTCACGGCGGCGGCCTGAAGCCAGTAGATGCCGGCCGGCTTCTTGTGCCGCGCTTCATCCTGAAAACGGATATCGACGAAATCGCCGCTCTCCAGCATCTGCTTGGAGGCCTGCGCAAAACGCGGCTCGTCCCGATCCATCGGCTGGAGGCGGAACTGGCCGGGCACGAAAAAGCACAGCGAGACGATCGCCAACGCAAGGATTGCCCGCCAGTGGCTGCGCGTCACGCCGCGCAGAAGGCCGCGCCAATCGTGTAGAAGAAGCGCCGATACCGCGTTTCGCATCAGGTGGAACTCTCAACGCGCCGGAGCGCGCCGGCCCGGACGGGGAAGGATTTTTCCAGCCTGGCGCGCCGAGACGTCCAATTTACAGCGGTCGCGGTCAGGCAGAAAGCTTACGGTTTGTCGCTATTTGCGCGCTCTACACAAGGGATTCAAGCCGGAAAGGACAGCAAAGGCAATTTTCCGACCTTTCGGCACCGATGCCGGCCGAAACCCGATGGCGACCCCTGCTGGATTCGAACCAGCGACCTCATGCTTAGAAGGCACGTGCTC
>JAVTWI010000325.1:0-27151 GCA_032229845.1 Rhabdaerophilum sp.
CGTCAACGAAGCGGAAGACCCGAACTCGCTCACGCTCCGGTTAGGGAGCGGGGAGGCGCTCGCGCTCGAATCCGGCGCGCGGCTCGATCGGCTCCAGATCGCCTACCAGACCTACGGCACGCTCAATTCCGACCGCTCCAACGCCATTCTCATCTGCCATGCGCTGACCGGCGACCAGCATGTCGCCAACGAGCATCCCGTCACCGGCAAGGCCGGATGGTGGATCAGCATGGTCGGGCCGGGCAAGCCGATCGACACGGATCGCTTCTTTGTCATCTGCTCGAATGTCGTTGGCGGCTGCCTTGGCTCGACCGGCCCGGCCTCGAACAACCCCGCCACAGGTGAACCTTATGGCACGGATTTCCCGGTCGTCACGATCTCGGACATGGTGCGTGCGCAGAAGCTGCTGATCGATCATCTCGGCATCGGCACCCTGCTGGCGGTGGTCGGCGGCTCGATGGGCGGCATGCAGGTGCTGGCCTGGGCCTCGCTCTACCCCGAGCGCGTGTTCGCGGCGATGCCGATCGCGACGGCCGCGAAGCATTCGGCGCAAAACATTGCTTTCCACGAAGTGGGCCGGCAGGCGGTGATGGCCGATCCGGACTGGCGGCGCGGGCGCTACCGCATCGAGGGCGCACGCCCGGTCAAAGGCCTTTCCGTCGCGCGGATGGCGGCGCATATCACCTACCTGTCCGAGCCGGCCTTGCAGCGCAAGTTCGGCCGCAAATTGCAGGACCGCGAGGCGCCAACCTTCTCCTTCGATGCCGATTTCCAGGTGGAATCCTACCTGCGGCATCAGGGCATCACCTTCGTCGAGCGGTTCGATGCCAATTCCTACCTCTACCTGACCCGGGCGATGGATTACTTCGATCTCGCGGCAGACAACGGCGGTTCGCTTGCCGCGGCCTTCGCCCGCACCAAGACGCGGTTCTGCCTCGTCTCCTTTACCTCCGACTGGCTGTTCCCGACGACTGACAGCCGGCAGATCGTCCATGCGCTCAATGCGGCCGGCGCCTCGGTTTCGTTCGTCGAGATCGAGAGCGACAAGGGGCACGATGCGTTCCTGCTCGAGGAGCCGAACCTTTTCGCGACGACGCGCGGCTTTCTCGATGCGGCGGCAAGCGCGCGCGGTGTCGGAAAGGGGCGCACATGAGCACGATCCTGCCACCCGAAACGCTGATCCGGCCGGATCACCGGCTGGTCTGGACGATGATCGGCGCGGGCACGCGCGTGCTCGATGTCGGCTGCGGCGACGGCATGCTGCTCGACGCGCTGGCGCGGAGTAAGAATGTCGATGCGCGCGGCATCGAGATTTCACGCGCGGGTGTCGCGGCCTGCGTCGCCAAGGGGCTCGCGGTCATCCAGGGCGACGCGGACACCGATCTCGCGGATTATCCGGACGACTGCTTCGATTTCGTCGTGCTCTCGCAGACGCTTCAGGCGACCCATCGCCCGCGAGCCGTGCTGGAGCAGATGCTGCGGATCGGGCGCAATGCTGTCGTCTCCTTCCCCAATTTCGGCCATTGGCGGATGCGCACGCATCTGCTCATTCACGGCACGATGCCGGTGACCGAGCACCTGCCGGACACTTGGTACAACACGCCCAACATCCATTTCTGCACCATCCGCGATTTCGTCGCGCTGGCGGACGAATTGAAGGCCCGGATCGTGCGTGCGGATGCGCTCGATGCCGCCGGGCGGCCGGTAGGCGTGCAGATGCCGTGGTGGTTCTGGAACCTGATGGGCGAGCAGGGAATCTTCTGGCTCGCGCGCGGCGAGAATCAGACCTAGCGCCCGCGCATCCGCCCCGCCGCGTTGCCCGAGGGCACGAGGATCGGCGGCAGGAGGCCGCGCACGCGTGCCGCCTTGCCGGCCAGTGCCGGACGATAGACCTGCTTCGTCGCCTCGATGACATAGACGCCGGCGAACGGCAGCGGCAGGTTGGCGCCGATCCGTTCCCAGATGCCGGCGGTGCGGAGAAAGAATTTCCGCTGCAGCGGCGGCACGAACAGGGCTTCGCCCCAATGGGTGGGCGTGAACAGCGCGCGCCGCATCAACTCGGTGAGCTGGCGTTTCGAAAAGGGCTGGCCGTGCCCGAACGGGGTGGTGTCGAGCCGCGCCCAAGGACCGCGCCGGTTCGGCACGATCATCATGATGTGTCCGCCCGGCGCGAGGATGCGCCAGATTTCGCTCATCAGGCCGGCGGGATCGTCCGAGGTTTCGAGCGCGTGGACGAGCAGGATGCGATCTACCACCGAATCCCTGAGCGGCAGGTCCGAGGTCTCGACGAGGCTGGCGAGCGAGAGCTGGTCTGGCGGCCAGGCGACAACGCCCTGTCGGGCCGGCATCAGGGCGATGGTGCGCTCCGTGCCTTCGCGCAGATCGTCGAGATAGGGGATGGCGTAGCCGAGCCCGAGCAACGCGAGGCCGGACAGTTCACCCCAGCGCTGGCGGACGGCGCGCAGGATCATCCGCTTCGCGACAGCGCCGAGCGGGCTCGCGTAGAAGGATTTCAGATCGACGACGTCGAGTTGCATGCTAGATACCGGAAACGACGCGCGGATGCGCTTCAAGCGATGATAGGGAATTTGCGATGGAAATCGAAGTCTTCATGTGCCGCAGCGATAACTACGGCGTGCTGATCCGTGATCCTGCGACCGGAATCGTCGCCTCGATCGATGCGCCGGAAGTCACGACGATCGAGGCCGCGCTGGCGCGGCGCGGCTGGAAACTCGACATGATCCTCGTCACCCACCGCCATGCCGACCATATCGAGGGTATCCCCGCGCTGGTCGCGAAATATGGCGCGAAGGTCATTGCGCCTGTCCGTGCCAGGGCCGATGTGCCGAATGCCGACCGCTACGTCGACGAGGGCGATGTCGTCGCGGTCGGGGCGGTGAAGGCGGACGTCTGGTTCACGCCCGGCCATTGCGCCGACCACATCTGCTATCATTTCGCGAAAGAGAAGGTGATCTTCGTCGCCGATGTGCTGTTCGTGATGGGCTGCGGACGGATCCTCGACGCGACTGCCGATCAGCTCTATGCCGCCATCCGGCGGATCGCGGCGCTGCCGGACGACACCGCAATCTATTGCGGGCACGAATACACGATCGCCAACGCCAAGTTCTGCGCGCATATCGAGCCGGATAACGCGGCGATCACGGCCCGGCTGAAGGCGGTCGAGGCTGCGCGCGCGGCGGGACGCTTCACCGTGCCGACGACCCTCGCCGAGGAAAAGGCGACCAATGTCTTTGTGCGGGCGAAGGATCTCGCGGAGTTCGCGGCCCGGCGGGAAGCCAAGAATACGTTCTGAGGTGGCGATGCTTTCCTCCGATCTGCACGCGGAAGAGATCGTCCGGCTGCTCGATCTCACGCCGCATCCCGAGGGCGGGCATTTCCGGGAGACCTTCCGCGATCCGGGCACGGACGCCGGCGGGCGTTCGTTCGGCACGGCGATCTATTATTTGCTCGAAGCCGGCGAGGTCTCCGAATGGCATCGCGTCGATGCCGCAGAAATCTGGCATTACTACGCCGGCGCGCCGTTGGTGCTGACGATCAGCCCCAACGGACACGATGCTTCGGCGCATCATCTCGGGCCGGTGCTGACGACCGGACAACGGCCGCAGATCGTGGTGCCTAACGGCCATTGGCAGAGCGCGACCAGCCTCGGCGCCTGGACGCTGGTCGGCTGCACGGTCTCGCCGGGCTTCGAGTTCGCCGGGTTCGAGATGGCGCCGCCGGGCTGGCGGCCTTCGCCGCGGGGCGTGCGCGCATGAACCTGCCCGAACTGTTCGGCCCGCTCGATGACGTTGCCGCCTGCGAGGAGCGGCTGATGAACTGCTGGCCGAGCCACCAGAGCGTGGTGCTCGGCGATTGGCTGTGCCGTTTTGCCAAGGGCTATTCCGGCCGCGCCAACTCCGCCTGCGCTTTCCGGCGCGGGGCGGGGATGGCGGAAGCGGAAATCGCCGTTGTCGAACGTCTCTATCGCGACGCCGGGCTCCCGCCCTCGTTCCGGCTCTCGCCGCTGATCGACGATGCGTTCCGGGAGCGGATCGAGGCGCTGGGTTACCGGCCGGAGGATGCTTCGGTCGGCATGATCGGCGCTGCTTTTACCAGCCCGGACACGGGTGACCTGTTGCTGGAGGCGGCGCCAGGCCCGGCCTGGCTCGAAGGGGCCTGCCGCTGGCAGCAGCCGTCCAAGCGCGATCCGGCGCATCTTCTCGGTATCGTCGGCAATATCCGTGTGCCGACGCGGTTTGCGACGCTTGTCGCCGATGGCCGGCCGGCGGCCTATGGGCTGATCTCGCATGATCGCGGCATGGCGGAATTCGGCGCGGTGATGGTCGATCCGGAGCGGCGTGGCGGCGGGTTCGGGCGTCGGCTGGTCACCGGCATGATCGGCTGGGCGCATCGGGACGGCGCCAAGCGCATCTTCCTTCAGGCGGCGACCGACAACGATATCGCGCGCGGGCTCTACCGGTCACTCGGCTTCACGGACCTCTACACGGCGGCCTATTGGCGCCGGCGGGCCTGATTCACTTCGAGCGGGCGATCAGCGCGCCGCCGACGATCATCGCGCAGGCGAGGCCGAGTGCCAGCCCGGACTGCGCCTCGCCGGTCGCGACCAGCGCGAGGGTCGAGATCACCGGCGCGGCATAGGAGGCGGTGCCGAGAAAGCGGATGTCGCCGCGCTTCATGCCGATGTCCCACAGGAAGAACGCCGCGCCGACCGGCCCAAGGCCGAGCGCGGCGATGGCGGCCCACGTCGCTGGCGAGGATGGCAGGCCGCGCGGCTCCCAGATGAGGTGGCAGCCGAGCGCGAGCACGGCGGTCGCAAGGCAGAAGCCGACGACGGCTTCGGTCGGGACATGGGCGGCGCGGCGCGAGAGCACGGAATAGCCGGACCAGATGAAGGCGCAGGCGAGCGCGAGGCCATAGCCGAGCCAGGGGATTGTGTTTCCCTGCCCGATGCCGCCTTTCGAAAGCGCCAGCACGATGACACCGGCGAAACCGGCAAGGGCGCCGATCACCTGCCGGCCCGTCAGTCGTTCGCCGGGCAGCAGGGCCGAGAACAGCACGATCAGGAGCGGCCAAAGATAGGCGATGAGGCTCGCTTCCGCCGGCGGCGCGGTCTTCAGCGCCGCGAAATAGACGGCATGATAGCCAAATAGCCCGCCGACGCCGAGAGCCCAGGCGGCCGGCGGCTGCACGAGGAGATGCAGCCGGCCGCGCGCCGCCAGAAGGGCAAGCCCAAGTCCGCCGCCGACGGCGAAGGTGAGCGCGGTCAACAGGAAAGGCGGAACGCCCTTTGTCGCCGTGGTGAGCAGCGCCAGCAGGCCCCATAGGAGGATGGCCAGACGCCCGTAATGGGTGGGGCCGGGGGGGGAGGATCCGGGGTGGGAAGCGTTCATGCGTTTCCGCCTATCGTTCTGCCGGGCAAAAGAAAAGGGCCGGTTTCCCGGCCCTCGTAGCGGAATCCACCGTCTGCAAGTTCAGATCATGTACTGGCCGCCGTTGGCGGAAAGCGTCGAACCGGTGATGAAGCTCGCATCGTCGCCAGCGAGGAACAGCACCGCGCGGGCGATCTCTTCCGGTTCGCCGAGGCGGCCGACCGGGATATGCGGCAGGATCGCCTTCTCGATGACGGCGGGGTCGATCGCCTTCACCATCTCGGTGGCGATATAGCCGGGGCAGATCGCGTTGACGGTGATGCCGGCGCGCGCGCCTTCCTGCGCCAGCGCCTTGACGAAGCCGATGTCGCCGGCCTTGGCGGCGGAATAGTTCGCCTGCCCCATCTGCCCCTTCTGGCCGTTGACCGAGGAGATGCAGATCACGCGGCCGAACTTGCGGGCCCGCATCCCTTCCCAGAGCGGGCGGGTCATGTTGAACAGCGAGTTGAGGTTGGTGTTGATGACGGCATACCACTGGTCCTTCGTCATCTTGTGAAACATGCCGTCGCGGGTGATGCCGGCGTTGTTCACCAGCACCTCGACCGGGCCGAGATCCGCCTCGACCTTGGCGATGCCGGCGACGCAGGCGTCATAGTCGGAAACGTCCCATTTGAAGGTGGGAATGCCGGTTTCCTTCGTGAAGGCCGCCGCCGCCTCGTCGTTGCCGGCGTAGTTCGCGGCCACCCTGTAGCCTGCCGCCTTCAGTGCCTTCGAAATCGCCGCGCCGATACCGCGCGAGCCACCCGTGACCAATGCTACCCTCGCCATGATGCTTCCTCCTAGAACGCTGTTTGGCTCTTATTGTCGGTCTTACTGTTCTTGCAGCTTGAGGCCGGGGCTGTAGGCCAGCCCCGGCTTTTCCTTGGTGATGGCCTGGCCGCAGATCACACGCTTCTGCCCGGCGTCGTAGGTCAGGGTCGGGTTGCCGTAGAGCTGCCAGCCCTGGCTGAGCGCCTCCGAAACCCGATGACAGAACGTCGCGTCATCGGGGCCGGTCAGGTAGCGGTAGAGCGTGATCCCGGAGGGCATGACCCGCTCAGCGCTCGACGCAGAGCGCGACGCCCATGCCGCCGCCGATGCAGAGCGTGGCGAGGCCCTTCTTGGCGTTGCGGCGCTTCATCTCGAACAGCAGCGTGTTGAGGATGCGCGCGCCCGAAGCGCCGATCGGGTGACCGATGGCGATCGCGCCGCCGTTGACGTTCACGATCGACGGGTCCCAACCCATATCCTTGTTGACGGCGAGGGCCTGCGCGGCGAAGGCCTCGTTGGCCTCGACGAGATCGAGATCGCCGACCTTCCAGCCGGCCTTCTCCAGCGCCCTGCGCGAAGCCGGGATCGGGCCGGTGCCCATGATCGCCGGATCGACGCCACAGGTCGCCCAGGAGACGATGCGCGCGAGCGGGGTGATGCCGCGCTTGGCCGCTTCGGCTTCAGTCATCAGCACGGCGGCGGCGGCGCCGTCGTTGATGCCGGAGGCGTTGCCGGCAGTCACCGTGCCATCCTTCGAGAACGCGGGCCTGAGCTTGGCCATGGCATCCATCGTCGCGCCGTGGCGGGGGTATTCATCCATGTCCACGACGATGTCGCCCTTGCGGGTCTTCACCGTGAACGGGATGATCTCGTCCTTGAACTTGCCGGCTTTCTGGGCAGCCTCGGCCTTGTTCTGCGAGCCGACAGCGAACTGGTCCTGCTCGTCGCGCGTCAGCTGCCATTTGGCGGCGACGTTCTCGGCCGTGTTGCCCATGTGATAGCCTTGGAAGGCATCGAGCAGGCCGTCACGCAGCATGGTGTCGAGCATCTTGAGATCGCCCATCTTCTGGCCGGAGCGCAGGTAGGCGACGTGGGGCGCGAGCGTCATGGATTCCATGCCGCCGGAAACGATGATGTTGGCGTCGCCGTTGGCGATCTGCTGCATGCCGATCGCCATGGTGCGCAGGCCCGAGCCGCAGAGCTGGTTGAGGCCCCAGGCCGTCTTCTCCTGCGGGATGCCGGCGGCCATCGCTGCCTGACGGGCCGGGTTCTGACCCTGATTGGCGGAGAGCACCTGCCCGAGGATAACCTCGTCCACTTCCTCGCCCGCGACGCCGGCGCGCTCGAGCGCGCCCTTGATCGCGGCGGCACCGAGCTGGGCGGCGGGGACTTCGGCGAAAGCGCCGTTGAAGCTTCCGACCGCGGTGCGGGCCGCGCTTGCGATTACAATCGAATTTCCAGCCATGGGTCTCTCCTCGTCTCCTCACCGGCCGCAATCGCGTGCGTGACCGTCCCGACAATGAGACTTGTCAAGGAACTATCGTCAAGCGAGAAACAAGGCTAAGAAGAGAAGAGGGGCATTGCAAAACCCGAATAGATCGGCTGAAAGTCGGGAATTCGATGGTGCGAACCCCCTGTTTTAGACGAAATGGCGATTTTTGCCGATTTGGAGGTAGTATGGCGGATCAGGCTTCCAAGGAACCGACGGTCATCAAGAAATACGCCAACCGGCGCCTCTACCATACCGGGACCAGTTCCTACGTGACGCTTGAGGATCTCGCGCTCATGGTTCGGCAGGGCGAGGAGTTCATCGTCAACGACGCCAAGACCGGCGAGGACATCACCCGGACCGTGCTGACCCAGATCATCTTCGAGCAGGAGAACAAGGGGCAGTTTCTGCTGCCGATCGCCTTCCTGCGCCAGTTGATCCAGTTCTACGGCGACAACATGCAGGCGCTGGTGCCGCGCTATCTCGAGTTCTCGCTCGGCCAGTTCATGGCCGACCAGCAGAAGCTGCGCGAGCAGTTCGCTAAGGGCTTCACCGGCAAGGGTTTCCCGGCCAGTCCGTTCGGGGGCAACGCCATGGCGGCGATGGAGGAGCAGGTGCGCTCCAACATGGCGATCTTCCAGGAGGCGATGCGCGCCTTCGCGCCGTTCGCCGCCGGGGGCAAGGGTGAGGCGGCGGAACCGCCCGAAAAGAAAAAGGGGCGCTGAGGCGCCCCGGTTCTTCCAGCCGAACGGTTGGTGAAAACGTCAGGCGGTCTTGCGCGGTGCGGCGACCTTGTCGTCGGGCAGGTCCATTTGCGCCGCGCCGAGAAAATCACCCTGCAGATACTCCACACGCCATGAGGAGAGCAGGGTCGCGGTTTCCTCGTCCTGCACCCATTCGGCCACCGTCTCGATCTTCAGATGGCGCGCGAGCTGGAGCAGGGTCTGGACGAAGAAGCGGTCGTCGGCGGAGCGCGACAGGTTCTTGATGAAGGTGCCGTCGATCTTGAGGATATCGATCGGCAGCAGGCGCATGTTGCGGAACGAGGTATGTCCGGCACCGAAATCGTCGATCGCGACGCGGGCGCCTGAATCCTTGATGCGATCGATCAGCATCCGCGCGGCGTTGATGTCCTCGATCAGCGAGGTTTCGGTGATCTCGACGATGAGGCGTTTCGCCGCTTCGGGGTGGCAGGCGACCTGCGCCTGATAGGCGGCGATCCAGTCCGGATGCAGCGCGGTATCGGCGCCGACATTCACGGTCAGCACCACGTCCGGGCGCGCGCGCAGGGCCTCGAAGGCGAGTTCGGTCACGCGGTGATCGATGAGGTGCAGGAAGCCGAGGCGTTCGGCCACGGGCACGATATGGCCGGCGCCGAGCCATTCGCCGGAGGGCGAAATCATGCGCACGAGCGATTCGTACATTGCTACCTTGCCGGTTCCCGAGGCGATGATCGGCTGGAAGGCAAGACGGATCCGGCGTTCGTTGAGCGCCGAGAGAACGATGTCCGTCGATTCCCGGTTGGTCGTCCGGCGGCTCGTCAGGTCCGGGTTGGCGGAATAGGCGACGAAATAGGCATCGCTGCGTTCCCCGGCGTCGCTCAGCGCTTCCTCGCAGGCGTGGAGCACTTCCATCGTCGTCTTGGCCTCGTACGGCACGGCAACGGCGCCGATATGGACGGAAGCGGAAATCGAGCCAGCACTGGTTTCAATCGGGGTCGAGCGGATGGTGCTGGCGAGGCGCGAAGCCACCATTTCCATATGCTCGACAAGGCTCGGCGCCAGCACGACGCCGATCTTGTTGGTGGCGTAGCGGCCGAGGATGTCGCGGCGGCGCAGCACGCCGCGCAGGCGGCGGACGACAGCGGCGATGATCTCGTCGCCGACCATGTAACCGTAGGTCTTGTTGAGCGTCGAGAGATTGTCGATGGCGATCATCATCACCACCATCGAGCGCGAATCGCGGTTCATGGTGTCGATGGCGGCGGCGAGTGCGTTGCAGAAGTCCGCACGGGTCAGCGCGCCGGTCGCGGGATCGAGATGGCGCTTGGTGACGAGCGCGGTCTCTTCCGCGGTCGGCGCGAGAATGCGACGGCAGACGCCATGCACGAGGCGTGGCTGGCCGGCGGCATTGGCAAACCAGCGCCCGCAATCCTCGACCCAGAAGCGGACGCCGGGCGACGGATTGACGAGATAGCGCACCGAAAAGGAGACGCCGGTGCCGCGGTCGATCTGGTCGCTTTCGAAAATCTCGCCGTGGCGCGAGGTCGGGCTCGCCTGATCGACCAGGGTGGCGAAGGACGAACCGGTTCCGAGCTGCGCCATGTCGACGAGGCCGAAAAGCGGTGCGGCGTCGACGTTCCACGTCATCAGATCGGTTTCGATGTTCCAGGAATAGGTCGCATCGCCGAAATCGCACCCGATGTCGGAGAATGCTTCGCGCTGATTCTGCTGCGTGGCAGCGACATCGCCGTCCGGTCCCGGTTCCGTAAACGTGATGGGATTGGTGCTGTCCGCCATTTCCGGCCTGTTCCGGTTCTTTCTGTGAGCCCGCGGTTCCAGCCGTTCTAGCCAGGAGAACCTAAGGAAGAATTCCCGCGACCATCTTCGATTCGGAATGGTTAATTTTTCGCTTCTGGGTTGTGCCGGCGGGGCCAATCTTCAACCGGAACGTTGATGGCACCTTCCTTGCCCCTGTAGCGGCATGAGCACGATCAACCCCATCGCCCTGTATCAAACCGAAACATTCGGCAACGGTTTCCGTCCGTATCGGCACAATGCGCGCCGCGAGGACACGGACAGCCGGCAGAAGGAGACATCCATGTCCGGTTCCCCGGCCCCCGCACCGCGCTCGGTTCCCTTCATCGCCCAGTTGATCGTCGGCAATGACAGCGATCTCCGCCGTCCTCTCGGGCGGCGCGACGTTGCCGAGCAGCGCGAGGCGGCCTATGGCGCGGCGCTCGCCAACCGGCCTTCGGCCCGGCCGCTCAGCTTCCTGCGCATTGTCGCCTCGGTCTGAGGCGGGGCGCAACAGCGCGGAACGCAAAAAAGGCCCGAGGCAATTGCCGGGGCCTTGATCGTCATCTCGATTGACCGGGTGGCGGGACGGCCGGAACAGGCCGCCGGTATCCCGGCTTATTCGGTGTTCTGGTTATTCGGCGTTCTTGGCCGGCAGGACCTGACGGCCGCGATACATGCCGGTCTTGAGGTCGATGTGGTGCGGGCGGCGCAGTTCACCCGAGTTCTTGTCCTCGACATAGGTCGGGGCGGCGATCGCGTCGGCGGAGCGGCGATGCCCCTGCTTCATGCGCGAGACTTTCTTTTTCGGAACGGCCATAGTCAAACTCCTGGGCGGCACCCGGCCGGGCCGGGTTCTTGAACAGACGCCATCGCTCTTCGGAAATGGCATCCGGGTAAAACATGAAGGGCGCTCTATAATCGCTTGTTTTGTGAAAAGCCAGCCCAATCTCGCATCTGCTGCCCGTCCCTTGCGGCGACGGGAAAAACGCGCTTAATCCCGCCTCTGACAGGGCAAGGGAGAGCGCCGCGATGCGGGATCCGGAACTGATGCAGGCGATGGACCGGGCTGCCCGCGCGGTCGATGCCTTTCTGGACGCGCGGCTTGCCGAGAAGGGAACTGCCGAAGGCCGCCGGCCGGCCCGGCTCGTTGCGGCGCTGCGCCATGCGCTGTTCGCGGGCGGCAAGCGGATGCGGCCGTTTCTCGTCATCGAAGCGGCGCGGCTGTTCGGCGCCGAGGGCGAGGCGCCGCTTCACGTCGCGGCCGCGCTCGAAGCGGTCCATTGCTATTCGCTGATCCATGACGACCTGCCGGCGATGGACAACGACGACATGCGCCGGGGGCAGCCGACGGTCCATCGCGCTTTCGACGAGGCGACGGCAATTCTCGCCGGGGATTCGCTGCTCACACTGGCTTTCGCGATCCTCGCACGGAAGGAGGCCGGGCTTGCCGCCGGCCGGCGGATGAGGCTGGTCGGTCAGCTCGCGGAGGCGGCCGGGATCGACGGGATGATCGGCGGCCAGATGCTCGATCTCGCGGCGGAAGGGCGGTTTGACGCGCGTCCGCCCCGGCAGAGCATCGCCACGATCCGGCGGCTGCAGTCGCTCAAGACCGGTGCGTTGATCGTGTTCGCGCTTAAATCGGCGGCCAGCATCGCGCCGCGCGCAACGCCGGCGGAAAAGAAGGCGCTCGTCACCTATGGCCGGGAACTGGGGCTCGCCTTCCAGATCCGCGACGACCTGCTCGACGCGGAAGGGCACAGCGCCACCGTCGGCAAGGCGGTCGGCAAGGATGCGGCGGCCGGCAAGGCGACTTTCCTCGCCCACCTCGGCATTGAAGGCGCGCGGCGCGAACTCGACCGGGCGACGGCAGCCGGCGAGGCGGCCTTGCGCGCAGCGTTCGGCAATCGCGCGGGGAGCCTCGCGGCGCTGCTCCACTACAACCGGACGCGTGATCGCTGAGGCTCCTGATTCTGAGCCCGATTTCAGGCATAGATTACCAAGCTTTCACATGCGCGGGCTCGGGCGCCTTGCTATAAGGCCGCATGAAGAAAATTCTCGCTGCATTGGCATTTCTCCTTGGCGGGCTCGGCGTCTGGGCCTTTGCTTCACGCGACAACGATGACGACCGCGCCGGCGGCCAGCGCTACCGCACCGAAGCGATCCAGCGCGGGCCGATCGTCGCCGCCGTGTCGTCCACCGGCACCGTGACGCAGACGACCACCGTGATCGTCGGCTCGCAGCTTTCCGGGCAGGTGGTTGAGATTCTCGCGGATTTCAACAGTCAGGTGAAAGCGGGGCAGGTGCTGGCGCGGCTCAATCGCGATACGCTGATGGCGAAGCGCGATGCTGCCCGGGCCGATCTCGAGCAGGCGCGGGCGGCGCGCAAGCTCTCGGATGCGCAATCGGAAAAGGTGCAGGCGGATATCCGCCGGGCCGAGGCGCAGGCCAACGACATGCGCGCCCAGTTGACGCGCGCCGAGGCGCAGCTCGCCGACGCCGAGGCGACCTATGAGCGACAGCAAAGCCTGAAGGCGCGCGGCATCGCTTCCGAAGTCACCCTGCAAACGGCGACGACCCAGAAGACCACGCTGACGGCATCGAAACGCTCGGCCGAAGCGCAGATCGCGTCGAGCCAGGCCCAGATCGCCTCACTGCGCGCCGACCTCAAGATCGTCGAGAGCCAGAAGCTCTCGGGCGATGCGCAGATCGCCAAGGCTGAAGCCCAGGTCCGGCAGATCGAGGTGGACCTTTCGAACGCCGAAATCCGCTCGCCGGTCGATGGTGTCGTCGTGCAGCGCAACGTCGAACTCGGGCAGACGGTCGCGGCCTCGCTGCAGGCGCCGACGCTGTTCCTCGTCGCGCAGGACCTCACCCGGATCGAGATCTACGTGAACGTCGACGAGGCGGACGTGGGCCGCGTCAAGGTCGGGCAGGAGGTCGAATTCACGGTCAACGCCTATGCGGCGCGCACGTTCAAGGGGCGCGTCAAGCAGATCCGCCTCGGCTCGCAGACAGTGCAGAACGTTGTCATCTACACTACGATCGTCGAGGTCCGGAACGATGATCTCGCGCTCCTGCCGGGCATGACGGCCAATCTCCGCGTGTTCACCGAGCGCAAGGACGACGTGCTGCGCGTGCCGAACGGGGCCTTGCGCTGGCAGCCGGCGGGGGCCGCCCGACCGGCCGGAACCACAACGGCGCCGACCGTCGCCTCCACGCCGGCGGAAGGCGGCGACGCCGGCCCCTTCACCGAAGGTGGGCAGGGCGCATCCGGCCGGAGCGGAAGCAGCACCGGTGCGGCGCTGCTGGCTGCGCTGAAGGCCCAGCTTGATCTCTCCGCCGACCAGATGAAAACGGTCGAGAGACTCGGACGCGACATGCGAAGCGCGATCGAGGCCGCCGGCAGCGATGCCAATGCCCGCCGCGAGGCGGCGCGCGCGGCCCGGCAGCGCTTCACGCGCGGGCTTGAGGAGGTCCTGACCACCGAACAGAAAGCGAAATATCAGGCAATGCGCGAGGAACGCCGCAACCGCAACGCCCGCCCCGGCGACGCCGGTGTTCCCGGCCGGGTTCATGTGCTCGACGCCAAGGGCAACCCGCGTGCGATCACACTGCGGATTGGCGCGACCGACGGCGCGTTCAGCGAGGTCCTGTCCGGGGAAATCAAGCCGGGTGACACGGTGATTACCGGCGCGACGGCCCCCGCCAAGTCCGGCTCGGCCGGTGGCGGCTTCCGGTTCGGGTTCTGACGATGGCGGATCCGGAAAAGCCGCTGCTGATCGAGGTGCGTGATCTCGAACGCGTCTATCACATGGGCGAGGAGAAGGTCGTGGCGTTGGCCGGCGTCACCACCACGATCCGCGAGGGCGAGTTCGTGGCGGTGATGGGTCCTTCCGGCTCCGGCAAATCGACTTTCATGAACCTGATCGGCTGTCTCGACAAACCCGACCGCGGTTCCTACCGCCTCAAAGGTCGTGAGGTCGTGAACCTCTCCGTCGGCGAACTCGCGACGACGCGGAACCGCGAGATCGGCTTCGTGTTCCAGCAGTTCAACCTGCTCCAGCGCATGGATGCGCTCGCCAACGTCGAACTGCCGATGGTCTATGCCGGTGAGCCGCGTTCCGTCCGCCGCGAGCGGGCCGCGCGGGCGCTCGACCGCGTCGGGCTCGGCGACCGCAAGAAGCACCTGCCGCTCCAGCTTTCCGGCGGCCAGCAGCAGCGCGTCGCCATCGCGCGGGCGCTCGCCAATTCACCTGCGTGCCTGCTCGCGGACGAACCGACCGGCGCGCTCGATTCGCGCACCTCGATCGAGATCATGGCGCTGTTCCAGGCGCTCAACCGCGAGGGAATGACCGTCATCATCGTCACGCATGAGAACGAGATCGCGGCCTTCGCCAAACGGGTCATCCGCTTCCGGGACGGGCGAATCGTCTCCGATCAGACGCAGGAGCCGGCGGACGCGGCCGAAGCTCTCAAGCAATGGGTCGAGGCGGCATGAACCTTGTCGATTCGCTGCAATCCTCCGCCGAAGCCATCCGCGCTCATGCCCTTCGCTCGGTGCTGACGATGCTCGGCATCGTCATCGGCGTCGCGGCGGTGATCGCGATGGTCGCGGTCGGCAATGGCGCGCGCGAGCGCGTCAACGCGCAGATCCGCTCGCTCGGCGCCAACCTCATCATCATCATTCCGGGCAACATCACCGCTGGTGGCGCCCGGCTCGGGACCGGCAATGCGCAGACGCTGTCCGATGGCGACGCGCAGGCGCTGCGGGCGGAGGTGCCGGCCATTGAAGCAGCGGCGCCAATCGTGCGCGGAGGGGTTCAGATCGTCGCCGGCGGCGTCAACTGGGCGACGACCGCCTATGGCGTCGATGCCGATTATTTTACCGCCCGCGAATGGCAGGTCGAGACCGGGCGCGAATTCACCGAGGAGGAGACCCAGCGCGGCGGTCAGGTGGCGCTGATCGGCCAGACGGTCGCACGCGAATTGTTCGCGGGCGGCAACCCGGTCGGCGCACAGATCCGCGTCAAGAACGTGCCGTTCGAGGTTGTCGGTGTGATGGCCAAGAAAGGCCAGTCGATGATGGGGTCGGATCAGGATGATGTGATCCTGCTGCCGCTCAACACCGCCCGCCAGCGCGTCGTCGGCACGAGCCGGGCCAAGAACCGTACGGTCAACCAGATTCTCGCCAAGGTGCGCGAGGGCGAGGATATTTCCACGGCCGAGGAGGAGATGAAACGCCTCCTGCGCCAGCGCCATCGCGTGCAGGACGCGCAGGGCGACGATTTCTCGATCCGCAACCTCGCCGAAATCCAGGCGACGCGCGAGCAGAGCGCCAAGACCATGGCGACGCTGCTGATGGCGGTGGCCGCCGTCAGCCTCATCGTCGGCGGCATCGGCATCATGAACATCATGCTGGTCTCGGTGACGGAACGGACGCGGGAGATCGGCCTCCGGATGGCGATCGGCGCGCGGCCGATGGACGTCATGGGACAATTCCTGATCGAGGCGACGCTGATCGCGCTCATCGGCGGGGTCATCGGCATCACCATCGGCGTCGGCATCGCACTCGCGGTGGCGATGGTCGCCGATTGGCCGCTGGTCATCGATCCGGGCATTGTCGTCGCCGCGTTCGTCTTTTCCGGGCTGGTGGGCATCGTTTCCGGCTTCTACCCGGCGTTCCGCGCGGCGCGGCTCGATCCCGTCGAGGCCTTGCGGGCGGCGTGAACATCCGCCATGTGAAGGGGAGCTTCAGGAACGAAGGATAACCCCATGCCGCGCCCGCTCGACGGCCCCCGTCTTCCGCCGAAATCCGGCCATGCCCGCCAGCTCGTCGTGTTCCTGCACGGCTATGGCGCCGACGGCAACGACCTGATCGATCTTGGCGCGCAATGGGCCGACCTCATGCCGGATGCGGCTTTCGTCTCGCCGCATGCGCCCGAACCTTGCGGGATGAGCCCCATGGGCCGGCAATGGTGGGCGCTGACGATGCGCGACCCCTCCGAGCGCTGGCGCGGCTGCCAGGTCGCCGGGCCGGACCTCGATCACTTCCTCGATCAGGAACTCGCCCGTCATGGCCTGCCGCCGGAACGGCTCGCGCTGGTCGGCTTCAGCCAGGGCTCGATGATGGCGCTGCATGTCGGCCTGCGCCGCGCGGTGGCGCCGGCGGCGATCGTCGCCTATTCCGGCCACCTCGTCGGCCCGGAGCATCTCGGGAGCGAGGCGCGCGGCCAGCCCCCGATCCTGCTCGTGCATGGCGACCGCGACGAGGTCATTCCGGTCGATGCTCTGTTCCAGTCGATGGAAGGGCTCGCCAAGGCGGAAATCCCCTGCCAGTGGCATCTTTCCTTCGGTATCGGCCATGGAATTGACGGGGGCGGCCTCGCGCATGGCGGCAAGTTCCTCGCCCAGAATTTCGGGTTGAGGCTGCCAGGCTGAAGATCGTCTTCTTCCGGCGCATTTTCTTCACGCGAGCCTGTTCCCGCGTCGCTGAAAAATTCCGGCCTTCAGTATCCGTCGGCGCCGTCGAGGCTGGTTTCGGCGGATGCTGTCGCCGAGCGCGCCTTGGCGATCTCCTGCCGAGCGGCCATACGCAGCAGGATCTGGTCCTGCCCGATCGAGAGCAGATGGAAACCGCGGCTGGCCAATTCGCCGGCGCGGGCGCCGCCCATGCAGAAGGCGCAGGCGAGCTTGCCCTTGGCGCGCGCCGAAGTGACCACTTTTGTGAGCGCAGCATCGACGAGCGCGTGGCCGGCATCGACCGTGGCGCCGTTCGTCAGCGCGATCGAAAGGTCCGACGGGCCAACCAGCACGCCGTCGATACCCTCGACTGCGAGAATATCGTCGAGCGCCTCGAACGCGGCACGGGTCTCGATCATGGCGATCGCGAGGGTGAAGCGGTTGGCGCCGTGCAGGTTCTCGACCGCGCTGACGCCGGTGAGATTGAGCGACCGCGCCGGGCCCCAGGATCGTTCGCCGAGCGGGGGGTATTTCACGTATTCGACAAAGGCCTTCGCATCCGCGACCGAATTGATCATCGGTGCGACAATACCGGCCGCCCCCCAATCGAGAAAGCGGGAAGCCTCGTTGAACTGGCCGACGCCGATGCGGACCATTGCCGCCTTGCCTTGCGCATGGGTGGCGAGAATCGCCGCCTGAAGCGAGGCGAAGTCATGGAAGCCATGCTGCCAGTCGACGATCGAGCAATCGAACCCTTCCCGCAACATGCATTCCGCCAGTGCCGGATCGCGCATGGTCGTCCAGGCGGCGAACATGGCAGGTCCCTTGTGGAGACGGTCGGCGAAGGCAAGGATCGGGTTGTCTGACATCGGGACTTCTCGGGGTTCTCGAAACGAAAAAAGCGCCGCCCGAACCGGCGACGCTTCCATCATGCGCAATCCTGCGCCGGTTTCCAGCGCCGAGTGCATACAAAATGCAGAAAGATCAGCCGTTGGCCTTGATCTCCTCGATGGCCTTGGCCATCAGCTCGTCCATCGTGCGGCGGATGACGTGATCCGAGACGCTGGCCGGCAGATCGCCACGCACCTTGCGGAACACATCGTCGTCGCCCGCTTCCTCGAAGTCGCTCATCACGACCGATTTGGCATAGGCGTCGGCCTCGGCGCCGCTCTTGCCGAGCTGTTCGGCAACCCAGAGACCGAGGAGCTTGTTGCGGCGCGCGCCGGCCTTGAACTGGAGTTCGGCGTCGTGCGCGAACTTTTTCTCGGCGGCATCCTTGCGATTATCGAAGGTCGTCATGGCAGAGAAGCTCTCTTTTCTGGCTGCATGTTCGCGAGCGACTTTGCGGGCGGCATGGCAGCGTCAAACCTGAAACATCCGCATCGCGATGCGGACAAGGAATGGGAATAGGAGGCCCGGTCGCCAAAATCAATGGTTGTTAAGTCTAGTTTGTGTGCCTCGCAACATTGTATCACGACAACGGATCGGCTAGGGTCTCGCCAATCCGGGGGGCAGAGCGGGTCACGAAATCACCCGATTTCTGGTCCAGTTGCCCGCTCCCCGTGATGTCGCCGCTGCCGGCGCTCGCCAGAACAAGGAGCCACGGCACTTCAATGGATTTCCTGAAAACACGGTACATACCGATGAGTCGTCGTCGTCGCATTTACGAGGGCAAGGCGAAGGTCCTTTTCGAGGGCCCGGAGCCGGGAACGCTGGTCCAACACTTCAAGGATGATGCCACCGCTTTCAACGCCAAGAAGCACGAGATCATCGATGGCAAGGGGGTGCTGAACAACCGCATCTCCGAATATATCTTCAACCAGCTCAACGCGATCGGCGTGCCGACGCACTTCATCAAGCGGCTCAACATGCGCGAGCAGCTGATCCGCGAGGTGGAGATCATTCCGCTTGAGGTGGTGGTGCGCAATGTCGCGGCCGGTTCGCTGGCGCAGCGCCTCGGGATCGACGAAGGCACGCCGCTGCCGCGCTCGATCATCGAGTTCTACTACAAGAACGACAAGCTCAACGATCCGATGGTCTCGGAAGAGCACATCACCGCCTTCGGCTGGGCGACGCCGCAGGAAATCGACGACATCATGGCGCTTGCCATCCGCGTCAACGATTTCCTCTCCGGGCTGTTTCTTGGCGTCGGCATCCGCCTCGTCGATTTCAAGATGGAGTGCGGCCGGCTCTACGAGGGCGACATGATGCGCGTCGTCGTCGCGGACGAGATCTCGCCCGATTCGTGCCGGCTCTGGGATATCAAGTCCAACGACAAGATGGACAAGGACCGGTTCCGCCGCGACATGGGCGGGCTCGTCGAGGCCTATTCCGAGGTCGCGCGCCGGCTCGGCATTCTCAACGAGGGTGAAAACCCGAAGGCTACGGGGCCGAAACTGGTGCAGTAAGATGGCTTGTGCCTTGCACTGGCATTGCTAACTCAATAAACGGGACGCCATCAGGCGTCCCGTTCTTCGTTTGAGGGGCAGGCCTTTTCCGTGATGAGGAACTCCATGAAAGCGCGCGTCACCGTTACCCTCAAGAACGGCGTTCTCGATCCGCAGGGCAAGGCGATCGAAGGTGCGCTCAAGAGCTTCGGCATCGAAGGCGTTGCCTCGGTCCGGCAGGGCAAGGTGTTCGACATCGAGGTCGAGACGCAGGACAAGTCCCGCGCCGAGGCGCTCCTCAGGGAAGCGGCGGAGAAGCTGCTCGCGAACATGGTGGTCGAGAACTACAAGGTCGAGGTGGTGGGGTGATGCACGCGGCGGTCATCACCTTTCCCGGCACCAATCGCGATGGCGATGTCGCCCGCGCGCTGAAGCAGGCCGGGGCGAAAGTCACGCACGCATGGCACGCGGATTACGACCTGCCGAAGGGCACCGATCTCGTCGTGCTCCCCGGTGGTTTCGCCTATGGCGACTACATGCGCACCGGCGCCATCGCGGCGCGCGCGCATATCATGGATGCCGTGCGCGCCCATGCCGCGAAGGGCGGCTATGTGCTCGGTATCTGCAACGGCTTCCAGATCGCCTGCGAGGCGGGGCTGCTGCCGGGCATCCTGATGCGGAATGCCGGCCTCAAGTTCGTGTGCCGGATGCAGCATCTGCGCGTCGAGCGCAACGATACCGCTTATGCCAGCGCCTATGTCGCGCGGCAGGTGATCAAGGTCTGCATCGCGCATGGCGAGGGTAACTACATCTGCAACGACGAGACGTTGGCGCGACTTGAAGGTGAGGCGCGCGTCGCTTTCCGCTATTGCGATGCTTCGGGCGATATCACGAAGGAAAACCCGAATGGCTCGCTCAATGCCATCGCCGGGATCTATTCGGAGAACCTGCGCGTGCTCGGCATGATGCCGCACCCGGAGAACCTGATCGAGACGCTGGTCGGCGGCACCGACGGGAGGGGCCTGTTCGCGAGCCTCGGCAAAGCCGCCTGAGCGCCCGGCCCGTGACGACGTGGAAAGGGCCGGTTTTCCCGGCCCTTTTGTTTGTCGAAGAGTGAAGCGCTCCGGCGTTCACATCGTCAGGTGGATCGTGCCGATATCCTTGGCGATCTTCTTGAACACGGCTTCCAACTCGCTGGCCTGATTGACCTTGGAATACATCGAGGGGTTGGAGGCGCAGTTCTTGAGGAGGCTTTCGTTGCCGTTGATGACCAGCACGGTGTAGAGCTTGATTTTCAGCTTCTTCGCGGCTTCCGGCAGGCCGCGCTCGACGATGGCGTCGCACATCGCCTGCGTGTCCTTGTTCTGGCGGGCTTCATTGTAGATGCCCCAGCGATCCTGCGTGTTCTGGCCGTCCGTCAGCAGCACCATGAAGCGCTCGACGTTCGAATCGGCGGAGGCCTCGGTGAAGGGCGCATTGGCCGAGAGCATCTCGTAGCCCCACTGCGCGCCCAGCGTGATGTTGGTCATGCCGTCGGCCTTCATCTCGTCGATGCGGGTGTGCAAGGCGACGAAGTTCGAGGAGAGCGGCATCATCCTGGCGATGCCGCCACCAACGCAGTTGACCATCGGATAAAGCGACTTGGCGACGGGAATGCTCACGGGTTTCGTGTCGGCGTTGTAGCCGGTGTCGCGGTCGGCGATGCAGCCGTTCCAGAAATCGCGCGAAGCCGGGACGGTATAGCCGGCGCCGCCGATGAAGGTGCCGGTCGGGGTGGTGGTCAGCCAGTTCGCGTTCTTGTAGGTCGTGTCGAGCCGGACCTGGGTCGTATAAGGCACAACCGCGACCTTGACCTGATCCGGCGCCGTCGCCGCGCTCTGGAGCATCGTCAGCAGCGTGTGGCTCGCCTTCTTGAGCTCGACGATCTTGTTGGCGCTGGCCATCGAGCCGGTGTTGTCGAGCACAAGCGCAAGCTCGATCTTCTTGGTGCCATAGGCCGCGGTCGAGGCGACATCGACGGTCCAGCTGTTGGCGTTGCTGGCACCGAACCAGGCATAGATGCCGCCGAAGAAGGTTTTGACGGCAGCGTTGGTCGAGACGGAAACGATCTTGTCGGTCTTCTGGACCGCGATACCGGAAAAAGCATATTCCGGGCGCTTGGAGGCGATCAGCGCCGCGAAATAGGGATCGGCGAGCTTCTTGAGCGCGGCGACATCCTTCTTCGGCGCTTCACGCGTCAGCATCAGGGCGGTGGAGTCGAGTGCGCCCTGGATCTCGGATTTCGCCTGCGTGGAACGGGCATAATCGACGGCGAGGCCGGTGATCCCCATCAGCGGCAGCATGGCGATGGTGAGAAACTGGGTGACGGTGCCGCGACGGTCCGAAGCGAATGTCCTGAAACGGTTCATGGTGCGATCCTCCATGACCGTTTCGCGCAAAGGACATGCCGCCCGATGCCCGTTCTATGAATATGTTATTTGAATCAGATGGTTGTTGCTGTTTCGGCGAGATCGACGCCCGGCCGTTAACGTCATGTTAGGCCTGTCGGGGTCCGGAACGGGGCGCAGACGCGCCGAAACGGCACAATCAGGCCGAATAGCGCTTTTCGATGTAGTCTGCGACGAGCGTCTTGAACTCGGCGGCGATGCCGGGGCCGCGCAAGGTCACCGCCTTCTTGCCGTCGATAAAGACGGGAGCCGCCGGCGCCTCGCCGGTGCCGGGCAGCGAGATGCCGATATCGGCATGCTTCGATTCGCCAGGTCCGTTGACGATGCAGCCCATCACCGCGACGTTGAGCGCCTCGACGCCGGGATAGCGCGATTTCCAGTCGGGCATCGAAGTCGAAATCCAGTTCTGGATGTCGCGGGCGAGTTCCTGGAACACGGTCGAGGTCGTGCGGCCGCAGCCGGGGCAGGCGGCGACGAGCGGCACGAAGGTGCGGAAGCCCATGGTCTGGAGCAGTTCCTGTGCGGCCTTGACCTCCAGCGTCCGGTCGCCACCCGGTTCGGGGGTCAGCGAATAGCGGATCGTGTCGCCGATGCCTTCCTGAAGCAGGATGCCGAGCGCGGCGGAGGAGGCGACGAGCCCCTTCGAGCCCATGCCGGCCTCGGTCAGTCCCAGATGCAGCGCGTAATCCGAGCGCGCGGTCAGCATCCGGTAAACCGTGATGAGGTCCTGAACCGCCGATACCTTGGCCGAGAGGATGATGCGATCCTTGCCGAGCCCGATTTCCTCCGCGCGGCCGGCGGAGAGCAGCGCCGATTGCACCATGGCCTCGCGCAGGATCGCGCGCGCTTCGAGCGGCGCCTCGCTCCGGGCGTTCTCGTCCATCAGCGCGGTCAGCAACTCCTGATCGAGCGAGCCCCAGTTGGCGCCGATCCGCACCGCCTTGTTGTGCCGGATCGCCAGCTCGACGATTGCGCCGAACTGCCGGTCGCGCTTCTCGCGGAAGCCGACGTTGCCGGGGTTGATGCGGTATTTGTCGAGCGCCTCGGCACAGGCCGGATGTTCGGCAAGCAACGTGTGGCCGATATAGTGGAAATCGCCGACCAGCGAGACCGCAACACCGCGCGCGTCGAGCTTCTCGCGGATATGCGGCACGGCGGCGGCGGCCTCGGCGCGGTCGACGGTGATGCGCACGATCTCGGAGCCGGCCCGGGCGAGCGCGGTGACCTGCGCGACGGTTGCATCGATGTCGGCGGTGTCGGTATTCGTCATCGACTGGACGACGATCGGCGCCGGCTGATCGCCGGTCCTGCCGCCGACCTGAACCTTGCCGACCATGACCGCACAGGACGCGTGGCGGGGCGCGGGGCCGAACGCGGCGTCTTCGGTCGAGGCGCAGGGCGGAGCGAGGTTATCCATCACGATCAGGCTTTCGGCGCGGGCTGGCGGCAATTCCGGCAGGTGCCGGCGAGTTCGACGACCTGCCGGGCGGCGGTGAATTCGTGGTCACGGGCGAGGCCGGCCAGTGCTGCGTCGAGTGGCTTCGCCGTCGCTTCCTCGACATGCCGGCAGGTTTCGCAGATCAGGAACACGACCTTCTCGCCGCGTGCGTGGTGATGAGGGCAGGCGATGAAGGCGTTGAGGCTTTCGAGCCGATGGATGAAGCCGTTATCCTTGAGGAAGTCGAGCGCGCGGTAGATGGCGATCGGCGCCGGGCCGCGGGCGCCATCGGGGCGCAGGGCTTCGATGAGATCGTAGGCGCCGAGGGGCCCACGCGCGCGGGCCAGCGCATTGAGCACCGCGCGGCGCTGCGGGGTGAGGCGGAGCCCCAGCCGCCGACAATGATCCTCGGCGGCATCGAGCAGCGTATCGGCCGGCACGGCATGGCCCGCACAGCAGGCGCCGCCCGTATGATCATGCGGGTGCGGATGTGGGTCGAGGCGGAGCGTCGGCTTCGGCATGGGCGCTATATAAAGCCGATCCGGCCTTCTGGCGAGACGGGAAGGCTGGATATTGCGCTGCGAAATGCTAGAACCCTTGGCTGTCAGCATCTGATCGAGGCCGAGGGAGTTCAGGGATGTCGTTGAAGGGAAAGAATGCGCTGGTCACCGGTTCCACGAGCGGCATCGGGCTCGCCATGGCGCGCGGGTTCGCGGCGCAGGGCGCCAATGTGATGCTCAACGGCCTCGGCGACGCGGCCGAGATCGAGAAGATCCGCACCGGCGTCGAGAAGGAATTCGGGGTCAAGGCACTCTATAACGGCGCGAACATGCTCAAGCCCGACGAAATCCGCGCGCTGGTCGCGGAGGCCGAGACCAAGCTGGGGTCGGTCGATATTCTCGTGTGCAATGCCGGCATCCAGTTCGTTTCGCCGGTCGAGGATTTTCCGGACGAGAAGTGGGAGCAGATCATCGGCATCAACCTGTCGTCGGCGTTCTATGCCATCAAGGCGGTGGTGCCGGGCATGAAGAAGCGCGGACACGGGCGGATCATCAATCTGTCCTCGGCGCACAGCCTCGTCGCCTCGCCGTTCAAATCGGCCTATGTCGCGGCGAAGCATGGCATTGCGGGGCTGACCAAGACGGTCGCGCTCGAACTCGCGCAGGCGAAGATCACCGTCAACGCCATCGCGCCGGGCTATGTCTGGACGCCGCTCGTCGAGAAGCAGATCCCGGATACGATGAAGGCGCGCAACATGACCGAGGAGCAGGTGAAGAAGGAAGTCCTTCTCGCCGCGCAGCCGACCAAGGAATTCGTGACGGTCGAGCAGGTGGCGAGCCTCGCAGTCTATCTCGCATCCGACGCTGCCGCCTCGATCACCGGGACGACCATTTCGATGGATGGCGGCTGGACGGCCGCCTGAGCACCCAGATGCCGGTTCCCGTCAATCTTGCCCTGCAGGGTGGCGGCGCGCATGGCGCCTTTACCTGGGGCGTTCTCGATTCGATCCTTGCCGACGAGCGCATCGTCATCCGCGCGATCAGCGGCGCCAGCGCCGGCGCGATGAACGCGGTGGCGCTCGTCGAGGGTTACGCCGACGGCGGCCGCGAGGGCGCGCGCCGGCAGTTGCGCCAGTTCTGGGAGCGGATCGGCGATCAGGGGCGGTTCTCGCCGATCCAGCGCAACCTGTTCGACCTGCTGTTCGGGCGCTGGAACATCGAGGAAACCCCCGGCTATCTCTGGTGGGAATGGATGAGCCAGATCACCAGCCCCTACGAGACCAACCCGCTCGATCTCAACCCGCTCCGCGATGTGCTGACAGAGACGATCGACTTCAAGAAGGTGCGCGGCTGCAGCGAGATCCAGCTCTTCATCAACGCGACCGACGTGCATACCGGGCGGATCGCGGTCTTCGAGCACAAGGACCTCACACCGGCGCATGTGCTGGCTTCCGCCTGCCTGCCGAAACTGTTCCGCGCGGTCGAGATCAAGGGCGTGCCTTACTGGGATGGCGGTTATACCGGCAACCCGGCGCTGTTCCCGCTGTTCTATGCCAATGACTGCGGCGATCTCGTCATCGTCCAGCTCAACCGGGTGGTGCGCAAGCAATTGCCGACGAGCGCGCGCGCCATCGAGAACCGGCTCAACGAGATCACGTTCAACGCCTCGCTCCTCGGCGAATTGCGCGCCATCGCCTTCGTGCAGAAGCTGCTCGACGAGGGCCGCGTGAGCGAGGACCGTTACCGCCGCCTGCGCCTGCACCGGATCGATGCCGATCAGGCGCTGCACGATCTCCAGCCGTCCTCGAAGGCCAATACCGGCCCCGATTTCATTGCCTGGCTGTTCGAGCGTGGTGCGAAGGCCGGCAAGCACTGGCTGGCGCAGCATTTCGATGCGCTCGGGGTGCGCGAGACGCTCGATCTCGATGCGATCGTGAAAGGCTCGGCGGATTGATCAGATCGAACGCCGCTCCAGCCTGCGGGCGCGGCGCGCGGCGCGCCAGGCGGTGATGTTGGCCATGAACTTCAGCGCCGCCGGCGTGACGATCAGCGTCAGCAGCGTCGCGAAGGTCAGGCCGAACAGCGTCGCAGCGGAAAGCTGGATCCACCACTGTGTTGCCGGTGCGCCCATCGTCACCTCGCGTTCGAGGAAATCGATGTTGATGCCGAAGGCGATCGGCAGCACGCCGACAGCGGAGGAGAAGGCCGTCATCACCACGGGCCGGGCGCGTTCGGCGCAGGTGTGCAGGATCGCTTCGTCGACCGCGAGCCCCTCGCCGCGCAGGTGATCGTAGGTGTCGATCAGGACGATGTTGTTGTTCACGATGACGCCGGCGAGGCTGATGATGCCGAGCCCGGTCATCACCACGCCGAAGGGCTGCTGCATGATGATCAGCCCGAGGAAGACGCCGATCGTCGAGAGGATGACCGAGGACAGGATCAGCCCGACGCTGCGGAACGAGTTGAACTGGGCGAGCATGATCGCGAAGATCAGGAACATCGCCGCGCCGAAGGCCTTCGAGAGGAAGGCGGAGGCTTTGGCGCGCTCCTCGTCCTCGCCCTTGAGGCGAAAGAACACGCCGGCGCCGAGATCCATCTTCGAAAGCGCTTCGGTCACTTCCTTCTGAACCTGCGCCGATTGCACGCCCTCCGCCACATTGGCCGAGACATTGATGATGCGATTGCCGTTGACGCGGTTGAGAATACCGACCGAGCGCGTCGCCTCGCGCTTGACGAGACTGCCGATCGGCACCGGGCCGACGGGCGTGTTCACCAGCATGTCGTCGAGCTGGTCGAGCGAGCGCCGTTCCTTCGGGAAGCGCAGCAGGACATCGACCGACTTGTCGGTGGTCGCGGGGCGGTATTCGGTCAGCTTGACGCCGTTGGTGACGAGCTGGACCGCGGTGCCAACCGTGGCGGCGGCGGCGCCCACCTTCGCGGCCTCGCCCCGGTCGAGCCGCAGGGTCCAGTCGATCCCGGGCAGTGGCAGGCCGTTGTCGATATCCTTGGTGTCCTTCCGCGCTTCGAGCATGGCGGCGACTTTGGCCGCGGTGGGTTCGAGCTTCGCCGGATCGAGTGCCGAGAGCTCGATCTGCACCGGCTTGCCGGTCGGCGGGCCGGCCTTGGGCTTCGTCACCGCGATCTCGATGCCGGGGATTTCGGCCATCTTCTGGCGCAGATCCTCCATGATCACCTGCGCGCGGCGGCGATGGCGCCAATCGGTGAACTCGAACTGGATGATGCCGATGGTATCGGCCGAGACCTCGGCGTTCTGTCCGCGCGGCATCTCGCCGACGCGGGTGTAGATGGTGCCGAGTTCACCCATGTCCTCCATCCGTGCCTCGACGAGACGGACGAGCTGGTCCTTCTCGGTGAGGCTGAGATTGCCGCGGGCGCGCACCTGCACGAGGGCGTAATCCGGCTCGACGTCGGGGAAGAATTCCACGCCCTTGCCCAGCTTTCCATGCGCGACCGGCACGAGGATGAGGAGGGCGATCGCCAGAAGGATCGTCTTGCCGGGATGCCGGAGCGCGAGGCCGACCGTGCGCATGTAGAGCCCGCTGTGGGAAGGCTTGGCGGCTTCGCCGTCTTTCGGCGGCCGGCCGATCAGGCTGCCGAGCGCGGGGGCGAAGAACAGCGCGAACGAAAGGCTCGCCGAGAGCGTCGCGATCAGCGTGATCGGCAGGTATTTCATGAATTCGCCGACGATGCC
>JAVTWI010000326.1:0-4396 GCA_032229845.1 Rhabdaerophilum sp.
GTGAGGATATTGGCCATCAGCATCGTGGGGAACGGCGATCGGTCCCAACGCGCGCAGATGAAATTGGCTGCCTCGAAATCCGGAGGCAGGGCGACGGCGCCGTCGAGGCCGTAGAGGGAGAACCATTGATCGCCATTGCGGCGTTCGAGGACCAGTTCTCCGGTTGCCGGATCGGTCCGCAGCCGGAATGTTACGTCTCCCGCGATCTGAGGTTCGCGGTTGTCGAGCCGAATTGGCGCGACCGGCCCCGGGCCTCCAAATCCCGCGTCGGCAAGCCATTCCGTGCCGTCGATCGATACGATGACAGCCTGATGCGTGCGTGGGCCTCCGGTCGGTGCGCCCATCCGCACCCGACATAGGCTGGGCCGCGTCGAAAAGCCGAGCGCTACGAGTGCCTGTTCGAACAGTTTGTTCAATTCGAAGCAGTATCCGCCGCGTCGGGCCTCGACGAGTTTTTTCCAGACAGCTTCGGTCGAAAGATCCGGGATTTCGCCGAGAAGGACATCGATGTTCTCGAAGGGGATCGCACGCATCTGGGCGTCCTGCAGCCTGGTCAGTGCTGTGATGTCCAGCGTTTGCAGTGGAAGCTGGATGCGGTCGAGATAGGCGTCAATGTTGAAGGTCATGGCAATGTGGATGTGTTGTCGAAGATGAAGTGACGCGGATTGCCGCATCGGACTATCGCTGGGGTGTCATCAACCCGATTCAAGGCGGAAATGCAAAACCCTCCGGCGAGGAGCTGCCGGAGGGTTTCGTGACGCGCCTTGGCCCGCAAAGGGGGGAGCGAGGGGCATGGGGCGCCGTTCCCGCCGCGGCAGGTTACGCTGGACTTTCTACGCGAGACTCTTCTGGCGGCGGGGGAAGGAAAGGCCGGTGGCCGCCGGCCCTTCCCGTGAGAAGTCAGAACGGCAGGAGGATATCGAGAACCTGCTGGCCGTAGCGCGGTTGCTGGACGTCGGTGATCTGGCCGCGGCCACCGTAAGCGATACGCGCCTCGGCGATCTTGGTGGAGTCGATCTGGTTGCCGGCCTCGATGTCCTCGGGGCGCACCACGCCGGCGACGATCAGTTCGCGCACCTCGAAGTTCACGCGCACTTCCTGCTTGCCTTCGATCACGAGGTTGCCGTTCGGCAGGACCTGCGTGACGACGGCGGCGATGTCGGTGACGAGCTGTTCGGCGCGCTTGACGGAGCCTTCACCCTTGGAGTCCGAGTTCGAGCCGAGATCGACGAGGCCCTTGCCGGTCGCACCCTTGGCGAACAGCTTGTGGAGGCGGTCTTCCTGGCCGAAAAAACCTTCGACATCGACGCCTTCGGCGTTGGTGCGCTTGCGCTCGGTGGTGTTGTTGATGTTCGCCTTGTCCGTGATGCGGACGCGGACGGTGAGGATATCGCCGACCTGCTGGGCACGCTGATCCTTGAAGAAGGCGCGCGAACCGGTCCGCCAGATGGAATTGGCGTGATAGGTCATCGGCCTGGGCGCCGGCATCGGCATCTGCACCGGCCGATAGCCAGGCTGTGTCGTGGGATTCTCGATCGCCGAGAGGTTCGGTGCCTTGCCGACATTGGCAAGGCGGTCCACGGAGCCGCAGGCCGTGAGGCTCAGGCCAGCCGCAGCGATCAGCCCGATACGCGAGAATTTGTGAAGAAGGGGGGTGCTCATGGAATTCCCTTTCGGAACGCTTAGCGGTTCTGGACGTCCGCCGCCGCGACGACGGGCTGCGGTGCTGCCGGACTTGTGATCGTGATCTGCGCGGGACCGGTTACGGTGCCCTCGATGAAGCGCTTGGACGAGAGGTTCTGCACCCGGATCGTCTCGCCCTTCGAGCCGCTGCTCTGGGCGCGGCCGCGCATCGAGAGGGTAACGCCGGGGGCGGAATAGACGACCGAGATGATCTGGTTCTTCTCGACGAGGATCGGCTTGGCGAGATCGTTGCCGCGGATCGGCTCGCCCGCACGCAGCGGGCGGCGCGGGACCATTCCGACAAGATCATCCGCCGAGGCGATGAGATCCTGCGGCAGCGTGCCGACGCGGCGCTTGATGAGCGTGAGGTCGCGCTTCTGGATCGCTTCGCCGCGATCGGCATCGACCGAGAGGACGGCGATCTCGCGGGTTTCCATCATGGTTCCCGTGACCATCCAGCTATCGCCGGCGGTGTCGCCGGAGAGCGCGATCCGCGCCTCGAAGCGGCCGCCGGGGGCGGTGTTGAGCAGCGAGACGACGCGGAGCTCCTCGGTGCGGGTGAGATCGAACATGCGTGGCTGCAGGTGATCATCGAGCACGACCTCGACGTCGCCCCGAGCGCCGCGCTCGCTGAAGGCGCGGGCGATGGCATTCTGCATGTCATGCCGCGAAATCACCCGGCCCGGACGGATGATGCGAACCGCATCGACCCCGCCGAGCGTGATCTTGTCGGCGCCGGCGATGCCCATCTCGCGGGCGGCGGCGATGACGCGGTCGGCGCGGATCGTGCCGCGGGTGCCGGGAGCCGGCGCGCGGAACACGGGGATCTCCGCGCCTTTCTCCATTCCTTCGATGAGCTGGCCGAGCTGGACGACGTCCCCCTCGACGATGGCTTCGGCCCGCAGGCGCAGCGCATCGGCCAGGGCCGGCTGGCCGGCAAGGCACGCAACGAGGGCGGTTCCGAAAAGAAGCGCGCGGGTTTTCATGGCAAGGTTCCTTTCTCAGGCCCGGAACATGTTCGCGGTGGCGGTCAACATCTGGTCCGCACCGGAGATGATCTTCGAGTTGAGTTCGTAGGCGCGCTGGGCCTGGATCATCGCGGCGATTTCCGTCACCGCGTTGACGTTCGAATCTTCGAGAAAGCCCTGCTGGAGGTTGCCGAAGCCTTCCGAATTCGGCGTGCCCTCGATGGCGGCACCCGAACCGGCGGTCTCGAGGTAGTAGTTGTCGCCGATCGACTCGAGGCCGACCGGGTTGATGAAGCGGGCGAGCGTGATCTGCCCGAGGGTCTGCGGCACCGTGTTGTCGGGGGTGAGGGCGGTCACCTGACCATCCGAGCCGATCGAGACGCTGGTCGCGTTCTGCGGCACCGTGATGCCGGGATCGACGAGATAGCCGTCCTTGGTGACGATGCGCCCTTGCGCGTCGGTTTCGAAGCCGCCGTCGCGGGCGTAGGCGGTGCGGCCGTCCGGCAGCTGGATGCGGAAGAAGCCCTCGCCGCGGATCGCGACGTCATAGGTGCGCTGGGTCTGGCTGACGTTGCCCTGCGACATCACGCGCGGGGTGGCGACAACCTTGGTGCCGGAGCCGATGAACACGCCGGCGGGCACCATGTTGTTCTGGTCCGAGGTCGGCGAACCGGCGCGGCGCTGGTGCTCGTAGAGCAGGTCCTGAAAGTGGACCATCTGCCGCTTGAAGCCCGCCGTGCGCATGTTGGCGACGTTGTTGGCGATGACTTCGACGTTCTTTTCCTGCGCCATCATGCCGGTGGCTGCGGTGTAAAGGGCACGCATCGTGGAATTCCTTCCCGGTTGATGGTTAGATCGGTTCGCCGAGCTTCTGGATGGCGGTGCGACGGCCTTCGTCGACCCGCCCCATCAGGTTGGCGATGTTCTGGTACTGACGCGTGACTTCGATCATCCGGCTGATCTCGACGACCGGATTGACATTGGAACGCTCGATGAAACCGGCCTGGACCCGGGCCTGGGTCGCGGGTTCCGGCTGTACGCGCGTGGTGAAGAGGTTGGCGCCGGCGTTTTCCAGCACCTGCTGGTTCGGAAACCGCACGAGGCGCAGTTTGCCGCGCACGCCGTTCGAGGTGGACAGCGTGCCGTCAGCGGCGATGCGGATGTCCTTCTCGGTGGCGCCGAACTGATATTCGCCCTGCTCGCCGAGCACGATATGACCGTCCGAGGTCACAAGCTGGCCGTTGGCGTTCACCATCATCGCGCCGTTGCGGGTGTAGCGCTCGCCCTGCGGCGTCTGCACGACGAGATAGGCGTCGCCGCCAATGGCGATATCGAGCGGGTTGCCGGTCGGCTCGATTTTGCCGATCGAGGTATCGAGCGGCGTGCCGCGATCGACGACGAAGGATACGCGCCGATCCTCGCCCCGGCGGAAGGTTTCCTCGGATGCGACAGGCATCGGGAATTCGGTCGCGTCGGACAGGCGGCGCTTGAAGCCGTTCGTCTGAACGTTCGCGACGTTGTTGGCAATGACATCCAGTTCGCGCTTCAACGCCGCTTGGCGCGAAAGCGCAATCAGAAGAACGTTCTCCATCGAACGTACTCCCCTTGCTCCTCGGTGATGGCCCGTTCTCCTCGCTCCCCAGCGCGAGAACTTGCCGATGCATTAACCATAACAAGGGGCGTGCCAGATCGCGGGTTTGACTAAATATTTATTGAAATCAGTATCTTGAATGAAATCTGAGGCC
>JAVTWI010000327.1:0-26785 GCA_032229845.1 Rhabdaerophilum sp.
GCGGGTGGAGCCGGTGTAGGCCGTGGCGGTGAAGAGGCCGACGACACGCAGCTCGCCTTCCAGTTCACCGCGGGCGTTGAACAGCTTCACGCCGACATAGTCGAGGTAGACGCGGCGGTGGACGCGCGATTTCACATTGGCCTTGGCGACGAAAAGCGGCGTCGGTTCCTTGAGGAACGCGCGGATTTCCGGGGTCATAACCACCAGTTCGCGGCCGCGGCGCAGCACCTTCACCTCCGGGTCGCGCAGGATGCCGAGCCCTTCGGACGGAGTGGGGTCCATCGTCATCTCGGCATCGGCGAAGCGGTATTCGCGCATGCCGAGGAAAGTGAAGTTGTCCGCCAGCAGCCAATCGAGAAACTGCACCGCCTCGGCGATTTCGTCGGCGGGGAGCATCGGCGGCGCGGCGCGGTAGCGGGTTGCGATCTCGGCGAGCCGGGTGCGCATCGGCAGCCAATCGGTCACGGAGGCGCGGATATCGGCGTAGATCGCCTCGAGTTCCTTGTGGAGGGCGGCGCGGTCCTCGGCGCCGAGAAGGCGGCCGATATGCAGGTGGAGAAGGCTCTCGCGCTGCACGGGCGCCAGTTCGCGCCCCGCGGAAAGGCCGACCAGCCGGGTGAGATTGCCTTTTCCGTCGCGCTCGACTGCGAGGATCGGGTGGGCAACCAGCGAGACCGGGTAACCGCGCTCGCCGAGTTCGGCGAGGGTCGAATCGAGGAGGAACGGCATGTCGTCGTTGAGGACCTCGACGAGCGTTCCGCCCTCGAAGCGCTCGATCCGGATATGGGCCTTGCCCGGCTTGCGATGGGCGATATGCGCCGCGCTTTCCTCCGCGAGACGCGAACGCATCGCCTCGCTGACGCCCGCCAGATCCTCCGCAGCCACGCGGCTGAACAGGATCGGCGCCAATGCGGCGGCGTGCGGTCCTGTTCCCGCCTGTTTGGAGGAGGACGGGCTGTTCTTTTTCGACATGGGTTGGCTCCACCTTATTATTACGCGTTCGGCCCGGTTGCGGCTTGCCGCCGCGGCGCGGGGCAGCCATTCTTCCTCATTCGGGCGCGAAACGCGGCTTACGCCGTTAGTCTAATGCGCCGAGCCCATTTCGGAGGCAAGCATGGTTGCGAAAGAAAAACAGGAATCAGGAACAAAAAAGCGTGCGAATCCGTCCGAAGTGACCCGTCTTTCGCTGAAATCGGCACCACTTTCGCCGGAAATGGCCGCTTACTTCGACAAATGCGACGAAAAGCTGGGTTTCGTACCCAACGTCCTCATCGCCTATTCCCATGCGATGGCGAAGCTCGAAACCTTCGCGGCCTTCTACAACGAATTGATGCTCGCTCCCTCGGGCCTGAGCAAGCTCGAACGGGAAATGATCGCGGTCGTTGTCTCGGCGGAGAACCGCTGCTGGTATTGCCTCGTCGCGCATGGCGCTGCGGTGCGCGCGCTTTCCGGCAAGCCGGTGCTTGGTGAAGCGCTGGCGTTCAACTATCGGGTGGCGGAGATCACGGCGAAGCAGCGGGCGATGCTCGATTTCGTGCTGAAGATGTGCCGCGCCTCGGCGGAGATCGGCGACGCGGATCGCGATGCGCTGCGCAAGGCCGGGTTCAGCGACGCCGATATCTGGGATATCGCCGCGACCGCCTCGTTCTATGCCATGTCGAACCGCATGGCCTCGGCGACCGGCATGGCACCCAACCCGCAATATCACGGGCAGGCGCGCTGATTCCTCAGGGGATGTGTTTGGGCGGGTCTGAAAAGAAAAAGGCGGCTCGTGCGGGGGCACCGAGCCGCCATGCCCATACCGGCGGGTCCCTGAAGACCGCGGCCCTCGAGCGGGAGGGGCTGGGGGGCAAATGATCCCGCTCGGAGGCTTACGCCTTGGCATTGATCGCAGACTGGCGATTCGATCGGGCGCCAGAATGGTCGAAATCCGGCAGAATTGTGAATTCGCTAACCATTCCGGCGCGATGCTCCGGGTGGACGCGGTTCTGTGCCGGCCTCTTGCCAGCGGCCGGCCTTTCCCCGAAACTGGATGGGGAGGTGGCATGAGCGTATTCGAGCCTGACACGGCATCCTCGGCCAAGGTGCTTCCCTTCGCGCCGGCCCGCATTCCCGAGACCGTCCGGTTCGACCGGCGGGAACTTTCCGCGATCCTGCGCGTCTACGGCCGGCAGGTGGCGACGGGCGAGTGGCGCGACTACGCCATCCTGTTCACGCGCGAAAAGGCGATCTTCGCGATCCTGCGCCGCACGGGCGAGGCGCCGCTCTACCGGATCGAGAAGGATCCCAAACGCGCGGGCAAACAGGGTGTCTATGCCGTGACCGGACAGGACGGGCGCGTTCTCAAGCGCGGACACGAGCTTGATCGCGTGCTCGGCGTTCTCGAAAAGCCGGTCAAGGCCGTCACGGACTGACACTCACCGCTTATTCGGGGAGCCCGTCAGCCAACAAAAAAGCCCCAGCGAACCGGGGCTTTTCGTATTCTTGCGGGGCATGCCGCTCAGTCGTTGCGGCTGCCCATCAGGCTCAGCAGCATCTGAAACATGTTGATGAAGTTCAGATACAGCGTAAGCGCGCCCATCAGCGACCACTTGGCCTGAAGCGTCGCGTCGCCAGCGACGACATCGTACTCTTCCTTCAGGCGCTGGGTATCCCAGGCGGTGAGGCCGGCGAAGATCAGAACGCCGATGATATTGACGGCGAACTGCAGGCCCGACGACTTGAAGAACAGGTTGGCGAGGCTCGCGATGATCAGGCCGAACAGACCCATCATCAGGAACTTGCCCATCGCCGAGAGATCCTTCTTCGTCGTGTAGCCGAAGAGCGAGAGCGCGCCGAACGAGGCAGCGGTGATGAAGAACACCTGCGCGATCGAACCCAGCTTGTAGACGACGAAGATCGACGAGAGCGAAAGCCCCATCGTCGCCGCGAAGGCGTAGAAGGTGCCGAGCAGCGCGCCCACGCTCATCCGCTCCCAACGGAACGAGAGAATGAGTGTGAAGGCGAGCGGGGCAAGAATGACGAGCCACTTGAGCGGCGACAGCCAGATGGCCTGCCCGAACGGCGTCAGGACCAGACGGCCGACGGCGTTGGTCGTCGTGCCGAGCATGAAGGTGCCGATCGCGACGAGGCCGGAAATCGCCAGCGCGACCGCCATGTGGTTGTAAATGCCAAGCATATAGGAGCGCAGGCCCTGATCATACTGGGCAGCGCTCATCGTACGTCCCATGCCCGTGGCATAAGGGGCATAAGCGTTGCGATCGTATTCGGCCATTGAACCCTCTTCTGTATGGCTGGCGGAAGCGCCGCCGGCCGGAAACATCCACATCGCAACCCGCGATGCTGGCGATAATATGGCGCGGCTTGGGATATTTCTCAAGAGGGTCAAGTGTAAAGCGCTGCGCTGCGATGTTTTTTCGTGTTTTCCAGCTCTCCCGGGCAAGAAGTTTGTCAGAAAAGAAGCTCGGTTAACACGTGTCTCCATTCAGGCATGGCGCAAGTAAGGCGCAGGTTTTTGCCCCAGCAAGTGCCATGTTCCTATCAATCCCAAAATAATCGTAGCGATGAACGCAGAAAAGGCTATCGAGACAACTGTTAGCCAAGGCACGGAAAAATCGAGATTCATGATCTGGCTGATCACGAAGCGTGCGCCGATTGCTCCGCAGATCAATCCGAACACCACGGCGATGCCACCGAGCGCAGCGTATTCGACGAGCAGCGCCCGCAGGAGCGTCCGGCGCGTCGCGCCCAGTGTCTTGAGGATCACGCTCTCGTGCTGGCGGGTCCGGGCCGTCGCGGCGAGGGCGCCGGCGAGCACGAGAATGCTCGAAATGAGGGCAATGGCGCTTGAGGCGCGAATCGCCAGCGCGAGCTGCGAGACGATCCCCTCGACGGCATCGAGCGCATCGCGCACCCGCACCGACGAGATCGCCGGGAACGCCGCTGCGACCTTCCGTGCCAGCGCGATCTCGTCCGTGCGGCCGGTTTGCGGCGGCAGGGCGAGCGTCGCGAGGAAGCTGTGCGGGGCGCCGGCGAAGGTGTTGGGCGAGAACACCATCACGAAATTGATGCCGAGCCGCTGCCAGCGGACCTCGCGCAGGTTGGCGATGGTGGCGGTGATACGCCGGCCGAGCACGTTGACGACGATCTTGTCGCCGACCTTGAGGCCGAGCCCCTCGGCGACGTCGCGCGCGAAGGAAACGAGCGGGGTGCCGCGGTAATTCTCGGGCCACCATTCTCCTTGTGCAATGGCCGAGCCCTCCGGCAGGCGCGCCGAATAGGTGATGCCGCGATCGCCTTCCAGCGCCCAGGCGACACGCTCGCTCGCGGAAACCTTCGCGGCGGGAATGCCGTTTACCTCGATGATGCGCCCGCGTAGCTGGGGCACATCCTCGACCTTCGCGCCGGGCGCGGCCTCCTTGAGGAAGGCCTCGAACCGGCCGATCTCGCGGGACGGAATATCGATGAAAAAGAAGGTCGGCGCGACGCCGGGCAGCGCCGAGCGGAACTGCCGGCTCAGGTTGAGGTCGATCAGCGTCAGGGTGACGAGCAGCGTCAGCCCCAGCCCGAGCGACAGCATGACCGAGGGCGTGAGGTTGCCGCGCCGATGCAGGTTGGCGATGGCCAGCCGCAGGATCGGCGAGGAAAAGCGCGGCAGGGCGCGGGCCAGCGCGATCACGCCCATCGCGACAAGGCGCAACGCGGCGATGGCGACGATGGCGGTGCCGAGATAGAGCGTCGCGATCCAGCGGTCGGACGCAAAGACGACGGCAAGGGCCGCGAATGCCGCAAGCGAGAGGGCGAGCAGCAGAAGATCGGCCGCGTCAGGCCGGAAGCGCTCGCTGCCGAAGGCGTCGCGGAACAGGGTCGAGGCGGCGACGGCCTTGCCGCGCGCCAGCGGCAGCACCGAGAAGGTCAGCGCGGCGACGAGCCCGTAAGCGAGGCCCAGCATCAATTCGCTGCCGTAGACGCCGGGCACCAGCGGATAAGGCAGGAGGTGGCCGAAGGCGAGGATCGCGGCGTAGGGGAGCGCGGCGCCAATGACGAGGCCGATCAGCGTGCCGATCAGCGCGAAAGCCAGCACCTGTGCCAGCGCCGACCAGAATACGAAATTCCGCGTCGCGCCGAGGCTCTTGAGCGTCGCGATGCGCATGATCTGCCTGTCGGCGAAAGCGCGCGCCGCGTTGGCGACGCCGACGCCGCCGATCAGCAGCGCCGTCAGGCCGACGAGCGTAAGGAACTGGGTGAAACGATCGACTTGCCGCGTCAGTTGCGGGGAGGCGCGCAGCCGCGAGGCGCTCTGCCAGCCGGCATCGGGCAGGGCCTTGGCGATGGTTGCCATACTGGCGCGGATCGCCGCGTCGTTCGCGCCCGGGCCGAGATCGAGCCGGTAGACGAAACGCGTCAACGATCCCGGCTGGACGAGACCCGTGCGATCGAGCGCCGCGCGCGACATCGTGACGCGCGGGCCGAAGCCGAGACCGCCGGAGAGCTTGTCCGGCTCGTTCTCGATCAGCGCGGCAATGCGGAAGGTCTGATCACCGATCTTGAGTTTATCGCCGATTTTCAGCCCGAGACGGCCAGTGAGTACCGGATCGGCGAGGATGCCGGGCAGACCGTCCGGCCCGTCGGAGAGGAGCGTCGCCGGTGGGCGTTTTTCGGGGCCGGATGCCCCGGTCAGCGCAAGCGCACCGGCAAGCGGATACGCTTCGTCGACCGCCTTGATCTCGACCAGGGCGCTGTCCTTCAGCGTACCATCAGGGTTCTCGGCCCGCGCCATGCCGCGCGAGCGCGACAACTGGGCAACCTTGCCCTCGCGGCGGAGAATATCGAGTTCCGCCGCGCTCGCCTCGCGCTGGACCAGTGTATAGGCGATATCCGCGCCGAGGATGACGCGCCCTTCGCGCCCCAGCCCCTCGTTGAGCGAGCGGGAGAGCGAGATCACCGCCACGATCGAGCCGACGCCGATGGCGATGCAGGCGATCAGGATCGAGAACTGGCCGAGGGAATGCGGGATCTCCCGCGCGACGAGGCGCAGGACGAGGCGAAGCTGGCCGAGAAAGCGCGACGGACGCATGTCAGGCGACCGCGCGTGCGGCGCGCTCCTCGACAATATGGCCGTTCTTCAACCGCACGATGCGGTCGCAGCGTTCGGCGAGTTCGAGGTCGTGCGTCACCAGCAGCAGCGTCGTGCCGCGGTCGCGCTTGAGCGCGAACAGAAGGCGGATGATGTCCTCGCCGGTCTCCTCGTCGAGATTGCCGGTCGGCTCGTCCGCCACCAGAATTGCCGGATGTGGTGCGAGCGCGCGGGCGATGGCGACGCGCTGCTGTTCGCCGCCGGAGAGCTGGCCGGGATAATGGTCAAGCCGGGCGCCGAGGCCAACCGCCTTCAGTTCTTCCGAAGCGCGCGTGAAGGCATCGGCCTCGCCCGCGAGTTCGAGCGGCACAGCGACGTTTTCGAGCGCCGTCATGGTCGGGATGAGGTGGAAGGCCTGGAAGACGATGCCGATCCTGCGGCCGCGGAATTCGGCGAGCCGGTCCTCGGAAAGCCGAGTGATATCCTCGCCGGCAATGCGCACCGCACCGGAATCCGCTCGTTCGAGGCCGGCCGCCGTCATCAGCAAAGTCGATTTGCCGGAACCGGAGGGGCCGACGAGCCCGATCGCCTCGCCCCGTCCCACAGTCAGCGAGACGCCGCGCAGGATATGGACGCGCGAGGCGCCTTCGCCCAGCGAGAGCTCGACATCGACCATCTCGATGGCGGGGGGGACGAGGCCGGAATCGGGGGCAGCCCTGTCCTGTGTGGCCTTGTCCCGGGATGCCTTGTCTTGCGGACTTGAAATCAACATCTTTGTCTTTCAACCGGTATCGCTGCCTCCCTAAATGGGGCAGGTCTTCGGATTTGTCAGGATGGATTTGGCATGATCATGGCCTTCCGGTTTGTCTTGCGCCTGTTGCGCACCCGTGCTGTTCGCGTTCCGGCGCTGGCCGGCGCCCTGCTCGGCCTCGGCATTCTGGCTGCGGAGGCGCGGCAGGTGAAGGTCGTTGCCCTCGGCGACAGCCTGAGCGCGGGCTACCAGCTTGGCCCGAGCGACGCCTTCCCGGTGGTCCTCGAAGCCGCGCTCAAGGCGAAGGGACTCGACGTGGTGGTCGAGAATGCAGGCGTCTCCGGCGATACCGCGAGCGGGGGCCGGGAACGGCTCGACTGGAGCGTGGCGGACGATACCGATCTCGTCATCGTCGAACTCGGCGCGAACGACGCCTTGCGCGGGATTGAGCCGGCCCTCACCGAACAGGCGCTCGACGAGATCATCGCCCGGCTCAAGGAACGGAAGATCGGCGTCCTGCTCGCGGGCATGCTCGCGCCGCGCAACAACGGGCCGGAGTTCGTCGCAGCGTTCGATGCGATCTATCCGCGGCTCGCGGAAAAGCACGGCGTGCCGCTTTATCCGTTTTTCCTCGATGGCGTTCAGGGCCGACCGGACCTCAACCTCGAGGACGGGATGCACCCCAATCCCAAGGGCGTCCGCGCGATCGTCGCCCGCATCCTGCCGACAGTCGAGAAGCTGGTGCGGGAGAAGGCGACGGATTGACCGGCGACCGGCCGTGCGCGCTCCGCATATTTTTGATGGCGGCATGTCATAGACATTCGGAAAACGATGCTAATGTGAACCTGTCGGGTGATTCGCAGGGGGTGGGCCATGCCGCGTCTCTTCGTCGGTCTCGAGCTGCCGGAAACGGTCGCATCCACGCTGGCGGGCCTGCGATGGGGCTTACCGGGCGCGCGATGGGTGGACCCTTCCGATTACCACCTCACGCTGCGCTTCATCGGCGAGATCGACCGGCGAACGGCGCGCGATGTGGAAGACGAACTGGCGGATATCGATCATGGCCCCATCCCGATCTCGGTGGTGGGGCTTGGTGTTTTCGGGGGCGACAAGCCGCATACCGTTTATGCCAGCATCGAACCCAACCGCGCGCTAATCGAATTGCAGGCGGAGAGCGAGCGTCGGCTGCGGCGGCTCGGCCTCAAACCGGAGGCGCGCAAGTTCGTGCCGCACGTCACGCTCGCGCGGATGCGCTCGGCCTCGGTGCTCGATGTCGCGGACTATCTCACGGCGAACGCGCCGTTCCCGAACTGCCGGTTCACTGCCGATTCCTTCGCCCTGTTCTCGGCGCGCGAGATGTTCGGCGGCGGCCCCTATATCGTCGAGGCCGCTTATAGTCTCCAGTGATATTGCCCGCCCGAAGCTTCGCCGGGCAGGGCCCCTCGCAACGGGCCTTCCGCGCTGCTCAGCTGCTTACTTCGGCTGAAGACGGATCGCGCCGTCGAGACGGATCGCCGCGCCGTTGAGATAGTCGTTGCGGCAGATGCTCTCGACCAGCATCGCGTATTCCTTCGGATTGCCGAGGCGTGAGGGGAAGGGCACCTGAGCGGCGAGCGAGATGCGGAACTTATCGTCGATCTGGTCGAACATCGGCGTGTGGAAGATGCCCGGCTGGATCGAGCAGCAGCGGATGCCGAAGCCAGTGAGATCGCGCGCGACCGGCAGCGTGAGGCCGAGGATGCCGCCCTTCGAGGCTGCATAGGCCGCCTGGCCCATTTGCCCGTCCTCGCCCGCTACCGACGAGGTGTTGACGATGACGCCACGTGCGCCGTCCGCGTCCAACGGTTCGAGCCCGGCCATCGCGACCGAGCATTGCGCGATCATCCTGTAGGAGCCGATCAGGTTGATGGCGATCGTCTTGGTGAACGAGCCCATGTCGTGCGCCATCAGCTCGCCGGTGTCGCGGTTCTTGGTCACGGTGCGCTTGCCGGAAACGATGCCGGCGCAATTGACGAGGATGCGCTCGATTCCGTGTTTCGCGCGCAACGCCGCCAGAGCGGCGGCGACCGACTCGTCGCTGGTGACATCGGTTTGGGCATAGGCGCCACCGATCTCGGCCGCGACCTTCTCGCCGCGTTCGGCGTTGAGATCGCAGATGCCGACCTTGACGCCGAAGCTGGCGAGGTGGCGGGCGGTCGCTTCGCCGAGGCCGGAGGCGCCGCCGGTCACGATGGCGGCGATGCTTGCGTCAAGTTTCATGGCGTTTTCCTTTTCGTCTTTCCGCCCCGATGACGGGGATGCTGGCGAATGCTCCTGCGGCGGCTGGTCATCTTTCACGATGCCGCCATAATCACTGTCACAATAACGACAATTGCCCTTGATGTCGGGATTCTTGGGAGGGGATGGATCGAAATGGCGACGCATTCTGGAGCGGAAGACTGGCGCAGGCCGTTTTCCAAGTCCGAGATGGAGGCGGCCCGCCGCGCGTTGCGCGACGAGAAGGGCCTGCTCGCCGAAGTGCTCGCGCTTGTCCGCAAGCTCGCCCGGCAGTTGCCGTTCGCCGAGGATGTGCTTGCCGCCTATCACTGTGTGCGCGACCCCGCGACGAGTTTTCGTGTGCGGTTCACGCTGCTGGCAGCGCTCGCCTACTTCGTGATGCCGATCGACGCGGTGCCCGATTTCATGCCGGTTCTCGGGTTTACCGACGATGCCGCCGTGATCGCGGCCGCGATCGCATCCGTGCGTGGGGCGATCCTGCCGGAGCATCGCGAGCAGGCGCGCCGCACGCTTGATGACGCTGATTAATCCAGCCCGACCGATTCGATCCCGCCGGCCTCGAGGTCGCGCTTGAGGCGCTGGAACGCCAGCCGCAGGCGCGATTTGACGGTACCGAGCGGCAGACGGGTCCGCGCGGCGATGTCGCTGTGGCTGAGCCCGGCATAGAAGGCGAGCACCACGAGGTCGCGCTGCTCGGCGGGCAAGGCCGCGATTCCGGCGCGGACCGCGTCGTCCCGCTGCGTTTCGTCGAGGATCAGATCGGTGCGGATCTCGTCGATTCCGGCGGAGAGAATCGCGGAATGCGGATCGACCGCCACGCTCCGCTCGCGCCGGAGGCGGTCGATCCAGCGGTTGCGGGCGATGCGGTATAGCCAGGTGGAAAGCGTCGATTTCGCGGGGTCGAACAGGGCGGCCTTGCGCCAGAGGGTCACCATCACATCCTGCGCCACGTCCTCGGCGCCATCCGCATCGAGGCCCATGCGGCGCAGGAAGGTTTCGAGGCGCGGCGTGAAATGGTCGAAAATCGCCGTGAACGCCGCCCGATCCTGCTTTTCGGCGACGGCGCGCATCAGGTTGGCCCAGTGATCCGCAGGCGGCAAGACGACATTCCTTCCTTGGTCCGTCGTGCCGGAACAGGCCGGAATCAGAACGGACTCACCCTCATGCTAGCGGGGAACCACGGGCGGTGCGAGCCTTGCAGGCTCATCGATCCGGACCGAAGGTCCGTTCCGGCTTTTTGATCTGACGCGCTTGATCCGGCTCCGCTTCTGGTGGCAAAGAGGGGAACTCCGGCTGAAATTGCCTCATTGAGGCCATAACAGCCTTGCAATGCGATGGAAATTTGCCTTGATGCGGAAGGGCCGACATGGTCGTTTTCGCCGGGAGACCAAGGATTGGCATCGATCCCGCCCGAATTGCTGAACAACAAGACAAGGGATGCTTCACGTTGAACCGGTTTGTCATGCCCTCCTCCAGGATCATCGTCCCGACCGTTCTCGCCGCGCTGTTCGCGGTGACGTCGCTCGCGCCGCTGCCGGCCCATGCGCAGCAGGCGAAGAAAAAGCAGACAACGGCCAAGACCAAGAAGGCGCCGGCCAAGACCGATGCGAAGGCCGACGCCAAGGCGGCCGGTGGCGGACAGACCTTCCTGATCGGCACCTTCGGTGACTGGAAGGCGCTGACGACCGGCAAGGACAAGGCCAAGGTCTGCTATGCGCTGGCCCAGCCCAACCAGCGTCTGCCGGCCAAGCTCAACCGCGACCCCGGTTACCTCTTCATTTCGAGCCGGATGGCGGACGGCGCCCGCAACGAGATCGCCTTCAAGCTTGGCTTCTCGCCGAAGGCGGGGCAGGAAGGCCATCTCCAGATCGGCTCGGCGAATTTCGTCGTGATCGGCTCGGGCGAGAGCGCGTTCCTCAAGAACCCGGCCCAGGAAGGCCAGGTGCTCGACGCGATGAAGAAGGCTTCGACCGTCACGATCAAGATCACCTCGGCGCGCGGCAACGATACCTCGGACCGCTATTCGATGAACGGCCTCACCAAGGCGCTTGAAGCCGTGGCCAAGGAATGTCCGTGAGAGGCGACGCTTGAGCGAGATCGCATCCGTTCCGGCGTCCACGCCGGCCAGCGCGCCCGAGGCCGCGGCAATCAAGCCGAGTCTCGTCGGGATGCCGCGCGCCGCGCTTGGCGCGTTCCTGCGTGACATCGGTGTGCCGGACAAGGAAATCCGGATGCGCGTCTCCCAGCTCTGGCAATGGATCTACGTGCGCGGCGCGCATGAATTCGCCGAGATGACCAATGTCGCCCGCACCCTGCATGCGAAGCTCGACGCGACCACGAGCCTCGCACGGCCTGAGATCGTGCGCGAGCAGGTCTCGAACGACGGCACCCGCAAGTGGGTGCTGCGCATGCCCTCGAAGGGTCCGCTCGACCGCGGTGCCGAGGTCGAATGCGTCTATATCCCCGAGCGGGATCGCGGGACCCTGTGCGTTTCCTCTCAAGTCGGCTGCACGCTCAACTGTTCGTTCTGCCACACGGGAACGCAGAAGCTCGTGCGCAATCTCGAAGCCTGGGAGATCGTCGCGCAGCTCGTCGTCGCGCGGGACCGTCTCGGCGACTATCCCGGCCGCACCCCGCCCGAGGGTGCCTTTGTGCCGGACGATGGCGGGCGGTTCGTCTCGAACATCGTCTTCATGGGTATGGGCGAGCCGCTATACAATTACGATAACGTCCGCGATGCCATCGGCGTTCTGACCGACCCGGATGGCCTGCAGCTTTCCAAGCGTCGGGTCACGGTCTCGACCTCGGGTGTCGTGCCGGAAATCGCCCGCCTCGGCGAGGAAACCGGCGCCGCGCTGGCGATCTCGCTGCACGCGACCAACGATCCGCTGCGCGACGTGCTGGTGCCGATCAACAAGAAATACCCGCTTGCCGAGCTTCTCGCCGCCTGTCGCGATTATCCCGCCGCCTCAAACGCGCGGCGGATTACCTTCGAATATGTGATGCTCAAGGGCGTCAACGATAGCCTCGCCGAAGCGCGCGCACTGGTGAAACTGCTGCGGGGCGTGCATGCGAAGATCAATCTCATTCCCTTCAATCCCTGGCCGGGCACCGTCTACGAATGTTCGGACTGGGAGCAGATCGAGAAATTCTCGGAAGTGATCTTCGATGCGGGCTACGCTTCGCCGATCCGTACGCCGCGCGGCCGCGACATCCTCGCCGCCTGCGGCCAGCTCAAGAGCGATACCGAGAAGATGCGGGCCCGCGCCCGGCTGATGCTGGAAGAACAGCTCGCGCTCGGCGCGGACTGAAACGGGCATCGATTCAGAAATCCGTAAAGTTAAATTCAATTCAGCATGGTGCGCGCCGGCGCACCGCGCTAACGCGCCCGATTTCGTAAGAATCCCCTTGCTAGGCTTCCATCAAAGGAGGAAGGGGAGCGCGGAACATGAACCTTGTCGGACGCCTCATTGCCCGGTTTCTGGAAAAGCCTCTCAAGGGCTATTCGCCGGCCACGACACCGGATTTCGATGTACTGCGCGTGGTGCTCAAGCCCGCGGATGTCATCCTTGTCGAGGGCAACAACCGCGTTTCCTCCGTCATCAAATATCTCACCCAGTCTACCTGGTCGCACTCGGCGATCTATGTCGGTGACTGCCTCGGCAAGCGCGAACCGAACGGCGAGCCGCACGTGCTGATCGAGGCGGAAATGACCGAGGGCGTCGTCACCTCGCCGCTTTCCAAGTATCGCGATTGTCATCTCCGCATCTGCCGGCCGACGGCGCTCAAGCCAGAGGATCAGGCGCGAGTGATCGGCTTCCTCAAGCAGCGCATCGGCTTCGAGTATGATGTCAAGAACGTGCTCGACCTCGCGCGCTTCCTCATTCCCGTGCCGATTCCGGCGCGCTATCGCCGCCGGATGCTGGCCGTCGGGTCAGGCGACCCGAGCCGCGCGATCTGCTCCACGCTGATCGCCGAGGCCTTCGCCTCGGTGCGCTACCCGATCCTGCCGCGTGTCGAGAACATTTCCGAGCGCAAGAAGGTCCGTTCACGTTATGCGCGGCGGGAAATCCTGCACATCCGCCATCACTCGCTCTACGCGCCGCGCGATTTCGACATCTCGCCCTATTTCTCGGTCGTGAAACCGACGATCGAGGCCGGTTTCGACTACAAGGCGCTGAAATGGACCGGCAATTTCGCGGTTTCGCCGGTCAAGGCAAAGCCCGCGCGCGAGGCGGAGGGCTGGACCTCGCCGCACCTGCCGGAATTCGCGACCGCGATGCGCTCGACGGATTGATACCGGCAGTCCTCAGGATTGACCTGTCGGCCCCCGGCCCGTCAGGTCAAATCCGGACCCTTTCCCTCGCATAAGCTCGGGCGCCTGTTCGGGCTCGCAACGCTCGTCGGACAAACCCGATGAGCTTTGGCATGCGGGCGCTTCAGCGCGATTGCGTCCGCAGTACCTGCACGGCGAAAAATCCGAAGACGCCCGCGAAGGTGAAATCGATCACCCGCATGGCGCGCGGATTGGCCTTGAGGAAGGCGATGAAGCGCTCTGCGACGAGGATCAACAGGATGCAGAGCGGAAACGTGAACGCGATCATGTAGATGCCGAGAAAGAACAGCTTGCCGGCTGCATGCGGATCGCCAGCCTCGACGAATTGCGGCAGGAAAGTCAGGAAGAACAACACCACCTTGGGATTGGTGAGGTTCATGCCGACCCCGAGCCAGAAGGTTTTCCAGGGACTTTCCGCGGACTGGTCGGATTTCGTGATCGAAAGCGCCGAACCATGCCGGATCGCGCCATAGGCCATCCACAGAAGATAGAGCGCGCCGACGACCTTCAACGCCGTGAAGGCCGCGGTCGAGGCGGCGATCAGCGCCGAAAGGCCGAAGGCGGCGGCGACGGAGTGGATGAGACAGCCGAAAGTCGCGCCGGACATCGAGGCGATGCCGGATTTCCGCCCGCCCTGCACGGTCTTCGCCAGAAACAGGCTCATGTCGGGGCCGGGGGTCACGAACAGGATGAAGCACGCGACCGAATAGGCGATCATGGTCGAGCTGTCGGGCAGGAACGTCAGGGCGGAGAGAGACATCGCGGTTCCGGGCATCGGATGAGTGAGCGCTACCGCTAACGCGGCGGGCGATCACGATCAAGCGATGATCGGGGCACAACCGTCGACAGTTGCGCCGGGTCTGCTAGCCTCCCGGATACGTTCATGTCACCGGGGATTTCCGATGCGCTTTCCGCTCCTTTTCGCCGCAGCGCTGGCCGCGGTTCCTGCAATGGCCCAGACCGCGCCGCCGGCCGTCGCGCCGATCCTCTCGGCCGATGCGCGGCTGCTGCCGGTGCTGGCCCGCCACGGCATGGTTTCCAGCCAGGAACGGCGGGCGAGTGCCGTCGGCGTCGAGATCCTGAAGCGCGGCGGCAACGCGGTCGACGCGGCGGTCGCTGTCGGTTTTGCGCTGGCGGTGACCCTGCCGCGTGCCGGCAACCTCGGCGGCGGCGGCTTCATGCTTGTTCATCTCGCGAAATCCAACGAGACGATCGCCATCGATTACCGCGAGACCGCGCCAGCCGCCGCAACGCGCGACATGTTCCTCGGCCCTGATGGCAAGCCGGACCCCGCGAAATCCCGCGATTCGGGACTTTCCGTCGGCGTGCCGGGGACGGTGCGCGGCCTCGCGCTCGCGCATGAGAAATACGGTTCCGGCAAGCTCTCCTTCGCCGCGCTCATCGAGCCGGCGATCCGGCTTGCGCGCGAGGGGATCGAGGTCGAGGACGATCTCGCCGATTCCCTGCCCGGCGCCGTGGCGAAATTCCAGCGCCACCCGGCCAGCGCAGCGATCTTCCTGAAGGACGGCAAGCCGCTTGCGGTCGGCGACCGGCTTGTGCAGACCGATCTCGCCGCGACGCTGGAGGAGATCGCGACAGGCGGACCGGACAGGTTCTATTCGGGCCGTATCGCCGCGGCGATCGCCTCTTCCGTCAAAGCAGCGGGCGGGGTGATGACCGAAGCCGATCTCGCCGCCTATCGGGCCGTGATCCGGGCGCCGGTGAAGGGCAGCTATCGCGGCTACGAGATCGCTTCGATGCCACCACCCTCCTCCGGCGGCGTGCATCTCGTCCAGATCCTCAATATCCTCGAAGGCTTCGATCTCGCCGGGTTCGGTGCCGGCAGCGCGGAAACCCTGCACCGGATGGCCGAGGCGATGAAGCCGGCCTATGCCGACCGCGCGACCTTCCTCGGCGATCCTGACCGGGTGAAGGTGCCGGTAAAGGGGCTGACGTCGAAGAAATACGCCGAAACCCTGCGCGCCGCCATCGATGCGAACCGCGCCCGCCGCGCCGACGAGGTCAAGGCAGGCGATCCGCTTCCCTACGAGAGCGACCAGACGACGCATTTCTCGGTGGTCGATGCCGAGGGCAACGCCGTCGCCAATACCTACACGCTCAATTTCTCGTTCGGCATGGGCATGGTCGCGCCGGGCACCGGCGTGCTGATGAACAATGAGATGGACGATTTTTCTGCCAAGGCCGGTGCGCTGAACGCGTATGGTCTCGTCGGCGGCGATACGAATTCGGTGCATCCGGGCGCGCGCCCGCTCTCCTCGATGACGCCGACGATCCTGTTCAAGGACGGCAAGCCATTTCTCGTCACGGGGTCGCCGGGCGGCAGCCGGATCATCACCACCGTGCTTCAGGTGGTGGTCAATGTCGTCGATTTCGGCATGAACATCGCCGAGGCGGTGGCGGCGCCGCGCATCCATCACCAGTGGAAGCCGGATGCGCTGGTGGTCGAGCATGGGCTCTCGCCAGATACGCTGAAGCTGCTGCTCGACAAGGGGCACCGCGTGCAGCCGGGCCGGACCAGTGGCTCGGCCAATTCGATCATGGTGACGAAGGCGGGACTTCAGGGCGCGTCTGATCCGCGCCAGCGCGGCACGGCGGCACTCGGGTATTGATCAGGGTTTTCCCCGGAAGGGGGCCTTACGCCTTGGTGCCGTCCGGGCTGACGATCGCCGCCGCGAGAATGGCGCCCGGGGCATCCGATCCGCCGATCTGGATCAGCACGGCGAAGCCGTCGGCCTGTTCTTCCGCCATGTCGGCGCGGCGCACCGGCACCTGTTTGCGGCCCGGCTTCACCTCGCCGAGATCGCGGATGGCGCGCACGACGTTGGCATAGGTGATGGTACGGCCGGAATTCTCGCCGCGGCCGATCGGCACGGTCTCGCGCGAGGAAATCGGCAGGATGAGCAGATGGGCGCCTTCGGCATTCGCGCCGAGTTGGGCGGAAACGAGCCAGCCTTCGTCTGCTTTCTCGATCCGAACGCGCGTCTCGCCGGCGGGACGCGTAACGCCCTTCAGCTTGACGATGGCGCTGAAATCCGAGCCCACGCAGGCCGCGCCGCCATTGACCACGGCCTGCGGAGTATAGACGCGCTTGCCGGCGACGCTCGCCGCATAGACCTTCTGCCGGCGGGTGAATTCCGGTGTCGCCAGCGTATCGCGCCAGCCGAGGTAATCCCAGATCTGCACGGGGAACGTCAGCGGGATCATGCCCGGTTCCTTGGCGAGTTCCACCATGAGGGCGTCCGCCGGCGGGCAGGAGGAGCAGCCCTGCGAGGTGAACAGCTCGACGACCGTCGGCGCGCCGGCGGCTTGCGCGCGCGCGAAACCCGGCGCGAGGCATGCGCTGGCGGCGAGACAGGAAAAGACGCGGCGGTTGATCGTCATGGCTTTCACATTGGGAGCAATATCTTACGAATTTGATCCAAACGGCATTTCGGCATCAATGACCAATCACAAGCAAGTGTAGAAACGAAAAGCGCCGCGAGGTGGCCCCCGCGGCGATTGATGATGTCGTTCCCTCGCATAGGCTCGGGCGCGCGTTCGCGCCTGCAACGGCCGATCGGTCTGGACCGACGGCCGTTGGCTTGATATTCCGATCAGGCGGCGAGCTGGCGCAGCACGTAGTGCAGGATGCCGCCGTTCTTGAAATATTCGATCTCGTCGAGCGTATCGATCCGGCAGAGGATCGGCACGTCGAACGAGGTGCCGTCGGCGCGGGTGATCGTCGCCTTCATCTTCTGGCGCGGCTGCACCGAGGTGAGGCCATCGATCGAGACCATCTCGTCACCCTTGAGGCCAAGGGTCTGCCAGGAGGTGCCTTCCTCGAACACGAACGGAACGATGCCCATGCCGACGAGGTTCGAACGGTGGATGCGCTCGAAGCTCTGCGCGATGACGGCCTTGACGCCGAGCAGCGCCGTGCCCTTCGCCGCCCAGTCACGCGAGGAGCCGTTGCCGTATTCGACGCCGGCGAGGACGACGAGCGGCACCTTCTCGGCTTCGTAACGCATGGCCGCGTCATAGATGAACATCTTCTCGCCCGAGGGGTAGTGGATGGCGTAGCCGCCTTCCGGCGTGTTGCCGTCCTTGTCCTTCACCGCGAAGTTCTTGATGCGGATGTTGGCGAAGGTGCCGCGCATCATCACTTCGTGGTTGCCGCGGCGGGTGCCGTACTGGTTGAAATCGGCCGGGCGCACCTGACGCTCGAGCAGATATTCACCGGCCGGCGAGGCCGCCTTGATCGAACCGGCCGGGGAGATGTGGTCGGTGGTGATCTTGTCGCCGAACAGCGCAAGGATGCGCGCGCCCTTGATGTTCTCGACCGGCTTCGGCGTCTTGGAGATACCCTGGAAATAGGGCGGGTTCTGCACGTAGGTCGAACCCGAGTTCCACGAATACGTGAGGCCCGTCGAGGACTTCACCGCCTGCCAATGCGCGTCGCCCTTGAAGACGTCGGCATACTTGGAGGCGAAAAGCTCGCGCGTCACGTTCTTGCGGATGTAATCCTGAATCTCCTGCGAGGTCGGCCACACGTCCTTGAGGTAAACGGGCTGGCCGTCCGACCCCATGCCGAGCGGCTCCTTGGTGAGGTCGCGCGTCACGGAACCCGCGAGCGCGTAGGCGACGACGAGCATCGGCGAGGCGAGGTAGTTCGCCTGCACGTCCGGCGAGACGCGGCCCTCGAAGTTGCGGTTGCCCGAGAGCACCGCCGCCGCGATGATACCGTTCTCGTTGATCGACTTCGAGATTTCCGCCGGCAGCGGGCCCGAGTTGCCGATGCAGGTGGTGCAGCCGAAGCCGACGAGGTTGAACCCGAGCGCGTCGAGGTCCTTCTGGAGGCCGGCGTTGGCAAGATATTCCGCCACCACCTGCGATCCCGGCGCCAGCGAAGTCTTCACCCACGGCTTCTGGCGGAGGCCCTTGGCGGCCGCGTTGCGGGCGAGCAGGCCCGCGCCGATCAGCACGGAAGGGTTCGAGGTGTTGGTGCAGGAGGTGATCGCGGCGATCACCACATCGCCGTGGCGCAGTTCGAAATCGCGGCCGTCGACCTTGGCGGTGCGGGCCTCGTCGCCGGCCTTCTTGTAGTCGCCGGCAAGGGCGGTCGCGAAGGTCGAGGCGATATCGGTGAGCGCGACGCGGCCTTCCGGGCGCTTCGGGCCGGCCATCGAGGGGAGAACCGTCGAGAGGTCGAGCGAGAGCGTGTCGGTGAACACCGGGTTCGCCGCGCCCTTCTCGCGATAGAGGCCGTTGGCCTTGGTGTAGGCCTCCGCGAGCGCGACACGATCGGCCTCGCGGCCGGTTTCGCGCAGATACTTCACGGTCTCGGCGTCGCAGGGGAAGAAGCCGCAGGTCGCGCCGTATTCCGGACCCATGTTGGCGATGGTCGCGCGGTCCGAGAGCGAGAGGTTGTCGAGGCCGGGGCCGAAGAATTCGACGAACTTGCCGACGACGCCCTTCTTGCGCAGCATCTGGGTGACGGTCAGCACGAGATCGGTCGCGGTGACGCCCTCATTGAGCTTGCCCGAAAGCTCGAAGCCGATGACTTCCGGCAGCAGCATCGATTGCGGCTGGCCGAGCATCGCGGCTTCCGCCTCGATGCCGCCGACGCCCCAGCCGAGAACGGCGAGGCCGTTCACCATCGTGGTATGGCTGTCGGTGCCGACGAGGGTATCCGGGTAGGCGAGCGTGGAGCCGTCGGCATCGCGCTTGGTCCATACGGTCTGGGCGAGATACTCGGTGTTGACCTGATGGCAGATGCCCGTGCCCGGCGGCACAACCCGGAAGTTCGCGAAGGCGCCCTGGCCCCACTTGAGGAAGTTGTAGCGCTCCTCGTTGCGCTCGTATTCGAGCTCGACGTTACGGTCGAAGGCCTTCGGCGTGCCGAATTCGTCGACGATGACGGAGTGGTCGATCACGAGGTCAACCGGAACGAGCGGGTTGATCTTGTTGGGATCGCCGCCGAGGGCCTCCATGCCGTCACGCATCGCGGCGAGATCGACGACGGCAGGAACGCCGGTGAAGTCCTGCATCAGTACACGGGCGGGGCGGAAGCCGATTTCCTTGCCGGCCTTGCCCTTGTCGGTCAGCCAGCCGGAGAAATTCTCGATATCGGCCTTGTGACCGAGCGGCCATCCTCGTTGCGCAGCAGGTTCTCGAGCAGCACCTTCATCGAATAGGGGAGCTGCGAGACGCCCTTGAGGCCGTTTTTCTCGGCTTCGGGAAGCGAATAATAGGTATAGGTCTTGCCATCGACCTTGAGTTCCTTGCGGCACTTGAAGCTGTCGAGCGACATCGGATGAAAATCCTCGCGAATAGGGTTACGTTCGGGGTGGCCGGGGGAGCCGATGCGACCTCAGGCGGATGGAGTTGGACCATCCACCGGAGCGCGAATTCTCTCGCGTGCGCCGCCCGGGTGTGCCCGGACCCCGCGCTTCAACCCGAGCGCGCGACGCAGCCGAGGGCTCTATAGATCATTTCTAAAAATGGCGCTACACGCCGAAAGGACGATCTCCGCTCTCCGGGGAAGTTTTTTGCCGGGGAAGTTTTACAGTGCCGAAGACGGCAAACCGTGGACCCAGCATGGCCTTCAGCTCCGACCTCAGACTGGAAGCGCGCGGCCTTGCGATCCGCCGCGGCTTCCGGCTGCTGTTCGCGGGGCTCGATCTCGATCTCGCTCACGGTGAAGTTCTGCAACTTTCCGGGCCCAACGGCGCCGGAAAATCGACGCTGATGCGCATTCTCGCCGGGTTTGCGCGCGCCGACGAGGGCACGATCCGCTGGCTCGGCGTGCCGGACGATACCGAAACCACGAGCCTCTATCATTACCACGGCCATCGCGACGCGCTGCGCGAAGCACTGACGCCGCGGGAGAACCTCGAATTCTCGGCCGGGCTCCTTGGCGGCATGCATGCGGCGATCCTGCCGGCGCTCGAACGGCTGGGCGCGGCGTCACTCGCCGATCTGCCGGTGCAGGTGCTTTCCGCCGGCCAGCGGAGACGCGTCGCGCTCGCCCGCCTTCTCGTCGCGCCGCGCCCCGTGTGGCTGCTCGACGAGCCGCTTGCAGCGCTCGATGTCGAGGGGCAGGCGCTGGTCGGGCGCTTGATCGCCGACCATCAGGCGTCGGGCGGGATGGCGCTGGTCGCGACGCACCAGCCGCTCGGCATCGCCGTGCGGCATCTGGTGCTCGACGGAAAAGGCGCGGTATCGGGCGAGGCGATGGCAGAGGCCCTGGCATGAGCGCGCTTTATGCCATCCTGAAACGGGAACTTCTGCTCGCGCGGCGTATCGGCGCCGGGGCGGAACTCGGCATCGTCTTCTTCCTGATCCTGATTTCGGTCGTGCCCTTCGCGATCGGCGCCGACCAGAAACTGATCGGCCGCATCGCGCCGGCGATCCTCTGGCTCGCGGCGCTGCTGGCGACGCTGCTCGGCCTCGATCGGCTGTTGCAGGCCGACGAGGAGGACGGGATCGTCGATCACCTCCTGATTTCCGAAACGCCGCTCTCGCTGCTGCTCGCGGTGAAGGCCTTGGCGCATTGGCTGGCAACCGGGCTGCCGCTCTCGCTCGCCGCGCCGCTGCTCGGGCTGATGCTGGCGATCGAGCCGCAGGCGATGATGCCGCTCGCCGTCTCGCTGTTGATCGGCACGCCGGCGCTCACGCTGATCGGCCTCGTCGGCGCGGCGCTGACCGTCAGCCTCAAGCGCGGCGGGCTGCTGCTCTCGATCCTCGTGCTGCCGCTCACGATCCCGACGCTGATTTTCGGGGCGACGGTGGTGAAGGAGGCGGCGGCCGGGCGGGCCTATTCGACGCCCTTGCTGCTTCTTTCCGGCGTTTCCCTGCTGATGCTGGCGATCGCGCCGCTGGCGGCCGCAGGTGCGTTGAGGTTCGCGCGAAATTGATCGCCGTTCCGTGCCCGGTTGATCCGGCGCATTTGCACTCGCATTCGCCATCGCCTATGTGAACCGTGAAACGGGACCCTTCGATGGACGGAACCAGCCAGAAACCGGCGCTGTGGATGCGCCTTGCCAACCCGGCGGTATTCAACGCGCTGGCGAATCGGGTTCTGTTGCCGTTGGCCGTGTTGACGCTCGCGGCGTTCGCCTATGGCCTCTATGGCGCCTTCGCCACCTCACCCGCCGATTACCAGCAGGGCGAGACAGTGCGGATCATGTATATCCACGTGCCGGCGGCGTGGTTGTCGCTGTTCGTCTATGCCGGCATGGCGGCTTCCGCGCTCGGCACGCTGGTGTTCCGTCATCCGGTCGCGGATGTCGCGCAGAAGGCGGCCGCGCCGCTCGGCGCCGGTTTCACGCTGATCTGCCTCATCACCGGCTCGTTCTGGGGCAAGCCGATGTGGGGCACGTGGTGGGAATGGGATGCGCGGCTGACATCCGTGCTGATCCTGTTCCTGATTTACCTTGGCATCATCGCGCTCTGGCGGGCGATCGACGAGCCGCAGCGCGCGGCGCGGGCGGTGGCGATTATGACGCTCGTCGGCGCGGTCAACCTGCCGATCATCAAGTTCTCGGTCGACTGGTGGTACACGCTGCATCAGCCAGCCTCGGTGTTCCGCATGGGCGGGCCGACAATTCACAAATCGATGCTGACGCCGCTGCTCTGGATGGGGCTTGCCTATCTCCTGCTTTATTTGTGCCTTCTCCTCGTCCGCATGAAAACGGAACTGATGGCGCGGCGGATCGAACGGCTGCAGATCCTCGCCGCGGATCGGCAGGCAGCGGGAGGCGGCAGATGATCGATTTCGGGCCGCATGGCGGCTATATCGCGGCGTCCTACGCCGTTACAGCGCTCATTCTCGGCTGGATGCTGGTTTCGACCCTGCTCGCCAATCGCGCCACGGCGCGGCGCCTTGCCGACCTCGAGGCGCGTCGCACGGGCACCGGGCCGTCATGAGCGAGAGCAAGCCCGCCCGCCGGATTTCGCTGGTCGCGCTCTTGCCGCTGATCCTGTTCGGCCTTCTGACGGTGATCTTCCTCGTCCGCCTTTTCGGGGGCGATCCGAGCCGGCTGCCTTCGGCGCTGATCGGCAAGCCGGTGCCGGTCTTCACCCTGCCGCCGATCGAAGGCCACCGCCAGCCGGGATTCTCGCACGATGACCTGAAAAAGGGGCGCGTCAGCCTCGTCAATGTCTTCGCGTCGTGGTGCGCGCCCTGCCGCCAGGAGCATCCGTTCCTGATGGACCTCGCCGGGGACAAGCGCTTCGATATCCTGGGCATCAACCAGAAAGACAAGGCGGAGAACGCCCATCGCTTCCTCGGCACGCTCGGCAATCCCTATTCAGTCGCCGGCGCGGACAGCGACGGCCGGGTCTCGATCGAGTGGGGTGTCTATGGCGTGCCGGAGACCTTCATCGTCTCCGGGGACGGGCGCATCCTCTACAAGCATGTCGGCCCGATCACCGAGACGAGCCTCAAGGAGAAGATCCTGCCCGAAATCGAAAAGGCGCTGGCAGGCCGCTGAGCCGCCGGGGATGTGCGGTAACGCACACCTTGACGCGTCCTATCCGCACATCGTCTGATCCTCGGTGCGCCCTGTGTGGCGCAACAATTTATGTTCAACAAGAGGATTTCAGAATGCCGGATTTTTCGCGAAAGAATTGCTTCCCCGCGGCTCTCGTTGCGGGCATCGCTCTGGCGGGCGCGGCGCCGGTTTTGGCAGCGGTGCCGCTCGGAGGGCTGACGGTCGCGGTGAGCCCGAAGGGCGACCAACTCGTCGCGGGCGGGGACAACCGGGTGATCTATGTTCTCGACCCGCAGACTCTGGAGGTGAAGAAGCGCGTCGCCTTTCCGGCTCCGATCGTCCGCATGGGCTTCGATGCCGGCGGCGGGATGCTCGGTGTCAGCGACAACGACGGAACGCTGTATCTGATCGAAACCGGCGGATGGACCACCAAGGCGACGCAGAAGAACCGGCATCGCGCGTCGTTTTCGGCAGCCAAAGGATTGGTTGCCAGCACGGATACGGACTACCGCTCCAATACGGTATCCGTCACAAGTCTCGCCGACGGGAAGGACGTTTTCACCGTCAAGCTCCCGGCGCAGATGCCGGTTGCCGCGATGGGAATCAGCCCGGACGGCACGCGCCTTGCGGTCATGCTGGGGCCGAACGACGACAAGAGCGAGCCGAAGGTCGCCTATTCCGATATTCCCAAGGATCTCAAGGGCCAGGCCCGCAAGCTTTTCGAACTGAAGAATGACGGCAAGACCAGCCTCGTCCAGATTTACGACATCAAGACCGGCAAGCAGGTCTCCGAGCAGAAGACCTATTTCACGATGAACCACAGTGCCTCGCTGGCAGCGTTCATCAAAGACGGTCTCCTTTTCAACGAGTATTCCAACAACGGCGTGGAGATCGGCGCAAACGGCGAGGGGCGTCTCGTCCAGTTTTCCGGCAGCTACCTCTACGGCAGTGGCGTCTCGCATGACGGCAAGTTCGTGCTCGGCGGCTCCCTGCGGGACTTCGTCATCACCGATACCTCGACACTGTCCTACAAGGCCGGCGAACCGGAGAAGCTGGGCGGCGTTGTCAAGGAGATCGACAAACTCCCGGGCTTCCCTGAATATTTCAAGGGCTTCGACGCGACCGCCGGCGGCAGCGCGATGTATGGCGCGACCTCGGCCTACCGCGTCGTGAAGTTCGATTCCACCGGCAAGATCATCAAGGCGGCGCCGGTCTTCTAGGCGCCGTTCTGCGGGTCGTCGTCGTCCGTGCGGAAGCCGTGGCGGAGCATCATCGGGGTCTGGAGAAGCGTGAAGAGGATCGTCAGCGGCATCACGCCCCAGACCTTGAAGGCCACCCAGAAATCGGTCGATTGCGTGCGCCAGACGATCTCGTTGAGGCCGGCCAGCACGAAGAAGAACACGCCCCAGCGGAATGTGAGTTTGCGCCAGCCCTCGTCGTCGAGGTGGAACACGGCTTCCAGCACATAGGGCAGCAGCGGCTTGCCGAGCGCGAGCCCGCCGAGCAGCACCGCGCCGAACAGCGAATTGACGATGGTCGGCTTGAGTTTGATGAAGAGGTCGTCCTGAAGGATCAGCGTCAGCGAGCCGAACACCAGCACCACGATGCCGGTCACGACCGGCATGATCGGCAGCTTGCGGTGGAGATACCAGGCGATGCCGAGCGAGACCGCCATCGCCGTCATGAAAACCGCGGTCGCGATCAGGATCGGCGCCTTGGGGCCGCTCACAATTTCATGCCCCAGCACCGCGCCGACCAGCGGGCGGAACCAATCCGGCTTCGAATTCGCGGCGAAGAACAGGATCAGCGGCCCCATTTCGAGCGCGAGCTTGGCCATCGGGTTCTGTCGGGAACGGCCGGTTTCTTCCGCCATGGTGCCTCGTCTGTCGCATCGCATCTTTCGCGGCGGGCGCGGAAAGGCTACGAAAGTCCATTGCTTAGTCCAATCCTTGCGCGGATAGACGTTTAGCGCGCCTTCCACAACAGCGGAGTTATTCATGGCCCTTGCCATTCCCGTGCTTGAACCGCCGAAAACCCTTGCGATCACTGGCCGCTCGGAACGTTTTCCGGTGCGCCGCGCCTTCTGCATCGGCCGCAACTACGCCGCTCATGCCCGCGAGATGGGGTTCGATCCGGATCGAGAGCCGCCGTTCTTCTTCATGAAAAGCGTCGAGGCGATCGAACCGGTCGAGGCCGGCATGACGCGCGAATTGCCCTATCCCTCCGTGACCAAGGACTATCACCACGAGGCTGAACTCGTCGTCGCGATCGGCAAGGGCGGCACCGATATCGCCGAGGCGGATGCGATGGGCCATATCTTCGGCTTCGCTTCCGGCCTCGACATGACGCGGCGCGATCTTCAGGGCGAAGCCAAGAAGCTGGGCCGCCCGTGGGAGGTCGGTAAATCCTCGGATGCTTCCGGCCCGGTTGGACCGATCACGCCCTATCGCGCGGATTTTCCGCTCAAGGGGCAACTCAAGCTGAGCGTCGATGGCGCGATGCGCCAGAGCGCGACGCTTGCCGCGATGATCTGGTCGATCCCGGAGCAGATCGCCATTCTCTCGCGCTATTTCGAGCTGAAGCCCGGCGACCTCATTTTCACGGGCACGCCGGAGGGCGTCGCGGCGGTGACGCGCGGCCAGACGATGCGTGTCGAGATCGAGGGCACGGAGCCGATCTCGGTGAAGATCGTCTGATTCCTCATTACTGCCCTCAGGAATGTCCGAACGGTCATTGTCGGGCAAATCCCTCGCATCGGACCTCCGGTCCTGCTCGGCGTCGCTTTCGCTCCTAGCTCGACACCGGGCCGGGCGATTATCTGTCCAGCCCGGCAATCGCGCGGGCGAAATCGGCTGCGGCGAAGGGTTCAAGGTCCTCGACACTCTCGCCGACGCCGATGAAATGCACCGGCAGGCCGAACTTTTCCGAGAGCGCGACGAGAATGCCGCCGCGCGCGGTGCCGTCGAGCTTGGTCATCACAAGGCCGGTCACCCCGGCGATCTGCCGGAAGGCCTCGACCTGCGAAATCGCGTTCTGGCCGACGGTGGCGTCGAGTACCAGCAGCACGGCGTGCGGGGCACTCTCGTCGACCTTCTTCATGACGCGGACGATCTTGGCGAGCTCGTCCATCAGGCCCTGCTTGTTCTGCAGGCGGCCGGCGGTATCGACCAGCAGCACGTCGGTGCCGTTGGCGCCCGCCTCGGTCAGCGCGTCGAAGGCGAGGCCGGCGGCATCCGCGCCCTGCGCGCGGGCGACGAAACCCGCACCGGTGCGCTCAGCCCAGACCTTGAGTTGCTCGATCGCCGCAGCGCGGAAGGTGTCGCCGGCCGCGAGCATCACGGACTTGCCGTCGTCGCGGAATTTTGCGGCGAGCTTGCCGATGGTGGTCGTCTTGCCCGAGCCGTTGACGCCGACCATCAGCAGCACGAAGGGCTTCGTGCCGGCATCTAGCACGAGGGGCTGTGCGACGGGCGCCAGCACCTTCTCGACCTCGCCTGCGAGCGCTGCCTTGATTTCCTCCGGCGCGATTTGCTTGTCGAAACGTCCCTTGCCGATGGCGTCGACGATGCGGCTCGAAACCTCGACGCCGAGATCGGCCTGGATCAGCACGTCCTCAAGGTCCTGCAACGTATCCGCGTCGAGCTTGCGGGTCGTGAAGATGGCGGTGATGCCGGAGCCGATCTGAGAGGCTGTCCGTCCGAGGCCCTGACTGAGGCGTTTCCACCACGAGAGTTTTGGCGCAGGGGCAACCGGCGGGGCAGGCATCGGGGGAGCGGATGCGAACGGTTCGGCCGTTGCGGATGGCGCGGCCGGTTCCGGAACAACCGGCGTTTCCACCGGTGCTTCGTCCT
>JAVTWI010000328.1:0-4343 GCA_032229845.1 Rhabdaerophilum sp.
AAAAGGCGCTGGAGATGGCCGCAGCCTCGGATGCGCGCCGCGCCAAGGGTGAGGCGGGGCGGCTCGAGGGCATTCCGCTCGGCATCAAGGATCTGTTCGCGACCGAAGGCACCCGCACCACGGCCTGTTCGCGCATTCTCGGCAACTTCATCCCCAAATACGAATCGACCGTCACGACGCAATTGTTCCGCGACGGCGCGGTGATGCTCGGCAAGCTCAACAACGACGAATTCGCGATGGGCTCCTCGAATGAGACCTCGGCGTTCGGGCCGGTGGTCAACCCGTTCAAGCCGGCAAACTGGGATACGGCCAAGGCGAAATCCGCGCTCGCGGGCGACAAGAAGGGCCTGTTGGTTCCCGGCGGCTCCTCGGGCGGCTCTTCGGCGGCGGTGGCCGCGAACCTCTGCCTCGGCGCGACCGCAACCGATACCGGCGGTTCGATCCGCCAGCCGGCGGCCTTCACCGGCACGGTCGGCATCAAGCCGACCTACGGGCGCTGCTCGCGCTGGGGCATCGTTGCCTTCGCCTCGTCGCTCGATCAGGCCGGGCCGATCGCCAAGACCGTGAAGGACGCCGCCGCGCTGCTGACCTCGATGGCGGGACATGACCCCAAGGACTCCACCTCGGTGGATATCGCGGTGCCGGATTTCGAGGCGGCGGTTGGTAAATCCATCGCCGGCAAGACCATCGGCATTCCCAAGGAATACCGCGTCGAGGGCATGCCGGCGGAGATCGAGGCGCTCTGGCACAAGGGCGCCGAGATGCTCAAGGCGGCAGGGGCGAAGATTGTCGACGTCTCGCTGCCGCACACGAAATACGCGCTGCCGGCGTATTATATCGTCGCGCCGGCGGAGGCTTCTTCCAATCTCGCGCGTTACGACGGTGTGCGCTATGGCCTGCGCGTGCCGGGCAAGGATATCGTCGATCTCTACGAGAAGACGCGCGCCGCCGGTTTCGGCCGCGAGGTCAAGCGCCGCATCATGATCGGCACCTATGTGCTTTCGGCGGGCTATTACGACGCCTACTACCTGCGCGCCCAGAAGATCCGCACGCTGATCAAGAAGGACTTCGAGGACGTTTATGCCTCGGGCGTCGATGCGATCCTGACGCCGGCGACGCCCTCCGCCGCCTTCGGTATCGCCGAGATGGCGGACGCGGACCCGGTGCAGATGTATCTCAACGACATCTTCACCGTCACGGTGAACATGGCCGGCCTGCCAGGCCTCGCGCTGCCGGGTGGGACCGATGCCTCGGGCTTGCCGCTCGGTCTCCAGTTGATCGGCCGGCCGTTCGACGAGGAGACGTTGTTTTCGCTGGGCAGCGTCATCGAGGATCAGGCGGGGCGGGTGACGACGCCGCGCTGGTGGTGATGCGGTTTTAGCAACAAACCGTCGATAATTTATCGCCAAGCTCCGGGGGCGGTGTTAGGCTTTCTCCTCCAGAATGAGGAGAAGGTCATGAAAAAGATTGTCTATTATTCTGTTTTAGCAGGGTTTTTGTCGAGTTTCGGCGCTCTCTCCGCGCGTGCGCAAACTGTCTGGTCCATGCCCACCGAATACCCCGCGACCGCGATGCCGGGCGAAGGCGTCACGACTTTCGCCGAGGCTATCGCGAAGCGCCTTCCCGGGAAACTGGTCATCAAGCCGAGCTATAACGCCGAGAGCGGCTTCAAATCGGCTGACCTGCCCGGCGCGGTCGCGGGCGGCAAGGTGCAGGCGGCCGACGCGTTCTCCGGTGCCATGGGCAAGCTCGACCCGGCTTTCGAACTCGCTTCGCTGCCGTTTCTGGCCTCGACGCTGGAGGATGCACGCCGCCTCGCGGGGGAAGCACGGCCGTATTACGAGAAGGCCCTTGCGGCGCGCGGGCTCAAGCTGCTCTACACTACGCCCTGGCCGCCTTCGGGCATCTGGTCGAAGGCGCCGGTCGCCAACGCCGACGCGCTGAACAAGCTCGCCATCCGCACCTATGACGCCAACTCGCTGGCGGTTTTCAAGGCTGCGGGCGCCGACGCGGCGAACCTCTCGTTCAAGGATGTCATGCCGCGCCTGAAGGACGGCTCGATCGTCGCCGTGCTGTCGTCCGGCGATGGCGGGGCAGGGCGCAAGCTCTGGGAATATCTGCCGAATTTCACCGCCGTGAACTATGCCGTGCCGCTCTCGTTCGCCTTCGTGCAGCGCGAGGCGTTCGAAGCCCTGCCCGAGGCAGACCGCAAGGCGGTCATGGAGGCCGCGCAGGAAACCGAGGCCCGGCAGTGGAAGGCGATCGAAGGCCGGCTCGAACGCAACTACGCGACGATGCGCGCCAATGGCGTGGCGATCGTGACCGCGGCGCCAGCCGATGTCTCGGCGCGGCTGCGCACCGCGGCCAGCGCCGTGATCGACGCCTGGGCGGCCAAGGCCGGGGATGACGGCAAGGCCATTCTGGCGAAGGCTCGCAAGCCGTAACAGCAAAAAGGCCCGCGAGAGCGGGCCTTCTTTTTTTGAGAATTCGTGCGGCGGGGGCCGGGCTTATTCCCCGCTCAGCGCCTTCTTGGCCTTCGCCCACCAGCCGGTGCGCTTCGGACGGTTCGGGTCCTCGATCTCCGGTTCGGGCTCCGGCATGGGCGCGGGGGCCGGCACGGGCGCTGCCTTGGCCTTCACTTCCGGTGCGGGCTCGACGACCGTCACCGGGGCTGCATCCATCGCAACGGATTCGGCGGCGGGCGCCGTCTCGGCTTCCGCCTTCTTGCGGGCACGGGGTGCGCGCTTCGGCTTCTCGGCCGGCGCGGCTTCGACCGGTGTTTCGGCGGCGACCGCCTCGACGTCCGACTTCTTCGCCCGGCTGCGGCGCGGCTTCTTGGCCGGAGCCTCTTCGGCCGGGGTCTCCTCGACCGGGGCTTCTTCGGCGGCGATTTCGATCACTTCGGCGCTGACGGCCTCCACGACCGGCGCTTCCGCCGTCATGGTCTCGTCGCTCTCGCCCTCGCGGGGCTCGCGATCGCGGCGATTGCGGCGGCCGCCACGACGGCGGCGACGGCGCTTGCGCTCGCCATCTCCGGCGGCGGTACGGGCCCCGCCTTCGCCTTCGCCTTCGCTGTCGCCATCGACTTCGTCGTCGACCTCGCCCTCGGCGTCCTCGGCGCTGTCAGAAGCGCTGTCAGATGTGCCGGCCTCGGCGTCGCGGGGCGCTCCCGCGGCATCGCGATCGCCCCCACGGCCACGGCGGCGGCGACGGCGGCGGCGCTTGCGGTCTTCCGATCCGCCTTCGCGGGCGCCTTCGGACTCGACGCCTTCAGCTTCGGCCTCTTCTTCAGGCATCTCTTCGACAACCACATCCTCGGGCTGGACGGCGCGCGGCGTCGCGCCCGGCTTCTCCGGTGCAGCCTCGCCCTCGACACGCTCGGCGGTGAAGCGGTTCTGCGCCAGTTCGCCGCGCTCAATGATGTAGTGCTGCGCGGGCTGGAGGCTGGTTTCGGCGACGATGGCGATCGTCACACCGAAGCGGGCCTCGAGCGCCGTCAGGCTGTCGCGCTTCTGGTTGAGGATGTAGAACGCGGTCTCAAGGCGGGTCTTGAGCGTGATGTCATGCGTCGCGCCGCGCAGGAGCGTATCTTCCAGCGCGCGCAGCACATGCAGCGCAAGGCTCGGCGTCGAGCGCAGCAGGCCCGTGCCGGCGCAATGCGGGCAGGGGGTGGTGGAGCTTTCGAGCACGCCGGTGCGGATGCGCTGGCGGCTCATTTCCAGCAGGCCGAAATGCGAGATGCGTCCGACCTGGATGCGCGCGCGGTCGTTCTTGAGGCAATCGTTGAGCTTGCGTTCGACCGCCTTGTTGTTGCGCTTCTCCTCCATGTCGATGAAGTCGATCACGACAAGGCCGGCGAGGTCGCGCAGGCGAAGCTGGCGGGCGACCTCCTCGGCGGCTTCGAGGTTGGTCTGGAGCGCCGTATCCTCGATATTGTGCTCCTTGGTGGAGCGGCCCGAGTTCACGTCGATCGAGACCAGCGCCTCGGTCTGGTTGATGATGATGTAGCCGCCGCTCTTCAGCGTCACCTGCGGCTGGACCATGCGGTCGAGCTGCGCCTCGATGCCGTTGCGGGCAAAAATCGGCGAGGAGTCGCGGTAGGGCTGCACCACCTTGGCGTGGCTCGGCATCAGCATGCGCATGAAGTCTTTGGCTTCGCGATAGCCGTCCTCGCCGGCGACCAGAACCTCGTCGATGTCCTTGTTGTAGAGGTCGCGCACCGAGCGCTTGATCAGCGAGCCTTCCTCATAGACGAGCGCCGGCGCGGTCGACTGAAACGTCAGGCTGCGGACGTTTTCCCACAGCCGCATCACATATTCGAAGTCGCGCTTGATCTCGGCCTT
>JAVTWI010000329.1:0-3091 GCA_032229845.1 Rhabdaerophilum sp.
CGCGGCGGCGCTCGTCGATGCGGACGGGCGCGTGCTGATTGCCCAGCGGCCGGAAGGGAAGCAACTTGCCGGCCTCTGGGAGTTTCCCGGCGGCAAGGTCGAACCGGGTGAGCGGCCGGAGGAAACGCTGATCCGCGAGCTTGCCGAGGAGTTGACGATAACGGTTAAGGAGCCTTGCCTCGCGCCGTTGACTTTCGCCAGCCATCGTTACGATGATTTTCATCTTCTCATGCCACTCTATGTCTGCCGTCGCTGGGAAGGAGCGCCCGCGGCGGTGGAGCATCAGGCGATCCGGTGGGTCAAGCCGACGCGGTTGAGGGAATTTCCGATGCCGCCGGCAGACGAGCCGCTGATCCCGGCGCTGATCGATCTTTTGTAGGTTGTCGGCGCTGGCCGGAGGGAGCGGAATGAAGGCAGTGCTGAAACGTTTCGTGCGCGACGAGGATGGCGCCACCGCCATCGAATACGCGATGATCGCCAGTCTGATCTTTGCGGCGGTGCTGGCCGCCTGGCCCGGTTTCTATGAAGGGTTCATGGCGTCATGGACCAACGTCGGCGCCGTCATCCGGGATGCTGTAAAATAGGGCGTATTTCGATCAAGGTGGATCGAAATGCGGCGCTATCTTTTATTCTGGCGCGTTTTCTTCATGCGAACCGGTTCCCACTTCGCTTGAAAACGCTCTAGCCTTCACTTTTCCGGTGGCTTGAGTGCGTCCGCGAGCCGCATTTTCGCGCTGCCCGGTTTCAGTGGCTGCTGCTGGCTCGGATGTGGCGCCCAGCCCGAAATCCAGATGATCTCGAAGGTCGCGCGGATGCGCCCATCCGGGTCCGCGTATTTGTCCGCATAGAGTTCGGCGGCGCGGGTGATGATCGAGCGCGTGAGTGGTGGCTGGCCGGGCCGGTTGAGGGAAACCGCGCTTGCACCCATTGCCCGCAGGTCGCGGATGAGGCCGAACAGCGAACCATAGCGCACGGTCAGCCGGTCGCTGTCCACCACCGGTAGCGCGAAGCCAGCGCGCTGGAGCAATTGCCCGGCGGCACGGACGTCGATCATCGGGAAGACGCGCAGGCCGCCCGCACCGCGAATCTCGCTCTCGGCCTGCATCAGGACGTCACGCAGTTCGACCAGCGTTTCGCCGCCGGGAAAGGCGGCGATCAGCATGCCGTCCGGCAGCAAGGCGCGGCGGAAACGGGCGAGCAACCCCGGCAGGTCGTTGATCCGCTGCAGGACCATGCCCGAGGTGACGAGATCATATCCTTTCTCGCCGTTGGCCTCGGGCAGGGCGTCGGGGTCGAGCGCGGCGCTTTCCGCAAGACGCGCGGCCTCGCCTGTGATCTTGCCGGATCGGCGCAGACCTTCTGCGAACCGGAAATCCGGCGTCGCGAAATCGAGCGGCCGGTCGAAGGTGCGCAGGACCGGTGCAAGACGCTCGTCGAGATCTTCCGTTACGCGGTCGATCAGGAACGGCTCGAAACCCCCGCGCCGCGCGCGTTCGTCGCCATGTCGCGCCTTGACGGGATCGAAGAGTTCGGGAACCTGATGGGCCATGACAACCTTGCGCGACGAACCGGACATGGGAAGGCCGAATCCGGGAGGCGGTTCCGCCCATAGCATCGCGGGCGCGGAAACCGAAGCCGCTTCCGGCGATGTTTCGCGGTGGCGGCAGCTTTTCGCCCGCGTGGGCCGGGAAGCGCTGGCGCTGGTCTATCCGCCGCAGTGCATGGCCTGCGAGGCGGCGACCGCCGAGCCGCATGCGCTCTGCGCGCAATGCTGGACGGCCCTGCCGTTGATCTCGGCGCCGTTCTGCGCGCGGCTCGGGACGCCTTTCGCTGTGGATTTCGGCCCCGGCATGCTCTCGCCGGCTGCGATCGCCGATCCGCCGCGGTTCGATCGCGGGCGGGCGGTGGCGCGGCATCAGGGCCCGGCGCGCGACCTCGTCAGCCGGTTCAAATACGGCGAGCGGCTCGATCTCGCCCGGTTGATGGCGCGGATGATGGTGCAGGCAGGACAGGACATTCTTGCCGAGGCCGACCTCATCGTTCCGGTGCCGATGCACCGGCTCCGGCTCTGGCGGCGGCGCTACAATCAGGCGGCGCTGCTCGCCCAGCTCGTCGCCCGGGAAACCGGCGTCGAGGTGGTGATCGACGGGCTTGAACGCGTCAAGCGCACGCGGGCGCAGGTCGGCCTTCGTCGCAACGAGCGCCAGCAGAACCTCGCCGGCGCCTTCGGCGTGCCCGCGCGTCATGTCCATCTTTTTGCCGGCCGTCGCGTGGTTGTGATCGACGATGTGCGCACGACGGGTTCAACTTTGAACGCCTGCGCCCATATCTTGCGCAAGGCGGGCGCGGCCCGTATCGACGTCCTGACCTTCACCCTCGTCTGCGGTGGCGAGGAACAACCCTGAATACGAGTCCCTATGCCCGAGATCATCGTCTATTCGAAATCCTACTGTCCCTATTGCCAGGCCGCGAAGGCGCTGCTGACGAAGAAGGGCGCGGCCTTCACCGAGATCGACCTCACGACCGACCCGGAAGGCCAGCGCGCGATGGCGAAGAAAGCGGGCGGCCGTTCGACCGTGCCGCAGATCTTCATCGGCGGGCAGCATATCGGCGGCTGCGACGACCTCCACGCGCTCGACGCGCGCGGCGGGCTTGATCCCCTGCTCAAAGCCTAGGACAATGGCGGCATGAAACCGTTCCGCGCTGCAACCCTCCAGATGCGCACGACCCGCTCGGTCATGCGCAATATCGACGACCTCCTTGCTCTCGCGGGCGAGGCGGCGGGCGAGGGCGCGGTGTTCCTGCAATCGCCGGAGATGTCGAACATCCTCGAGCGCAACCGCGCGGCGCTGTTCGAGGCGATCCGCGAGGAAGCCGAGGACCCGATGCTCGCTGCCGTGCGCGCGTTCGCGCGGGCGAAGCGGGTGACCTTCCACATCGGTTCGCTGGCGGTGAAAGCCGGCGACAAGATCGCCAACCGCGGCCTTCTGGTGGGACCGGACGGGGAGATCGTTGCGCGGTACGACAAGCTGCACCTCTTCGATGTCGATCTGCCGAACGGCGAGAGCTGGCGCGAGAGCAACACCTACAC
>JAVTWI010000329.1:3191-4342 GCA_032229845.1 Rhabdaerophilum sp.
ACGCACGAGGATGGTCGCGAAACTTACGGCCATTCGATCATCGTCGATCCCTGGGGGCGGGTCCTGGCGGAAGGCGATGATGCGCCGGGTGTCGTCATGGCCGAGATCGACCTTGCCAAGGTCGCCGACGCGCGCCAGCGCATCCCGACGCTCAAGCACACCCGGACCATCGAGATCGCGCGGGCGGGCTTTCCGCCGCAAAAGGCGGCCGAATGATCCGCTACGCCCTCCAATGCGCGGCGGGCCACGGATTTGAAAGCTGGTTCCGCGACAGTTCAGCCTTCGAAGAACAGGCAAGGCGCGGACTGCTTGCCTGCCCGGAATGCGGCTCGACGAAGATCGGCAAGCAGATCATGGCGCCGGCCGTCGCCGTGAAGGATGAGGCGGCGCCGGCGGGGCCACGCCCCGTCGCGATGCTCGGCGAGAAGGAAACGCAGATGCGCGCCATGCTGCGCGCGTTCCATCAGCACCTGAAAGACAACGCGCAGGATGTCGGCGCGGAATTCGCCGAGGAAGCCCGCAAGATCCACTATGGCGAGACCGAGGAGCGGGCGATCTACGGGCAGGCGAGCGAGGATGAGGCGCGGGCGCTCAACGAGGAGGGCATCGAGGTGATGGCGGTGCCCGTTCTTCCCGATGACCGCAATTGATCAGGCCGGCCCTGTCTGATCAGGAAGGTCTTGTCGCGCTCGCGAGATAATTGACGTCGCAATCGCCCGAGAGCCGCCAGGAATTCGCGAGCGGATTGAACACCATCCCGGCGCGCTCATGCGGCACGAGACCGGCAGACGCGAAGGCGTCATCCAGTTCATCCGGCGTCACGAACTTGTTCCAGTCATGCGTGCCGACCGGCAGCCAGCGCAGCACGTATTCCGCGCCGAAAATCGCCAGCGCATAGGCCTTCATCGTCCGGTTGAGCGTCGAGGCGATCAACATCCCGCCCGGCTTGAGACGTTTCGCGGCCTCGGCAACGAAGGCGGGCACATCCGGCACATGCTCGACGACCTCGAGCAGGGTGATCGCGTCATACGTTGTTACTTCCGGCAAGTTCTCGAGCGGCGTCGAGCGGTAGTCGATGGCGAGCCCTTCGAGCGTGGCATGGGCCTTGGCAGCGGCAATATTCTCTTCCGCAAGGTCAATAGCCGTGACGT
>JAVTWI010000330.1:0-4303 GCA_032229845.1 Rhabdaerophilum sp.
CGGCGTCGTGAAGGTGAGGAACTGGTGCGCCTTGGCGAGAACGCGCATCAGGTCTGGCGCCGCCATCACGAAGCCGACCTTCCAACCGGTCAGCGAGAAGATCTTGCCGGCGGATGAGATTTTCACCGTCCGCTCGCGCATCCCCGGCAGGGCGATCAGCGGCTGGTGATGCGTTCCGTCAAACACGACGTGCTCCCACACCTCGTCACAGACCGCGATGGCATCGTTCGCCATGCAGAAATGGGCGAGCATCGTCAGGTCCTCGACCGGGCAGACCGTGCCGGCCGGGTTGAGCGGGTTGTTGAACAGCACCAGCTTGGTGCGCGGCGAGAACGCCTCCATCAGGTCATCCGCGGTGAAGCGCCAGTGCGGCGGCTTCAGTTTGACGAATTTCGGCACGCCGCCCGCGCGTAGGACAAGCGGGAGATAAGCGTCATACATCGGTTCGAACAGCACGACCTCGTCGCCCGGCTCGATCAGCGCGAAGAGGGCGCCGGCGATCGCCTCGGTCGCGCCGGAGGTGACCATGATCTCGCTGTCGGGATCGAGCGTCAGGTTCTGGTGGCGGGCGTAATGCGCGGCCACCGCCGCGCGCAACTCGGGGATGCCCATCATCGGCGGATACTGGTTCCAGCCCGAGACGACCGCCTCCGCCGCCTTGGCGCGGATATCCTCGGCGCCCGGATCGTCCGGAAAGCCCTGTCCGAGATTGACGGCCTGATGCTCGCGCGCCAGCCGCGACATCGTCTCGAAGATCGTCGTCGGCAGATTGGCGAAGACCGGGTTGAACGCACGCGACATCGACAGAAATCTCCAGACAGAATTTTCCGGGCGGGATCTTCCGTGGCGGCCCCCGCATCGCGCGGGACCTTATCCCGTCGTTTCGCCCATTTCCAGCGACGGCGCCGCTCAGGTTGCTGACGGGATCTGTCAGGGCTGTTGACGTAAGATATGATGAATGATAAAAATCAAAAATCATCATTTATCAGATATCACGAATATAGAGACCGCATTCGATGAATATTCGCCAGCGACTTTCCCCCGAGGACATGCGGGAACGCATCGTCGCCGTGGCCGAGGAACATTTCCGGCGCATCGGCTATGCCAAGACCGCCGTGGCCGACATCGCCGCGGCGATGGGCATGTCTCCCGCCAACGTCTACCGGTTCTTTCCGTCGAAGAGCGCGATCAACAACGCCATCTGCGCCAAGCTGATGCTGGAGGTCGACGAACTGATGACCGGCATCGTCTCCGCCCCGGCGAGCGCATCGGAGCGGTTGCGGGCGCTGCTCCGGGAGCTGCACCGCCACAACAAGGACAAGCTCACCCACGAGCACCGCATCCACGACATGGTGGAAGTGGCGATGGCCGAGAACTGGCCGGCCGTCGAGGCGCATTGCAATTCGATGGTGGGCTATCTGACCCGCCTCATCGCCGATGGCGTGAAAAGCGGCGAGTTCCGCGCCGTCGAGCCCGAGGTTTTCGCGCAGACGGCGTTCGATGCCTCCGCGAAATTCATCCACCCCACGCTCATCGCCCATAACGCGGACCGGGATCAGCTCGATCAGGTGACGCGGATCACCGATCTCATTCTCGCTGCGCTCCGGCCCTGAACTCGTCCCGAGGACATCATGACAAACGCCCGTAAGACCGGATTTTTCAAGAAGACGCGAAGCCGCACTGGCCTTGTAGCTCTGGTTGCGACGCTGGGTCTTGCCGGTGCCGGCTGGGCGCTGGCCGGAAAACCCAAGGAGGAGTCGGCGAAACAGGCGTCCGCCGATACGCTCGCCCGTGCCGTTCAGGTTGTTCCGGCGACCTTCGAGGCGGCTCATCAGCCGCGCGTCATGGTCGGCACTTTGCGGGCGCGTGTCGAGAGCGATCGCAGCTTCCGCGTCGCCGGCAAGATCGCGAGCCGTCAGGCCGAGGCCGGCACCCGCGTCAAGGCTGGCGACGTGCTCGCGCGCCTCGACGAGACTGACCTGCGCCTCGCGCGCGAGGCTGCGGAGGCCGAACTCGCCGCCGCGCGGTCGTCGGAGCGGCAGGCCCGGCTCGAATATGACCGGATCGGCGAACTGCGCGCCAAGGGCTGGTCGACCGAACAGGCCCGTGACCGCCAGAAGGCCGCGCTCGACGAGGCCTCCGGCCGGGTGAAGCGCGCCGAGCGGCAGGTGGAGCTGGCGCAGAATTCGCAGTCCTATACCGAACTCAAGGCCGAGGAGGACGGCACGGTGATCGCCGTGATGGCAGAGGCCGGTCAGGTCGTTGCCGCCGGGCAGCCCGTGTTCCGTATCGCGCAGGACGGCGACCGCGAGGCGCTCGTCGCCATCCCGGAACAGGATCTGACCCTCGCCCGCGAAGCGACAGCCAGCGTCACGCTCTGGTCTGAGCCCGGACGCGCCTACCCGGCCAGGCTGCGCGAACTCTCGCCCAACGCCGATTCCGCAACGCGCACCTTCCTCGCCCGCTACACGGTGTCCGGCCTCGCGCCCGACGCGCCGCTCGGCATGACCGCAACCCTCGAACTCAGCCGCCGCGACGTCGCGCGGGTGATGCGGCTGCCGTTGTCGGCCGTTCTCAATCAGGGCTCGGGCAACGAGGTCTTCGTGCTCGACAAGACCAACGGCACGCTGACCCGCAAGATCGTCAAGGTTACGTCGTTCGACGCGGAATCGGCCTATGTCACGGATGGCCTCGACGAGGGCGATCTCGTGGTCACGCTTGGCGTCCACACCTTGCGCGAGGGCCTCAAGGCCCGCGCCGTCACTCAAGCCAAATCCTGAACGGGGCATTTCATGCGGGGCATCAATCTTTCCGCCTGGGCCGTCCGGCATCAGACGCTCGTCCTGTTCCTGATCCTGGTGATCGCGGCCGCCGGCACGCTGTCCTACCTGCGGCTCGGCCGGGACGAGGATCCGTCCTTCACGATCAAGGTCGGCGTCGTCACGGTCATCTGGCCGGGCGCGACCGCGATCGAGATGCAGAACCAGGTGACAGACCGCATCGAGAAGAAGCTGCAGGAGCTTCCGTATTTCAACAAGGTGGTGACCTACGCCAAGCCCGGCTTCGCCGCGCTCCAGATGGAGTTCAAGGATTACACGCCCGCGAAGCAGGTGCCCGAGCTCTTCTACCAGATGCGCAAGAAGCTCGGTGATCTCAAACCGGACCTGCCGGCCGGCGTGATCGGCCCCAACGTCAACGACGAATTCGGCGACGTCGACTCGATCCTGACCATGATTACGGGTGACGGCGCGAGCTATGCCCGCCTCAAGGCCGTGGCGGAGGATTTCAAGCGCGCGCTTCTCAAGGTGCCGAATGTTGTCAAGGTGAACATCTACGGCGCGCAGGACGAGAAAATCTACGTCGAGTTCAGCCACGCCAAGCTAGCGACCCTCGGCATTCCCGCGAGCGCGATCTTCGATGCCATCGCCAAGCAGAACGCGCTGGCGCCGGCCGGCACCTTCGAGACGAGTGCCCAGCGCATCCCCCTGCGCATCACCGGCGCGCTGAGCGGCGTCGATGCCGTGGCGGCAATCCCGGTCGAGGCCAATGGCCGCTCGATCCGTCTCGGCGACATCGCCGAGGTCACGCATGGTTACGAGGACCCGAGCGACTTTCTCATCCGCCAGAACGGGAGGCCGGCTGTCGGCGTCGGGGTCGTGATGCAGAAGGGTGCGAATATCCTCACGCTTGGCGAGAACATCGACAAGGCGACCGCAACCTTCGAAGCAGGCCTGCCGCATGGTATCGATCTCGAGCGCATCGCCAACCAGCCGAAGGTCGTCGAAGGTTCGGTCAAGGAATTCGTCAAGGCCTTCGTCGAGGCGCTGGCCATCGTGCTGGCGGTCTCGTTCCTCTCGCTCGGCTGGCGGACCGGCATCGTCGTGTCGCTCTCAGTGCCGCTGGTGCTGGCGATGGTGTTCACGATCATGGAGATCTGGGGCATCGATCTGCACCGCATCTCGCTCGGCGCGCTCATCATCGCGCTCGGCCTGCTTGTCGATGACGCGATCATCGCGGTCGAGATGATGATCGTGAAGATGGAGGAGGGCTGGGATCGGCTCAAGGCTGCGGCCTTCGCCTGGGATTCGACTGCCTTCCCGATGCTGACCGGCACGCTCGTAACCGCCGTCGGCTTCCTGCCGGTCGGCCTCGCGGCGTCCGGCGTCGGTGAATACACCGGGTCGCTGTTCATCGTCGTGGGGCTGGCTCTCATTGCCTCGTGGTTCGTGGCGGTGGTGTTCACGCCCTATCTCGGCGTCAAGCTGCTGCCGGCGATCAAGAAACACGATTCCGCCCCCGGCGC
>JAVTWI010000331.1:0-26424 GCA_032229845.1 Rhabdaerophilum sp.
GTGGTCGTGCGCGACGTCGTGATCGTGATGATGCGCATCGTGCGGGCCATCGTGGTGATGGTGTCCACCCCGCTGCAGGCTCCAGATCAGCCGGGCGGCGATCACCAGGATCATCAGACCCGAGAGGAGTACGAGCCAGGGGTAGGCCTGCTTCTCGATCAGATCGTTGCCGAGCCAGAGCGCGAGAAGCACCAGCGCCCACACGATCAGGGTGTGGCCGATCGCGGCGGAAACCCCAAGCAGAACCGCCTGTGCGGCGTTGCCGCGCACCGCGACCAGAAATCCGGCCATCAGTGATTTGGAATGGCCCGGTTCCATCGCGTGAAGGGCGCCAAGCAGAACGGCGGCAGGCAGGTAGAGCCAGGGATTGGCCGCGCCGGTGACGATGATGTTGGCGATGTCGGGCATGGGATCTACATGGGACCTAGAGGTATTTCGCAAGTGTTTTCAGTTCATGGACCGCGGTCTGCGGGTCGGTCGGCTCGCTTTCGCCGCCGAGGCAATGGTCGATGTGATCCTGAATGAAGGTGCGTTTGGCGCCGGTGATCGCCTTCTCGACGGCATGAAGCTGCTGGGCGACATCGAGGCAGGGGCGCTCCGCTTCCATCATTACGATCACGGATCTCAGGTGCCCCTCGGCACGTTTGAGCCGGGCGACGATGGCGGGGTGGGAAGCATGTTTCATGACTATATCCTATCCAGGGGGATAGGATAAAGCAAGGCGCAAGCACATGCCATGCCGGCGTCAGCCGTACGGGCTTAGACCCAGTTGTAGTTGAAGCTCACGGAGATCCGGTCTTCCGCCGACCGGTTGACGGGCACGTCGTGCCGCAACCAGCTCTCCCAGAGCAGCAGGGTGCCCGGCTGGGGTGCGACGGACACGAAGGCCTGATTGTCCTGTCCCGCCTTCGCCTTGCGTGGCGGAGCGGCCATCATCATGGCATGACGCGGGTCTTCGAGCCGCAGCGCGCTCGCGCCCTTGGGGATCGACACGTAGAAGGTGCCCGAAATCACGCTGTGCGGGTGGATATGCGCGGCGTGGAAGCCGCCTTCCGGCAGCACGTTCGCCCAGAACGAATCCATCTCAAGCTTGCCGCCACCAAGGTCGAATTCGAGGATCTTCGAAAATGCGGCCACATGGCGGTCGATCGCCTTCGCCAGAGTCTTGAATGCCGGGAAACGCCAGGGCAGGTCGTTAAGCGAGGCGTAGGAAGTATAGCCCGGATAGCCGTGCTTCCGGCACCATTTCCGGCCGGCTTCGTCGTCGATCGCGAGAATTTCGCAGGCGGACCGGATTTCCTCGATCAGGTCGGTCTCGGCCATCTCGGCGCGATAGAGTCGGGTGGGAAACAGGGAAAGAATTTCGCTCATGAAGCGCCTCTTACACCCTGATGCGAGGCCGCTCAATGCGTGAACTCAAGCCTCGATGAGCGAGGCCCAGGCTTCCTGCTCGGCGGTTTCGACGGCGCCCGCCCGCGCCGCGCGAACCTGTGCGAGCGCATCGACAGGGGCAAGGCCGCGTTCCACCAGCAGCCGCATCGCGATCATGCCGGAGCGTCCCTTGCCGCCAAGACAGTGGAGCAGGAGCCCTTCGCCGCGGTCGAGCACCCCGTGCAGTTCCGTCGCCAGCATCGGCCAATGCGTGTCTCCGGCTTCCGGGGCGCCGAAATCGCGGATCGGGAACCAGATGTGGCGAATGCCAAGCGAGGTCAGGTGATCGCCAAAAACGCCGGCGCCGTAAGCGGCGGCTTCCTCGCGCTCGGTCAGGGATAGAACCAGAGCCGGCCTCCAGCCGGCGATTGCCTCGACATCGCCGGCGAGATCGCCTGCACGGCCCGGCAGCCGGCACAGGGCGAGGCGGCCGCCGGTAGTATGGTCGATGGTGCAGATACGGAACGGTTCGATCATGGGGCCGACCCTAACCGGGTTCGCGCTCGCATTTCCAGTCAGAGCGGCTCGATCCGCAGTCGTGCTGTGCCCCGACCGACGAAACCTAGCGCCTGTGCAGCACCGAGCGAGACGTCGATTGTCCGGTGGCGCACGAACGGGCCGCGATCATTGACGCGGACGACAACCGCGCGGCCATTGTGCAGGTTGGTGAGGCGGAGGCGGGTGCCGAACGGCAGCGAGCGGTGCGCCGCGGTCAGGCCCGAAGGGTTGAAGCGTTCGCCGGATGCTGTCTTGCGGCCTGCGAGTTCGCGGCCGTAATAGCTGGCATTGCCGACGTTCTGCGCCGACGCGGGGATAATGAGAGCGGCGGTGAACGCCGCGCCGATGATCAGCCGCATGAGGGCTCCTTTCCGTGGGGCCGGCGTTTCCGGCCTTGAAGGGGGTGGCCTTCTGGCGAACGAATGGGGCGACGATGTGGCGCGGAAAAGAATGGAGGCCCAGGAGCTGTGCGCCCCTTGCTTCTTGGCGCGGTTTTCGCAAAACAGAAACGCGCTTCGCAAGAAGGGCCTGTAGCTCAATGGTTAGAGCCGGCCGCTCATAACGGTCTGGTTGCAGGTTCGAGTCCTGCCGGGCCCACCACAATCCAAATCTGGTCCGAGCCTGAAGATGGCCCGGAGATCGGGGCAGACGGTCAGGCCGCCGCCGTATGGCGATGGACGGCGCTGTGCATGTTCGCCGCGAACTGTGCGACCGAAGCATCCCAGGAATAGCGCTCGGCGAAGGCCCGGCACGCCTCGTGGCGCAGGTCGAGCGCATCGAGCGCGGCCTTGCGCAGGTCTTCGCCGAGGCAGCCGATGGCCGGATCGGTGATCACGTCCTTCGGTCCCATCACCGGGTAGGCGGCGACCGGCAATCCGCTCGCGAGCGCCTCGATCAGGACGAGGCCGAAGGTGTCCGTCCGGCTCGGAAAGACGAAGACATCGGCCGAGGCGTAGACTTCTGCCAGGGCGGGGCCGGAGCGAGGCCCGAGGAAATGGGTGTCGGGATAGGCTTTCCGCAGGCTTTCAAGCGCGGGGCCTTCGCCGACGACGACCTTCGAGCCAGGCAGGTCCAGCGAGAGGAAGGCTTCGAGGTTCTTCTCGACGGCGACGCGGCCGACATTGAGGAAGATTGGTCGCGGCAGATCGAGAACGGATTGCGCGCGCGGGCGGAACAACTCGGTATCCACGCCGCGCGACCAGCGCATCAGCGGGCCGAAGCCGCGCGCGGCGAGATCGGCATCGAGGCTGGGCGTCGCCGTCATGATGCCGCAGCCGGCATTGTGGAACCAGCGCAGCCAGCGGTAGGTGGCGGCCTCCGGAACCGGAAGGCGCGCGCGCAGGTATTCGGGAAACCGGGTATGATAGCTGGTCGTGAACGGGATGCGCCGGCCGAGGCAGAGTTTCCGGGCGGCAAGGCCAATCGGTCCCTCGGTTGCGATGTGGACCGCATCCGGCGCGAAAGCCTGCATTCGCCGGGCGATTCCGGGGCCGGCATTGAGCGAAAGCCGGATTTCGGGATAGCCGGGCATCGCGATCGTCCGGAAATCACCGGGGGTGACGAACTCGAGCGTCAGCCCGGCCTGCGGCGCGCGCCGCTGCAATTCGCCCAGCGTCCGCACGACGCCGTTGACCTGTGGCGCCCAGGCATCGGTCGCGACGAGCACCTTCATCAGCTGGCCAGCGCGAGCGGGGGCGGGGTATCTGTCGCAGGGCGACGGGCCGCGACGGCCGCGGCATGACGGATGATTTCCAGCCGGCCATCCATGTGTTCGACCAGCGCCGTGCAGCTCTCCACCCAATCGCCGGTGTTGAGGTAGCGGATGCCGTCGAGATCGCGCTCGGCGGCGTGGTGGATATGGCCGCAGATGACGCCGTCGGCGCCCGTGCGCCGCGCCTCCTCGGCGAGACAGGTCTCGAACGAGCCGATGAAGTTCACCGCCGTCTTCACCCGGTGTTTCGCCCAGGCCGAGAGCGACCAATAGGGAAGGCCGAGCTTGCGACGGAAATAGGAAACGGCCTGGCCGACGCGCAGCGCGGTTTCGTAGGCCCAGTCGCCGAGCAACGCCAGCCAGCGCGCGTGCACCACCACGACATCGAAGATATCGCCGTGAATGACGAGGTATTTCCGCCCGTCCAGCGCCTCGTGGACCGCGTGGTCGCAGATTTCGATGCCGCCAAAGGTCATGCCGGCGTAATCGCGCAGGAATTCGTCATGGTTGCCGGGGATGTAGATGATCCGTGCGCCCTTGCGGACCTTTCGGAGGAGCTTCTGGACGACGTCGTTATGCGTCTGCGGCCAGAACCAGCCCTTCCTCAGGCGCCAGCCATCGACGATGTCGCCGACGAGATAGATGGTCTGCGCGTCGTAGCACCGCAGGAAATCGAGCAGCATGTCCGCCTGGCAGCCGTTGGTTCCGAGGTGGAGATCGGAAATGAACAGAGTTCGGATGGAAATGCCTTCTGCCTGCAATGGATGCTCCTTCTTCACAGCCTCTCGCCCGTTGAAAGACAGAGTCATGTTGCAGGCGTATGACAGCGAGCCGGGCTGCCCCTTTTTCGCATTCCGGGAACCGTCATCGGCGTGTCATCGAGAGCCGGCATCGGAATCCCGCATCGCTTGAATGCCGGTGTCGGGAGGGTTCGGGATGACGGATATCGAACATGGCGCGATCACGCGCGCCTATGCCAAATGGGCCCCGGTTTACGATCTTCTCTGCGGGCCGTTCTTCCATTCGGGGCGACAAGCCGCTGCGGCGCTCGCCCGGACGCTGGGCCGCGACGCGCTGGAAATCGGCGTGGGCACGGGGCTATCCTTCGGGGATTACCACACCGGCAACCGGGTGACGGGCATCGACGCTTCACCCGAGATGATCGAGCGCGCGCGCGGAAGGCTGCGCGCCGGCGCCTTTCCGCAAATCCGGACGCTCGAGGTCATGGACGCGCATCATCTCGGGTTTCCGGATCATTCGTTTGACGTGGTGGTCGGCCAATTCCTGATCACGCTGGTCGAGAATCCCGAACGGGTCTTGGACGAAGCGTTCCGGGTGATCCGGCCCGGCGGCTCCATCGTTCTCGTCAATCACTTCTATTCCGAGACCGGGCCGCTCGCGGCGCTGGAGCGCTGGTCAGGGCAGGCCGCCCGCCGGCTCGGGCTGCGGCCGGACTTTCCCTTCGCGCGGATCGAGGCATGGTGCCGGGAACACGGGGAGGTCCGCATCGAGCGGCGCCAGAAGCTCGCGCCTTTCGGCTGGTTCACACTGGTGCATCTGCGGCGCGACGATCCGTCCCGGTAGTCCGGGCGTCATGCAAGCCGCCGTCTGGCTTGGCTGCCGGCGCCAGCTTTCTGTTGTAACGCATTTTCGCTGACGCGGACCTTTGGTTCTTCGATCAACCGGCATCCACCTGATCGGAAAAATGCCTTAGCCCGCCTTGCGCGCCGATTCGGTGCGGCGCTCGCCGAAGACTTCGTCTTCCGGCTTCGGCCGGCCGTAGAAGTACCCCTGAACGTAGCGGCAGCCCTCGTAGATCAGCATGTTTCGCTGTTCCTCGGTCTCGACGCCCTCGACGACGATCTCGATGCCGATGTCGTTGCCAAGCCCGAGGATCGCGCGGCGGATGGCGGTGTTCATCATGCCGTCCTCCGCTTCCTGCACGAAGGATTTGTCGATCTTGATGCGGTCGAACGGGAATTTCTGCAGATAGCTCAGCGAGGAATGGCCGATGCCGAAATCGTCGAGCGCGATCCGGACACCGAGCGTGCGCAGTTGCTGGAGGATTTCGAGCGTCCGCGTATCATCGGTCATCAGGACCGATTCCGTGATCTCGAGCACCAGGCGCGAGGCCGGGAGCCGGCTTTCGGCCAAGGCGGAGAGGACCGAGGCCGTCAGTTGATGATTGCGGAACTGGATCGGCGACAGATTGACCGAGACGCTCGCCGTCCTGTGGTTGCGGGCGATGCACGAGCAGGCCTGCCGCAGGACGATTTCGCCGATCTGGACGATGAGGCCGCTTTCCTCCGCGATTTCGATGAACTGCGCTGGCGCCAACAATCCCTTCGTGGGGTGCTCCCAGCGGATAAGCGCCTCGTAACCGTTCGGCGTATTGTTTTCGAGATCGATGATCGGCTGGTAGGCGACGCGGAATTCCTCGCGCTCGATGGCGCGGCGAAGATCCTGCTCGATCTCGCGCCGGGCGTGGATGGCGGCCGTCATGCCCTCGTCAAAGCAGGAATAGGTGCCGCGCCCATCGCGCTTGGCGCGGTAGAGGGCGATGTCGGCCTTCTTCAGCAGTTCCTTGGCATCGTTGCCGTCGGTCGGTGCGATGGCGATTCCGATACTGGCGCTGACGAAGACCCGCTTGCCGCGGATGCGGAAGGGCTTCGAGAGCGTGGCGACGATCTCGCGCGCAAGCTGCATGACGGAGTCGCGGCCGCGGATATTGGGGAGCAGAACGGCGAACTCGTCGCCGCCGAAGCGGGCCGCCATGCCGCTGGCCGGCAAGGTACGTGCGATGCGCCGCGCCGCCAAGCGCAGCAGGATGTCGCCGCAGTCGTGGCCCATGGTGTCGTTGACATCCTTGAAATGGTCGAGATCAAGGCAGAGCAGCGCCAGTTCATGGTTTCGCCGGTTTTCCGCCAGGGCCACGCTCAGGGATTCCTGGAACAACGCCCGGTTTGGGAGATTGGTCAGCATGTCGTGCAGGGCGATGTGGGCGATCTTCTTCTCCGCGGCGCGGCGGGCCGAGGCATCGATCACCATGCCTTCGTAATAGGCGGGGTTGCCGTCTTCGTCACGGACCAGCCAGACGGCTTCGGACACCCAGATCTTCTCGCGGGTCTTGCAGCGATAAACCTCCGAGACGAAATCGGAGATTCGCCCGTCCCGCTCCATGATCTCCACGAATTCCTGCCGGCGACCTGGCTCGACATACCATTGCCGGGCGATGTCCCGGACGTCGGCTAGCATCTCCGCCTCGCTGTCGTAGCCGTTCAGGCGGACCAGCGCCGGGTTGGCCCTGAGCTGGCGACCGTCGAGCGACGAGCGGAAAATGCCGACGATCGAATTCTCGAACAGGCTCCGGTATTCCTCCTTCGAGCGCTCGAGTTCAATCTGTCTCTCGTGGGCTTCCGTGACGTCGGAATATGTCCGGACCGACGACCCGTCCGGCAGCGGAATCGTGCGGACTTCGATAAAATGCCCGTTCGGCCGCTGCCGGACATAGACATGCTCTTTCTCCGCGAACCCGCCTCCGTTGATGAAGGCTTCGAATTGCGGGGACATCTTGCCGTATTCGCCGCGGGCCATCTGGTATTCGATCAGCTCGCGCATCGTCACGCCGTGGCGAAGAAGACCGGGCGGAAATTCGAGAAGCTCCTCGACGCGATGGTTGTAGACCACGACACGGTGTTCGGGATCGAACTTGACGATGCCTTGCGTGACGTTCTCGAGCGTCAGTTCGAGCGTCCGGCGGATCGCGCCGATTTCCTCGGCGTGCCGGAGGTGCTCGGTGATGTCGGTCAACGTGCGCAACTGGTGGCCGCCTGTCAGCGGCGTCACCCGCACTTCCAGAATGGTTCCGTCGGCGCGCCGGCGGCGATAGCTGCAGGGATGTTGGGCGCTTGATTGCCGCTGCTTGAGCCAGGGATCGAAGTCCGTGTTCACCAACGAGAATTCGCCGCGCGATTCGAGCAGTGCGAGGAGGGCAGGCAAGGTCGATGCCGTGTCCACGTCGGCGCGGCTCAGGCCGGCGAGTTCGCAGTAACGGGAATTGATGACGAGAATTCGCTCGCTGGCATCGATCAGGGCGATACCCTGATCGACATTTTCGATCGCGCATCTCAGATCGCACTCAAAAGCGTCGGTTTCCGACGGGCAATTCGCGCAAACGCCACTCGAACCCTGTGGAGCCTGACTGGCCTTGCGACGGCCGCGCGTCCGTTTGTCGTCCGCCTTGGCATAGGTGCTGGAGACGAGTTCGAGAAGGCATGCGGCATCGAAACTACCGTCACCCGCCACCGCGTCCCGGATCTGTTTTTTGAGGAGGCGATGCAAGCCGGGCCTCGTCAGCGCGCGTCAGTTACGGGGGCTGACATGGCGGCTGCCTGGCTGCAGGCCGGGAAATGTGCCTCCGACCCGGCTTCGCCGGAGATGGTCTCCCCCGTGGCAAGCATTTCCAGTTCCTCTATTCATGCCTGCCGGCAGGCTAGAGGAGATTTTTTATCAAATTATTATTACGCCGCCGTTTTTTTGACGCAAAGCCGGCAGGGGCAGCCTCAGGAGGCATTAGACGAGATGAGGCGCGCGACCCGCTGGAGCGCCAGCGTATAGCCCTGTGTTCCCAGCCCGGCGATGACGCCGTCGGCCCGCAGCGAGACATAGGAATGATGGCGGAACGCCTCGCGCTTGTGGACATTCGAGATGTGCACCTCGATCACCGGTCCCTCGAAGGTGTTGAGCGCATCGAGGATCGCGACCGAGGTGTGGGTGAAGGCGGCCGGATTGATGACGATGCCGCCGGCGATCTCGCGGGCCTCATGGACCCAGTCGATGATCTCATATTCGCGGTTGGACTGGTGGAAACGGATGTCGAGTCCCTCGGCGGCGCCGGTCTTGCGGCACTCGGCCTCGACGTCGGCGAGCGTCTCATGGCCGTAGATGTGCGGCTGGCGCTTGCCGAGCAGGTTCAGGTTGGGGCCGTTGAGCACGAAGACGAGACGGGACATCGGGAACCTCCGGCGGCAATCCCAAGGGCGGCAATCCCGAGGGCAACAATCCCAAGGCGCGTATTCCGAAACGCAGCGATCGGCAAGGGGCGAATGCGCCTTGCTTGCTGAACCGGGATTGCGCTTCGCGACGAGGCTCCTATGGTTGGCGCCAGGGAACGGCCTCCGCGCCGGATCTGGACGAAGTGACTCGGGTTTCGGAGCAGATGGGTTTGGCGCGCGAATTCGATGTCGCTGTGGTCGGGGGCGGCCTGCTCGGCTCTTCAATTGCCTGGGGGCTGGGCCGTCTCGGCCAGCGCGTGGTGGTGCTCGACGAGGGCGATATCGCGAAGCGGGCATCGCGGGCAAATTTCGCGCTGGTGTGGGTGCAGACAAAAGGGCTCGGCCTGCCGGCCTATACCGCCTGGACGCTGCGGGCCTCCGAGACCTGGGCGGGGCTGGCGCAGGCTCTTGAGGACGAGACTGGGCTCGATGTCTGCTTCCGGCGGCCGGGCGGATTTCACCTGGCGCTCAGCGATCGCGAGATGGTCCTTCGCCGCGATACGCTAGCCCGGCTGCACAACCAGCCCGGCGCGGCCGATTACCGGACCGAGCTGCTCGATCATGAAGGCGTCCGCCGGATGATGCCGGAGATCGGCCCGGAGGTCGCGGGCGGGAGCTACTGCCCTTACGATGGCCATGTGAACTCCTTGCGGGTGTTCCGCGCCCTGCACACGGCCTTTTCGCGCCATGGCGTCGATTATCGTCCCGATCATCCCGTCACGGCGATCTCGGGCGATAACGGTGCATTCCGCCTCGTGACGAAGCGCGGCGAGATCGTCGCCGGCAAGGTGGTGCTGGCCGCAGGCAACGCCAATGCGACGTTGGCGCCGATGCTTGGCCTTCATGCACCGATGGAGCCCAATCGCGGCCAGATCGTCGTAACGGAGCGGGCGGCGCCGTTCCTCCAATATCCCATGACGACGCTGCGCCAGAGCGACGAGGGCACGGTGATGATCGGCGACAGCAAGGAGGACGAGATCGATGATCGCGCCCATCACATGCCGATCGACGCGGTGATGGCGAGCCGCGCGGTCAGGATGTTCCCCATGCTCGCCGCGCTCAATGTGGTGCGCGCCTGGAGCGGTATCCGCGTCATGACGCGCGACGGCTTTCCGATCTACGACCAGTCGGCAAGCCACCCGGGCGCGTTCGTCGTCTGCTGCCACTCCGGCGTGACGCTCGCCCCCAACCATGCCTTCGATCTCGCGCCGATGATCGTGCGCGGCGCGCTCGACGAGGCCGTCGTCGGCGCGTTCTCGGCACGGCGTTTCGCCGCACAGGATGGCGGGAAGGCAGCCTGACATGTTCAAGCGCATCGGTTCGGATGAAACGGAGATCGTTACGATCCATGTCGACGGCGTGGCGGTCGAGGCGCGGCTCGGCGACAGCGTCGCGGCGGCGCTGCTGGCCTCCGGCCTGCCGATCGAGCGCGAAACCCCGGTGAGCGGCGCGCCGCGCACGCCCTACTGCATGATGGGCGTATGCTTCGATTGTCTTGTGACGATCGACGGCGTCGGCAGCCGGCAGGGTTGCCTCGTCCCGGTCGCGGACGGCATGCGCATCGCAATCCAGAAGGGGAGGCGCGTGCTGACATGAGCAGTGGCGGTTCTTCCGAGATGAGCGAGGGCGGTTCTTCCGTCGAAACGGTCGATATTCTCGTCATCGGCGCCGGGCCGGCAGGCCTCTCCGCTGCCGCCTCGACGGCGAGCGCCGGGCTGAAAACGCTGCTGGTCGATGAAAATCCGTCGCCGGGCGGACAGATCTACCGCGCGATCACCCGCTCGCCGTTCCGCGATGCCGCCGTGCTCGGCGCGGACTATTGGGACGGCCGCAGGCTCGTCGAGGATTTCGAGGCGAGCGGCGCGACCTTTCTCGGTGAGACGCAGGTGTGGTCGCTCGATGCGACGCGCCACGTCGGCATGAGCCGGCAGGGCCGGAGCCGCTTCGTCCGCGCCGAGCGGATCATTCTTGCCACCGGTGCGCAGGAGCGGCCATTCCCGATTCCCGGCTGGACCTTGCCGGGCGTGATGAGCGTCGGCGCGGCGCAGACGCTGCTGAAATCCTCGGGGATGGTTCCGGACAAACGTGTCGTCATCGCCGGGCAAGGGCCGCTGATCTGGCTGTTCGCCGCGCAGATCCTGCGCGCCGGCGGGAAGATCGAGGCGATCCTCGATACGACGCTGCGGTCGAGCTATCTGGCCGCCCTGCCGCTGCTGCCGCAATTCGTCGGTTCGCGTTACGCGCTCAAGGGCGCGCGGCTGATGCGCGAAGTGGCGCGGCAGACCCGCATCGTTCGCTTTGTCAATGCGCTGCGGGCCGAGGGCGAGGACCGCGTTTCCGCCGTATCCTATCGCGTCGGCAAGACCGAAAGGCGGATCGAGACCGATCTGCTTCTGCTGCATCAGGGCGTCGTCCCGCATGTCAATCTGGCGATGGCGGCGGGGATCGCCCATCGCTGGAACGAGCAGCAGGCGTGCTTTGCGCCGGTGCTCGATCCGTTCGGCCAGAGCGGTGTCGAGGGGATTGCCATCGCGGGGGACGGCGCCGGGATCGGCGGTGCCGAGGCGGCGGCGGAGCGCGGGCGGCTTGCGGCCTGGGCTGCAATCAAGGCGATGCGGCCGGGCGTCGAGGACAAGGTTCCGCCCGTCGAGGAGATCCTGAAAGCACTCGCGCGGGCCGAGAAGGGGCGGGCGTTTCTCGACCGGCTGTTCTTGCCGCTGAAAGCCTTCCGCGTGCCGCCGGACGACGAGACCCTCGTCTGCCGCTGCGAGGAGGTGACGGCTGGCGCCCTGCGGCAGGCCGTGAAGACCGGCGCGACCGGTCCGAACCAGCTCAAGGCCTATCTCCGTTGCGGCATGGGTCCGTGCCAGGGGCGGCTCTGTGGCCTGACCGTGACCGAGACGATCGCCGCCGAGCGGGGTGCCTCGCCGGATGACGTCGGCTATTACCGGTTGCGGATGCCGGTTAAACCGCTGACCCTCGGCGAACTCGCGGCCATCGAACCCGATCCACGCGCGATTTCGGCCGTCGTCAGGGAGTGACGCGAGCGATCGCCGCAGCCTTTATGCAGAATTTGCATTGGCGCTCATCTGGGGGGATGTCAGGATCGTCGACAGACCACCCTTCAATGTTTCGGGGAATGATATGACCACCGCTGCCGACAAACGCATCGTCTATGTGCAGGGGCGCTTCTGCCCGATCGGGGAGGCGACGATCCCGATCATGGATCGCGGGTTCCTGTTCGGCGACGGTATCTACGAGGTTACGGCGGTTCTCGACGGCAAGCTGATCGACAACGAGCCGCATCTGGCGCGGCTCGACCGCTCCTTGCGCGAAATCGGCATCCGCAACCCGTTCGACATCGCCGGCTGGACGGCGATCCAGCGGGAACTGGTCTCGCGCAACGGCCTGCGCGAGGGGCTGATCTACATCGAGGTCACACGGGGCGTCTGGGAGCGGGAATTCACCTGTCCGCCGGATATCGAGCCGACCGTGGTGATGTTCACGCAAGACAAGCCGTTCCGCGACAATCCGCTCGCGAAGACCGGCGCGGCGGTGATCACGCTGCCGGATCTGCGCTGGGCCCGGCGCGACATCAAATCCGTGGCGCTGCTCGCGCAGGTGCTGGCGAAGCAGGCCGCCAAGGCGGCTGGCGTCGCGGAAACCTGGATGATCGAGGATGGATTCGTGACGGAAGGCGCATCTTCGACCGCCTTCATCATCACCAAGGACCGCAAGATCGTGACGCGGCCCCTGTCCAACGCGGTGCTGCCGGGCATCACGCGGAAGACGGTGATGCGGCTCGCGCGGGAAAACGGCCTTCAGCTTGAGGAGCGGGCCTTCACGGTCGAGGAGGCGCTCGCGGCGTCGGAAGCGTTCTTTACCAGCGCCTCGTCGATCGCCATGCCGATCATCACCATCGACGGCCGTGCCGTGGGCGACGGCAAGCCCGGTCCGCTGGTCCAGGAGTTGCGCAGGCTCTATTTCGAGGCCGTCGACGTGATGGCGTGACGCGTCGGGCGCGCCGGGATTTTCGTCGTGATGCAAAGCGAATTGGCGTGCTGCCGTCTTTTCCGGCGCGGCACGCGGATGGCGCGGACGGGGTGAGGCCGGTTTTAGGGTCCGGCAGCAAAAAAGTTCTGCGAAGACAGTATCTTTTGTCGATGTGACGCCCTAATTTCCTGCTCCGGCGGGAAGATTGATGCGTGGCGGGCGGGGCGCCTGCTGCGCTTTTGGGAGTTGGAGATGCGCGTTTCGACGCAGCTGGGGCTGATCGCCGTGGTCGGCGCTGGTCTCTATTTCGGCTGGAGCCGATGGGCGGATGTCGCGCCGGTCGTCGCCAAGGTGCCTGGTCTTGCCTTTCTCGCGCCGGCCGGCGGGGAAAAGCCCTCAGGTGCGCCGGGCGCGCAGCGAGGTCCCGGGCCGCAGCGCGGACAAGGCCAGCCGATGCTCGTCGAGGTGGCGACGCTGGGGCGCGGCACGATCACGGAGCGTTCCGATGCGGTGGGCACGTTGCGCGCCTACGAGTCCGTGACGCTGACGGCCAAGGTTTCCGGCACGGTCGAGAAAATCGCATTTGAGGAAGGCCAGTTCGTCAAGGCCGGCGACGAGCTGATCCGGCTCGATGTTTCCGAAAAGCGCGCCGATCTGGAAGCCGCGCGCGCCGCCATCGCCACGACCCGGGCGCAGCATGCGGAAACAGGGCAGAAGCTCGAACGTGCGCAGGCCTTGCGCCGGACGGGAGCAGGAACGGAAGCACAGGTTGCGGACCTGACCCTCCAGCTCAAGACCATCGAGACCAATATCGCGGCGGCCGAGGCGCGCGAGCGGGCTGCCGCCGCGCGGCTCGACGATCTCATCATCCGCGCGCCGTTCGACGGCCGCGTCGGGCTGCGGCAGGTGTCGCTGGGCGCGCTGGTCGACAACAAGGTCGCGGTGACGACGCTCGACGACATTTCACGGATGCGGCTCGATTTCGCCGTGCCGGAAACGCTTGTCGGCCGGGTGGGTATCGGCGCCAAGGTCTCCGCCACTTCGCTGGCCTTTCCGGATCGCGTCTTCGAGGGCGAGATCGCGGTGGTCGATACGCGGATCGACACCATCACCCGTTCGGCCAAGGTCACGGCGCTGGTGGCGAACAAGGACGCGGCGCTCAAGCCCGGCATGTTCATGAACGTGTCCATCGAGGTCGCCGTGCGTGACAACGTGGTGCTCGCGCCAGAGGAGGCCATCGTCGCGGAAGGTCCGCGGCAGATCGCCTTCATCGTCAAGGACGGCAAGGTCGATCGCCGCGTCGTCCGGATCGGGCAGCGGCAGAAGGGCAATGTCGAGATCCAGTCCGGCGTGGAAGCCGGCGAGGTCATCGTCGTGCGCGGCGTGCAGCGCGTGCGGCCGGGCCTGCCGGTGCAGACGAGGCCTGCCTTTCCGACGCAGGGCGGGCCGGCGGCAGACGGCAACCCCGCGCAGGCCGGCCAGAAGGCCGGCTGATCATTCGAGGCGATGGCACGCGGGTTGCCCCGTGCCGGTTCCGACGGGAGCGAGCCATGCAACTTTCCGACGTTTCGATCCGCCGCCCGGTCTTCGCGAGCGTGATCTCGCTGCTGCTCTGCGTCGCCGGCATCGCCGGGCTGATGGGCCTGCCGGTCCGCGAATACCCGCAGATCGATCCGCCGATCGTCTCAGTGAACACCGCCTACAAGGGTGCTTCCAACGAGGTGATCGAGAGCCGCGTGACGGAGGTGATCGAGCGCGCGGTTGCCGGCATCGAGGGTATCACCAATATTTCCTCGTTCAGCCAGAACGACCGTTCGTCGATCTCGATCGAATTCGATGTCAACCGCGATCCCGATGCCGCCGCCGCAGACGTGCGCGACCGTGTCGGCCGTGTTCTCGCGCGCCTGCCGGATGGTGTCGATGCGCCGGTGATCCAGCGCGTCGATTCCAACGCGCAGGCGATCCTCTGGATTGGCGTCACCTCCACCAAGCTCGACGCGCTGGAACTGACCGACCTCCTGCGCCGGACGATGGTGGATCGCCTTGCGACCGTGCCGGGCGTCGCCAGCGTCAATATCGGTGGCGAGCGGCGCTATGCAATGCGCATCGCCATCAACCGCACCGCGCTCGCGGCGCGGCGGCTGACAGTTCAGGACGTCGAGACCGCCATCAAGCGCCAGAACGTCGATCTGCCGGGCGGGCGGCTGACTTCCAGCCAGCGCGAGCTGACGGTGAAGACCGATTCCAAGCTCTCGACGCGTGAGGAATTCGCCAACATCGTCGTCTGGAACGGCAATGGTTACCAGGTCCGGCTCGGCGAGATCGCCAACGTCGAGGTCGGCGCCGAGGACGAGCGCTTCGAGTTCTTCGCCTCGGGCAAGACCGCGATCGGGCTCGGCATCATCCGGCAGTCGACCGCCAATACCCTCTCCGTGGCCGAAAACGTGGCGGCGGAGCTGAACCTGCTCCGCGCCTCGCTCCCCGAGGGGACAACGGCGGAAATTCTCTACAACGAGGCCCGCTTCATCCGCGCCTCGATCGACGGCGTGCTCAAGACGCTGGCCGAGGGCATCGGCCTCGTCATTCTGGTCATTTTGGTCTTCCTGCGCTCGTGGCGCTCGACGCTCGTTGCCGGCATCGCCATCCCGGTCTCGATCATCCCGACCTTCGCCGTGCTGTGGATGTTCGGCTTCTCGATCAACGTCCTCACCTTGCTCGCGATCGTGCTGGCGATCGGCATCGTCGTCGACGACGCGATCGTCGAGGTCGAGAACATTCACCGCCGCATCGAGGATGGCGAGCCGCCACTGCTCGCCTCGTTCATCGGCGCCCGCGAGATCGCCTTCGCGGTGATCGCGACCACGATCACGCTGATCTCGGTCTTCGTGCCCATCGCCTTCATGAGCGGGCAGACGGGGCGGCTTTTCCGCGAGTTCGGCGTCACGCTGGCGACGGCGATCTTCTTCTCCGGCGTCGTCGCCCGCACGTTGACGCCGATGATGTGCTCGAAGCTGCTCAGCTCGCATCACGGCCGGATTCACCACCTCACCGAGCCGCTGTTCGAGGCGATGAACCGCATCTACGCCCGCGTTCTCAAGCGGGCGCTGGCGGCGCCGCTGATCGTCATCGCCGTCGGCGCGGCGATTTCGTTCGGCGCGGTCCAGCTCTTCAAGCTGGTGCCGAAGGAATTCTCGCCGGTCGAGGATCGCGGCATCATCATCGTTCCCGTCACCGCGCCGGAATCGGCCTCGCTCGCGTACACCCGGGCGCGGGTGCGGGAGGTCGAGGCGCTGCTCAAGCCGTATTTCGACAACGGGACGGTCGAATCGAGCCTCACCATCGTTGCGCCGGGGTTCCAGCGCCCCGCACCGGTCAATGCCGGGCTGGTCATCGTCCGCCTCACGCCCTGGGGACAGCGGAAAGTCTCCCAGCAGCAGTTGCAGCGCGAGTTGCTCGGCCGCGTGCAGCAGGTCCCCGGTGCGCGCGTCTTCCCGATCAACCCGCCCTCGCTCGGCCAGCGCGGCTTCCGCCAGCCGATCGAATTCGTGATCGGTGGGCCCGATTTCGCGACGCTGGCGGCCTGGCGCGACATCGTCATGGAGAAGGCGACCGCGACCGGGCTCTTCCTGAACCTCGACAGCGACTATACCGAGCGCCAGCCCGACCTCCGGGTGAAAATCGACCGGACCCGCGCCGCCGATCTCGGCGTTTCGATCGAAGCGGTCGGGCGGTCGCTCGAACTGATGTTCGGAGAGCGCGAGGTCTCGACCTTCGTCGATCGCGGCATCGAATATTCGGTCATCATGCAGGCGCGCGAGCAAGACCGCGTCCGCCCGGACGATCTCAAGAATGTCTTCGTCCGCACGGCGTCGGGTGATCTGGTGCCGCTTTCCAATCTGGTATCGCTCAGCGAGATGGCGGGACCGCAGAAGCTCAACCGCTTCGACCGGCTGCGCTCGATCAAGATCTCCGGCTCGCTCGCGTCGGGCGTGACGCTCGGGCAGGCGCTCGATACGCTCGATGCCATCGCGCGGGACAATCTGCCGGCGGAGGCGCGCATCGGCTATGACGGGCAATCGAAGGAATACCGCAAGGCCTCGAGTTCGCTCTACCTGACCTTCGGTTTCGCGCTTCTCGTCGTTTTCCTGGTGCTGGCGGCGCAGTTCGAAAGCTGGATCGCGCCGGCCGTCATCATGATCACGGTGCCGCTGGCGCTGACCGGCGCGCTCGCGATCCTGCTCGTAACCAACCAGACACTGAACGTCTACAGCCAGATCGGGATGATCCTGCTGATCGGCATCATGACCAAGAACGGCATCCTGATCGTCGAATTCACCAACCAGTTGCGGGAACGTGGCGTCGCGCTCTACGACGCCATCCTTGAGGCTTCCGAAATGCGGCTGCGGCCCATCCTGATGACCTCGATTGCGACGATCTGCGGTGCGGTGCCGCTGGCAACGTCGAGCGGGGCCGGCGCCGAGGCCCGCAGCGCCATCGGCTGGGTGATCATCGGCGGCGCCAGCCTTTCGACCCTGATGACGCTGTTCCTCGTTCCCGTCGTCTTCCTGCTGGCGGGGCGCTTCACCAATCCGCGCTCGACCATCGGTGATTTGCTGGACGAGATGCAGGAACGGTTCAAGCCCGCCGGGAAGGACGAGGACCGCGGCGCACGTGGCGAGGGAATGCCTGCCGAGTAAACCGGCTCCGAGCAATTACCACCGGCAATTACAAGAAGTTTTAATTCCCGGAGGTCAAACTGGCGCCTGTTATCGCAGGGGCGCAGAATGTTGGCCGGATTTCATCGGTTTCTTGGGATCGCGCTTGGTCTTTGTCTCACGATGGTCAACGTGCAGGCGGGGTCCTTCTCGCTCGTCGGAACGGGCGATGGTGTTGTCGTCCTCAGGGCACTGGCGGAAAGCTATGCCGCCGCCAATCCGGGGCACAGGGTCGAGGTGCCGGCCAGCATCGGCTCGGGCGGCGGGATCGCCGGGGTCGGCAGCGATCGCGAGATCATCGCGCGGGTCGCACGCGACCTCAAACCGAACGAAATTGCAAGCGGGCTTTTCTACGAGCCGCTGTTCGATATTTCCTCGGTGTTCTTCGTTCACCCGGGCGTGCCGGTTGACAATCTGACCTCCGAACAGATCCAGGGCATCTTTACCGGAAAGATCACCAACTGGCGCGAGATCGGCGGTCCCGATATGCGGATTCGCGTCGTGCGCCGGGAAGACGCGGATTCCACCGTTCTGGTCTTTCGCGAGTCGCTGCCTGCTTTCCGCGATCTGAAATTCACCGAGCGCTCGAAACTGGCGCTCACGACGCAGGAAGCAATCCTTTCGGTGACCGAAAACCCCGGCGCCATCGGCTTCGGGCCGCTCTCGGACATCCGGGAGACTGGGCTCAAGGCGCTGGCGGTCGATGGCGTGCCGCCGTCCGATCCGGCCTATCCGTCGGCCGTCAAGATTGCTGCCGTCTACAAGCCGCAGCGGCTGACGGACGATGTGCGGCGGTTCCTGGCCTTCCTGCGAACCCCGGAGGCGATCCGCATCGTGAGGAGTTTCGGTGCCCACCCCCGCGTCCGCTAACTTCCTGTCGAACTGGCAGCGGGCCCTTGCCGGGTCGCTTGCTCTCCGCTGGGTGCTGTCGATCGCGCTGCTGGTCGGGCTGGGCATCAGCATGCTGCTGGCGATCACCTATTCGGAAATGAACGATCAGGTGACCTCGCAAGGTGCGACGGTCCGGCAACTCGCGCGCCAGCGGATGGCGGAACGGATATCGTCGGAAATTGAACTGGCGACACAGCGGCTCGGCGACCAGTTCAACCGGCTTGAAAGATCCCTGATCGCGATCGCGGGCCTGCGATCGACTCTCGCGGCGGTGCAGGGCCGGAACGATGTCTATATCGCCGAGGAGGTAGGCAAACGCGTGCTCCAGGCCGGGATGTCCGGCGTCATCCTGATCGATCAGGACCGGCATGTCATCGGTGCGACCCGGACCGGCGCCGAACTGGTGACGGCCGATGATGCCCTTCGCAACCATGATATCTATCCTGTCCTTGCGAACCTGCTGGCGGACAACGACAGGAGTTCCCCGCGCCTCTTCCGCCGCGTCGGCATGCTCGATGCCTCGTTCTCCTCCATCCTGCTGGCGGGGGTGCATGATCGTTACGGCATCGTGCTCGGTGTCCCGGTCTTCGATGAGTTCGGAGAGCCTGTCGGCATCGTTCTCGCCTATCGCCTTCTGCCGGCCAACGAGCCGGCGCTTGCGGATTTCGCCCGGATCACGGGCTCGCGCGTGGCGCTGATGAGCGATGGGGCGGTGATTTCGGCGTCCGGCGCCGAGATCGACGATATCGTCTTCCGGTCGGCCGAAGCGGACGGGCTTCAGGCCGTTCCGGAACTGCATGCGACCGGCATGTGCAAGACCGCGATGCCCCGGCTTCAGCTTTGCGTGGTCCGGCCGGATTCCGAGATCGACCAGATCGGCACTGGCATTCTCGATCTCGGCCGCAAGCAGTTGCGGCAGACCCAGCGGACGCTGCTGGTCGCCGGAACCCTGGCGATCGCCATCATCACCCTCGTCGTGATCGTGCTCGCACGGCGCCTTGTCCGCCCGCTGTCGGAGATCACCCGGGCGGTCAACGATGTCGCGCTCGGGGAATGGCGCGTCGAGGTCCAGCACGTCGGACGGCGGGACGAGATCGGGCAGATCGCGCGCGCGGTTTCGGCGATGCAGGTCTCGCTCATCGAGCGTGACCGGATGCGGCAGGAACTGATGCGGATCGATACGATCAACCAGCGCCGGCTGGTGCTCGATTCGGCCGTCGCGAATTTCGAGGAAGGCATGGCGGTGGTGATGAAAAACATCGGCGACACGGTCCATGCCCTCTCCGGGACGAACGAGGTGCTCGATGCCGCGGCGCGGCAGGCGGACGCACAGGCCGAGCGCATCCGCGCCACAACCATGGCCTCCGCCAGCCGGGCCAGCAACGCCAGCCGCTCGACGCTCGAACTCTCGAGAACGAACCGCGAGATCAGTGAGCGGATCCGTCATGCCAGCCGGGTCGTGCACCTGAGCGGCGACCATGTGCGGGCGGCGGAAGTCAAATTGTCGGAGATATCGGACGTGACCCATCAGGTGGAAGAAGCGATCGGGGACCTTCAGCGCAATCTTGCCGATCTTGGCGCGATGAGCCTTCAAGCCTCGCTCGAGGCGCTTAATGCCAGCGAGCAGGGCGGCTCGCCGGTCCGGCTCGCGCGGGCCATCGAGGGGCTTTCCGAAAAGACCGCGGTGGCGGTGTCGGTGATCGCGCGCGAGTTCGGGCGCCTTTCCGCGATTACCGACACGGCGACGGGCGAAATCGGCGAGGTCAAGGGTGTTCTCGGCACGGCGCTGCGGGAGACCTCCGAAATCGCCGTGGCAGTCGCGGAGCAGGATGCCGCCGCGCGCGAGATTGCCGAGGGACTCTCGAACTCTGCCGCGGCGATGGCCAATCTGGCCGATTCGGTCGACCAGTTGCGGGCGAGCATGAACGCCGCCCACGAAGCCTCGACCGATTTCGTGCTGGCCGCGCGGCGGATCGTCGACGATGCGAAGTCGATCGACGGCTCGATCCGCTCCTTCGTCCGCGAGGTCAACGCCTGACCCCGTTCAGGGTTTCGGGCGGCCCAGCGTTTCCGCGAGCGATTCGATCTGGGCATGGACCGGCGATGTCTTCGGCTTGCCGAGCCCGAAGAAGCGCGCGATCCGTTTTGACACCGGCAATTCGCCGCTCGAGGGCAGGAACGGATCGGCGTGGCATTTCGCGCCGGCGGCACGGGCAAGACGCTTGACCTCGTCGACCATTTCTACCGCACCGCAGGCATAGACCGTGTCGTTGCGGTCAAGCGGCGGCAGGAAGGCCGTCGCGCGGCCGTGGCGGGCGGGCGGCAGCGGGTTCGCGCCGGATGCGGCGAGGATCGCGCCGGAAACGCCATGCTTGGCGAGCCAGTCGATCGCCGGGCGCATGTAGAGGTTCCGCGGATCGCGCGCCGAGGCGACGAGGTGCACCGGCCGATGCGGCTGGCCGAGCCGGGCCGCGACCGCAATCGACCAGAGCGGTGCGAAGCCGGTGCCGGTCGAGACCAGCACGAGCCGGCCCTCGCCCTGCCGCAGGAAGGCGTTGCCGAACGGCCCGCGCACCTTCACCTTCCGGCCCGGCACGATTCCCCGCCCGAGCGCGGCGGAAACGACCCCGTCATCGAAGCGGCGGATGTGCAGAATGATCTGATTGATCTCGCGCACGCCCTCCAGCCGCAGGGTCGGGCTGTAATCGCGCGCGGGAAAACCGGAAAACTCGACCTTGATGTATTGGCCGGGCAGATAGGGAACCGGCTTGGTAACCTCGATGACGACCTCGACGATCTCGCCGCCAAGCTCGTTGACCTCGGTTACGAGGCCGCCGGTCTTCATGACCAAGGGCTGGGGATCGAAGCGGATCTCGGCATCACCCTCGAGCCGGGCCTGGCAGGCGAGGCAGGTGCCGTCCTCCTCCGTTCCTGCAGGATCAATGCCGCCGGAGAGAATATCGACCCGGCAGGTGCCGCATTGTCCGGTGCAGCAATCCTGCGGGATGACGACACCGCCGGCGAGGCCGGCTTCGATCAGCGTCTGGCCGCAGGTGGCGCCGATCGTCTTGCCGTTCACCGTAAGGCGCGCCTTGCCGCTCATGTCCCTGTCCCCGTTCGCTTGCGTGTCTCTCGCACCGAAAGCGGGGCGGGGTCAACGACAAGCTTCCGGTCTTATCGCAGTTCGATACGCACCGGCCGGACATGGCGCGTGTGCCGTGTCTGGTTATGGTCAAACACCGAAACCCACATGTAGAGCGGCTTCGCCTCCGTAAAATCGACATCGTATTTCGATGTCGATTTCAGTTTCCTTTTCGCTTCGAGAGTCCACCATCCATCCCGCCATTTCGGCACGGCTGAAACGTCGTCGCGGTCGCCCTCGTAGGTGCCCATGATCAGCGTCGAGGGCATGACGGTGCCGACGGGAATCGTGTCGTCGTGGGCTTTCGAATAGGGCACGGTCTCGTTTTCGAACTGCCACCATTGCGTGCCCTCGTCGTCGGAGGCGCCTGGGGTGAGATCGATCTTGCCGAGCTTCGCCGTCATCGCCCGATAATCCTTCGGCAGGCGCAGCACGCCGACCGGGCCGCGGAACCCGCCCGGCGGTTCGCTCTTGTAGTTGTAGACGTAGAATGCCTTGCCGGGGTCCTGCAGGTATCCGCCGGAATAGCGCGCCGTTCCCTTTTGCTGGTCGGCATTGGCCGGGTAGGGCGGGCCGAAATGCATGTCGTCCATCTTGCCGAGGTGGCCGCCGCGCGAAGCCTTCCATTGCCACATGTCGGCGAAGGAACCGTCGGCGGTGTAGTGGAGGCCGCGCCCGTTCAAGGCGCCGGGCATGGCGGCGAGCGGTTTCGGCCCCATGAAGGTCGTCCCGCCGTTTCCGAAGGCATTGGAGCGCGAGAGGAGGACGGCGAACTTGTCCTCGTAAAAGGCACTCTCGTCCGCCGTATCGGCGTGGTTGTTCATGAGGTGCCAGCCATCTGCCTGCTTGACGAGCGGCAGGCGCTTGATCGAACGCGACGGGTCCTGCCAACGGAAGGCGAAGTAGATGTTCTCCTCATCGCGCACGGCGCGAATCTCGACGATGGATTCGCCCCGTCCGCCGGCGAGATTGGCGCCCTGCTGCGTGCGGACGCGGGCGAAACCAACGCCTTTCCAGGCGTCGTCGTCGAGTTCGCCGTCGAGCTTGGGCGCACTCGCGACCTTCGGCACGGCAAGCGTCTCGCGCGTGCCGAAATCGAGCGCCGCGCTCGCGGCGGCCGTCGCGGCGCCGATCACCAGCGCTGCCGGCAGGGCATGGGACTTCCGCGGCAGTCCGTCGACCAGCTTCGCCGGCAGGAAGATGCGGAAGATCTGCGGCCAACCGCCCTGCATGAAATGCCCGAGGATATGCAGGAACAGGTAGGCTACAAGCGCGATGGCGACCGCAGCGTGGATATCCACCACCAGCCCGCCCCAACCGAGATAGAGGAACACGCCGCTCGCCATCATCACGAGCGTCAGGGCGTAGAACCCCCAGTGCAGCGAAACGTTGAACCCCTGCCATTTGAGGCGGGCGGGCGCATCGAGAACCATCAGGCGCATCCGTCCCGGTGCGTTGCGGCTCGCGAGCGCGGCGCGGCGCAGGTAGACGATATAGGCGCTCGCGCAGGCGAACATGATGCCGGCCACGATGAAATGGATGGTCCAGACATCGCCTTGCAGCAGGATCGGCGCGATCCAGCGCGAGAAGACCGCCGTCGGCGCGTCCCAGGCGAGGCGGAAGCCGGTCAGCATCGCGAGAATCATCGAGACGGCCATCAGCCAGTGCAGGATGAAGGTTCCGACATCCGTCCTGGGGGTGCCCGGCACCTTGGCGGGTCGGTTGGTTCTCGCTGCCGACCCGGAGGGCAGGGGTCCGTCGTCTGAAAGCACCATGAGCAATTGCCTCAAATCAAATCGATTTGTATCGGGTCCGTAATTGATCATAGGAACGGCGTGGGCTTTGTAAACGCTTGCGGCCGCGGCGAACCGCAATCGCCGCGCCCTGCATGGCACACCGGGGGAAGAGGTCGTCCGGGGCGACGCGGATTTTCCACTCCGGCTTTCCTCGCCCGACGCATTTTCTTCGTTCGACCGGCATCCCCTTCGGCGGAAAATGCGTATTTTTTGTCGCATGCCTTTTGCATGAACCGGATTCCACTTCATCGCGGCATGCTCTAGGTTCGGCGGGAACGAGAGGAGTTCCCATGCTGACGCTTGCCCAGGCCCGTATCATCGCCGACACCGCGCTCGATTTCGCACATCGACATGAATTCAAGTCGCTTTCGGTCGTCGTGCTCGATGCGAGGGGCGCGCGCAAGGTCGTCCTGACCGAGGACGGGACATCGCTGAAGCGGGCTGAAGTTGCCTTCGCGAAGGCCTATGGCGCCCTGGCGATGGGCTCCGGCAGCCGCACGCTGATGAACATGGCGAAGGATCGTCCGCAGTTCATCGCGGCGGCTATGCACGTCGCGGATCACAATCTCGTGCCGGTGCCGGGCGGCGTGCTGATTCGCGCCGGCAACGATGTCATCGGCGCGGTCGGCATCTCCGGCGACACCTCCGACAATGACGAGGCTGCGGCGATGGCGGGGATCGAGGTTGCGGGGCTTACGGCCGATCCGGGCGCGTGAGGCGGCCCGTCTGCATCACGAAGCCGATCACCTCGGCGACGGCCTTGTAGAGCGGCACGGGAATTTCCGATTCCAGCTCGATCTGCGAGAGCGCCTCGGCGAGCACCGGGTTCTCCTCGATGGCGACGTTATGCTCCGCCGCCGTCTCGAGGATCTTCTCCGCGACATGCCCTCGTCCCTTCGCGGTGACGATCGGCGCGCCATCGCCGAAATCGTATTTGAGCGCGACGGCGATCTTTTCGGGGGTGGCGGGCGTGTCGGTCATGTCAGGCGATCCAGAAGCGGGCCGGTGCGGACCGGCGCGGGCTGCGGGCGCCCGTCGCGGATCTCCAGCTTGACGACATCGAAGGCGGCGCCGGTCAGGGCTTCGTGCAGATCGCCGATCGACTGGCGCGCGACCTGCGCGACCGCCTGCCGCTCGGCCCAGAGCGTTACCGCGACCGCCTGGCCGCGTAACGCGACTTCGGCCTGAATCGGGCCGGTTTCCTCGAGATCGAGCGCGATGCGCACTTTCCAAGGGAAAGGCTCGGTCTCGCCGTTCGCTTCACGCTCCGGTTCGAGCATCGGCATCTGTTGCGGCGCGGGAGGGCGGTGCTCGATCACGAGACCCATCATCGCCGTCGGCGCCTTGTCCGGCCCCTGCGTCGCCAGCGGAACCGAGACCGCCAGGCGCAGGCCCTGCGCACGGTCGTCGGTCATGCGCATTTCCGGGTGATCCAGCGAGGCCATCTGCGTGAGCTTGATGCGCTCGAGCGCGCCTTCGGCAAGGCGCGGGAGGTCCGCGCCGCGCGGCGGGAGCGGGTCGGCATGAGCCGTCGGCGAGGCAAGAGCGGCGCGAGGCGACAGGGCCGGGTCGGTGCCGGCGCGTTCGAGGCCCTTTCCGACAAGGGCGTTTTCGGGTCCGCTCCCGGCCAGCAAGGCGCGCAACGCCAGCAGCGCCGTCTTGAGATCGGCCGGCGGGGCCGCATTCGTTGTGGTGGCGGCCGCGAGATTGGCTTCGAGAAACAGGCCGGATTTCGCGACTGCATCGCGCAGGCCCTCGGGTGTGCGCAGCGTTTCCGGGGTGGCGCGGCCGGTCGCGAGCTGGGTCAGCGCCTGCCGGACGGCGTCCGGGATTTCGGCCGCCGGATCGACTGCGGCAAGCAGTTGGGTCAGGGCGGTTCCCACAGGGATCTGCCGGGCGACGGCCTGAAGGATCGGCCCGGCGAGTTCGGTCGGCAGCGGCTGCGCGAGCGGCGCGCCACGAACCGGGGCGGGCACGGTCTGGCCGGGAGACGGCAAGGCGGTGGCCGTTGCGGCTGGCTCGGCAAGCGGGAAGGCAAGGCCGGCGATCTTCGCGATGGCAGCGCCGAGCGAACCGGGCGGAAACGGATTGGCGAGCGGCGGCGGCGCGCCGACGGAGGGGCCACCCGTTCCGGTCTGCGTCAGGCGAACCAGCGTCGCCGGCTCCGCCGCTGGGCGAACCAGCGTGTTCGCCGGCAGGAGAAGGGTTGTGCCGGGACGCAGGAGGCCGGGATTGTTCGCCACCGCGCGCTGGAGATCGGGCGGCAAATCCGCCTCGACCATCATGCCGGCGATCTGCACCAGCATCTTGCCGTTCGGCTGTGCCTCGATCAGCACGGCGCGGATCGCGGCCTCAGCGGATTGCATCGAACTCTGGACGCTGTCGGCGAGAGCGCCGCTGACCGCCGCGACAGGCTTCACGGCATCCAGCGTCGCCATCAGCGTCGAAAGCGACTGGGCACGGATTTCCTGCGCTTTTCCCGCGATGGAGGCGAGGGCGGAAGGCATGGATGGCGGCTCCGGATGCGACAACTCGCGATGATCATGCCATGCAAGGCTTTTATGCTTGGTTATTGCGCGCTGGAAATTGCCGCGAATTCATTTGGCCTTGAAACGGGATAGCCCGGTTGCTACCTCTCCGCGCGAGTTCGCGGGGGCAGTGTCTTCCGCGCGTCCCCTACAAAACGAGAAGAACGAGCCCGATGTCCCGTCAGTTCATCTACCACATGCGCGGCCTTACCAAGGTCTATCCCGGCGGGAAGAAGGTGCTCGACAACATCCACCTCTCCTTCTACCCGGACGCGAAGATCGGCGTGCTCGGCGTCAACGGCGCCGGCAAATCGACCCTGCTCAAGATCATGGCCGGGATCGACAAGGAATGGACCGGCGAGGGCTGGGTCGCTGAAGGCGCGCGCGTCGGCTACCTGCCGCAGGAGCCGCAGCTCGACAATGCCCTCACAGTCCGCGAGAACGTGAAACTCGGCGTCGCCGCCAAGCAGGCGATCCTCGATCGCTACAACGAACTGATGATGGACTACTCGGACGAGACTGCCGAGGAGAGCGCGAAGCTCCAGGACCAGATCGACAGCCAGAACCTGTGGGACCTCGACAGCCAGGTCGATCAGGCGATGGATGCGCTGCGCTGCCCGCCCGACGACTGGGCGGTGGACAAGCTCTCGGGCGGCGAGAAGCGC
>JAVTWI010000332.1:0-4285 GCA_032229845.1 Rhabdaerophilum sp.
ATCGCGCCGCCGAACAGCAGGATCTTCTCGGTGAGCGTCGTCTTGCCGGCGTCCGGATGGGAGATGATGGCGAAGGTGCGCCGGCGACGCGTTTCGGTCTCGAAGGCGCTGGCGGGCGAGGCGGCGTCGGAAGTCATCGGGCGTGGAACTCGGGAGGCTGGCAAATCGGGGCCGGCGGAATTACCGGGCTCGATCATCACGCCTTATAGCGGCATGTCCGCGAAGGTCCACTGCCGCGAAGGTCCACTCCCGCGGAGGGGGCAGGGCCGTGCTTCACTCGTCCGCGCCGGACATGGGCTCGGCCGCCGCGCCATCACGCCGCTTCTGCTGGAGGATCCGATAGACGGTGCGTTCGCTGATCTTCAGCACCTCGGCGATGCGCGCCCGGCTGTATCCGCCCCGGTCGAGCAGCGTATCGATGTAGAAACCCTGCAACTCCTCGATCGAAGGCAGGTGGTCGAAGCTGAATTCGATGGCCTTGCCGCCCGGCGCGGCCGCACGCGGATCGAGCCCCAGCATGGCCGCGTCGATGGTCCTTTGGCCGGCGGAGAGAATGACCGAGCGTTCGATGACGTTCTTCAGTTCGCGTACGTTCCCCGGCCAGGAATAGGCCCGGATCGCCGAATTCGCGCTGCCGTCGAGGTTCTTCTCGATACCCCGGTTGAAATCGCGCGTTTTCACGAAATGCAGCGCGAGTTCCGTCGCGTCGTCCGCCCGGTCCCGCAGCGGCGGCACGCGAAGCTCGAACCGCGAGAGGTGATAGTGAAGGTCGAGCCGGAACCGCCCCACGCGGCTCATGGCCAGAAGGTCGCGATCCGTCGCGGCGATGAAACGCACGTTGGCGTGAAGATCGACCAGACCGCCGGGGCGGCGGAAGGTACCTGTTTCGAGAACCCGCAGCAGTCGGGTCTGGAGGGCCGGCGGCAGGGCGCTGATATCGTCGAGGAAGATCGTGCCGCCTTCCGCCTGTTCGATAAGGCCGGGCTTCCGTTCCGCGCCGGCGCCCCGGTCTTCACCGAAGAGCGCGGCTTCCAGCCTGCTTTCCGGCAACGTCGCGCAGTCGAGGACGGCATAGCTCGAAGACGTCCGCGCGCCGGCGTCGTGGATCGCCCGCGCGGCGAGCCGCTTGCCGGCACCGCTTTCGCCGAGGATCAGCACTGTCGCATCCATCGCCGCGAGATCGCCGATCCGGTTGCGCATCGCGCTGAAGACGACGCTCGAACCGACCATCGGCGGCGCAGCGGCGGATCGGAGCTGGTCCCGGTGAAGGGCGCTTTCCCGCGCTAGCCGTGCGTGCTCGAGCGCGTGTTCGACCGCGATCTCGAGTTCCTCGGCCCGCACCGGTTTGACAAGATAATCGCAGGCGCCGAGCCTGAGCGCCCGCAACGCCTGATCGCCCGCGTTCTGTGCGACCAGCGCGATCACCGGGCCGAAGAGGGCGAATTCCGCGAGCAGATCGAGCCCGTTGCGGTCGGGAACGCGCAGGTCGAGCAGGATCAACGCCGGCTCGTCCTCCGCGATCACGCCGGCCGCGTCGGCGCCGCGCAGCACCCCTCGCGCGCGATACCCGGCCCGTTCGAGCTGCCCGACGATCAGGCGATTGTCCGTGGCATCGCTTTCCACAAGCAGGATCGGCCGCGAAGCCCGTATGCGGGCGATCTTCGCGGTATTGCGCGCTCCGGTGACATCGACAGACACGGCGCTTCCTCCGGGCCCGGCGGGCGGCATCCGGCCACCCTTGGAACGGCAGCCGGCAGCGAGAACGCGCGAGCCGTCCCCCCAAGGCAATGGCACGGAAGACGAGAATCCTCCCCGCCGCTAACGAAAACAGCTTGGGACGATCGGCGGGAACATCATTGATGAGGATCAAGAGAAGCGTCGTTGCGGCGCAATAACCGCGGATTTCTAGCCCAGCCAGCCCTTGATGCGCCGGACGATGGCGTCGCGCGAGATGCCGTAGCGCTCGTGCAGGGTCGGCAAGGCACCAGCATCGAGAAACTGGTCGGGCAGGGCGATATGCCGGAATTTCGGTGCAAGGCCGTTCAGCAGGAAATCTCTCGCGACCGCCTCGCCGAGCCCGCCGATCTCGGTGTGGTTTTCAGCCACCACTACCAGTCGCCCGGATTTCGCCGCCTCGCGCCGGATGGTCTCGACATCGAGCGGCTTGATCGTCGGGCAGTGAAGCACCGCGACGCCGACCTTGTCCTTGTCGAGTTCCTTCGCGGCTTCGAGCGCCCGCATCGTCATCAGGCCGGAGGAGATGACGAGCACATCTGCGCCCTCGCGGATCACCTGCGCCTTGCCGAGCGTGAATTTGTAGCCGTATTCATCGAGCACCAACGGCACGTTGCCACGCAGGAGCCGCATGTAGACCGGTCCCTTGTGCGCGGCGATGGCCGGCACCGCCTGCTCGATTTCGAGCGCGTCGCAGGGATCGATCACAGTCATGTTCGGCATCGCGCGGAACAGCGCGAGGTCTTCCGCCGCCTGATGGCTGGGGCCGTAACCGGAGGTGAGGCCGGGCAACGCGCAGACGATCTTCACGTTGCGGTCTTCCTCCGCGATCGTCTGATGGATGAAGTCGTAGGCCCGCCGCGAGGCGAACACGGCATAGGTGGTGGCGAACGGCGTGAACCCCTCGCTCGCGAGGCCCGAGGCGGCGCCGAACAGGATCTGCTCCGCCATGCCCATCTGGTAGAAACGGTTCGGGAATTCCTTCGCGAAGATATGCAGGTCGGTATATTTCGAGAGGTCCGCCGTCATGCCGACAATGGCCGCGTCCTTGCGCGCGGCCTCGACCAGCGCATGGCCGAAGGGCGCGGGCTTCGTCGGCTGACCCTCGGCGGCGATCGAGGCGATCATAGCTGAGGTGGTGAGGCGCGGCTTGCCCGGCGTTGCGGGGGCGGGGGCTTTGGGTTTCATATTTTTCTCCCCGCATCCAGCGCGTCGAGCGCCAGCGCCCATTCATTTGCATCGACGCGGATGAAATGGCTCTTCTCGCGTGTTTCGAGGAAGGGCACGCCCTTGCCGAGCAGCGTATCGGCGACAATCATCCGCGGCACGGGCTCCATGTGCACCTTGGCGGCGTCGAAGGCCTCGCGCACGGCTTCGAGGTCGTTGCCGTCGACGCGCTGGACGAACCAGCCGAAGGCCTCCAGTTTTTCGACCAGCGGCTCGAACCCCGCGATCTCCTTCGAAGGCCCGTCTGCCTGCATGTTGTTGATGTCGACGATGGCGATGAGGTTATCTAGCTTGTGGTGGGCAGCCGCCATGATCGCTTCCCAGACCGAGCCTTCGTCGAGTTCACCGTCCGAGAACAGCGTATAGACGAAGCTGTCCGACCCCTTGCGCTTGAGCCCCAGGCACTTGCCGACCGCGATGGCGAGGCCAACGCCGAGCGAACCGCCGGACATTTCCATGCCGGGCGTATATTGCGCCATACCGGACATCGGCAGGCGACTGTCGTCGCAGCCGTAGGTTTCGAGTTCATCCTCGGGCAGGATGCCGGCCTCGATCATCGCCGCGTAGAGCGCGATGGCGTAATGGCCGTTCGAGAGCAGGAACCGGTCGCGCCCCTCCCATTCCGGGTCTTCCGGGCGATAGCGCATCGCGTGGAAATAGGCGACCGCCAGCACATCGGCGATATCGAGTGCCTGGGCGATATAGCCTTGACCCTGCACTTCGCCCATCCGCACCGCGTTGCGGCGGATGTGGTAGGCGTGGTCGGCAAGGGTCTTGTTGGCAAGGGTCTTGTTCGGCAAATCAGCCATGAATGAGCATCCCCCCGTTCACGTCGATCACGGCGCCGGTAACATAGGCGGAAAGATCAGAGGCGAGAAACAGGAAGCATCCGGCGACATCGCTCGCCTCGCCGAGGCGCGAGAGCGGAATACCCTTGGTGATTTCCGCGCGCATCGCGTCCGTCAGCTTGCCGCCGGTGATATCGGTCTGGATCAGGCCCGGCGTCACGCAGTTGACGCGGATGCCGTCCGGGCCGAATTCGCGCGCCATCGCCTTGGCGAGGCCGAGCACGCCGGCCTTGGCCGCCGAATAATGCGGTCCCCCGAAGATGCCGCCGCCGCGCTGCGCCGAAACCGAGGACATGCAGGCGATGGAGCCCGTCTTGCGCGCCCGCATCGCCGGCAGGAAGGCTTGGGAGAGGAAAAGCACGCCCTTGGTGTTGATATCGAGGATGCGGTTCCAACTTGCTTCGTCGATTTCCAGCGTCTTCACCGGCTGGGTGACGCCGGCGTTGTTGATCAGGATATCGACATGACCGAACGAC
>JAVTWI010000333.1:0-4257 GCA_032229845.1 Rhabdaerophilum sp.
GTCTTGGCGTGAAGAAGTTCGGCAACGAGGCTGTCCTCGCCGGCACCATCATCGTGCGTCAGCGCGGCACCAAGTGGCATCCGGGCACCAACGTCGGGATGGGCGTCGATCATACGCTCTTTGCGAAAGTCGATGGTGTTGTAGCCTTCAAACAGAAGGGCCCGCGTCAATACGTCAACGTCATTCCGGCTACGGCCGAAGCAGCAGAATAACGGCGAGCGAGAATGCAAATCTCCCCCGCCGGGTTCCCAGGGAACCGAACCGGCGGGCAAGCGGGGAAAATGGGTGTGTAGCACCCGATCCGAAGCGAAATCCGAAGGGGAGGCCGGGGAACCGAGCCTCCCCTTCGTTTTTCCCCGGGCCGCGGCCCACATTTCGGATGAGCACCATGTTTCCCGAACTTTTCCTCGATGACGTGTTCACCCTCGAAACGCCGAGATTGTTCCTGCGCTGGCCGAAGGCGTCGGATGCGAAGGCGATCGCCGAACTGGCCGGCGACAAGCGCGTCGCCGAGATGACGGCGCGCATTCCGCATCCGTATCCTGCGAAGCTGGCGATGGATTTCATCCTGCGCACGCGGGCCGCCAATGCGAGCGGCGAGCAGCTCGGCCTCGCCATCGCCCGGCGCGACCGGCCCGACCAGTTGATCGGGATGATCGGAATCGAGAAGGGCTGCAACGCGCCGGCGGAGATGGGCTACTGGCTCGGCGTTCCGCACTGGGGGCAGGGCTACATGACCGAGGCGGTGCAGGCGCTGCTCGACGCGGTGTTCCTCTACACGGAGGAACGCTCGGTCACAGCCTCTATCCGGGTGATGAACACCGGGTCGCGCCGGGTGCTGGAGCACTGCGGCTTCCAGTATGAGGGCGGCAGCATGTGCCACCGCCCGGCATGGGGCGATTCCACGCCCTCCGACAGCTACCGGATCACGCGTTCGCTCTGGGCCTCGCTCAAGGGCTGGCGCGCGCCAGTGCCCTACGGGCGCGAGATGGCGGCCGAGGGGATGTAACCCTTTGGAGAGGCCGGGCTTGTCCCGGCCCTGCTCCTCTTCTATTGCAGGCGTCGGGCGGGGCCTCGGCCGCACCGATGCTTTTGGAAAACACGATGAAATTTCTCGATTCTGCCAAGGTCTATATCCGGTCGGGCGACGGCGGCGCGGGCTGCGTCTCGTTCCGGCGCGAGAAATTCATCGAGTTCGGCGGGCCGGACGGCGGCGACGGCGGCAAGGGCGGCGATGTCTGGGTCGAGTGCGTCGACGGGCTCAACACGCTGATCGACTATCGCTACCAGCAGCATTTCAAGGCGAAGACCGGCACGCACGGCATGGGGCGCAATCGCGCCGGCGCCAAGGGCGCGGATGTCGTCCTGCGCGTGCCGGTCGGCACCGAGGTGCTCGACGCGGAGGACGAAACCCTCATCGCCGATATGACCGAGATCGGCCAGAAGATGCGGCTCGCCAAGGGTGGCAACGGCGGCTTCGGCAACCTCCATTTCACGACCTCCACCAATCGTGCGCCGAACCATGCCAATCCCGGCCAATCGGGCGAGGAGCGCTGGATCATCCTGCGCCTCAAGCTGATCGCGGATGCGGGGCTGGTCGGCCTGCCGAATGCCGGCAAATCGACCTTCCTCGCCGCGACCACCGCCGCGAAACCCAAGATCGCCGATTATCCGTTCACGACCCTCCATCCCGGCCTCGGCGTCGTCCGAGTCAACGCGCGCGAATTCGTGCTGGCGGATATTCCCGGCCTGATCGAGGGCGCGCACGAGGGCCATGGGCTCGGCGACCGCTTCCTCGGCCATGTCGAGCGCTGCCGGGTGCTGCTGCATCTCGTCGAAGGGACGTCCGAGCACGCCGGCAAGGCCTACAAGACCGTGCGCAAGGAGATCGAGGCCTACGGCCACGGTCTCGGCGAGAAGCCCGAGATCGTCGCGCTCTCGAAGATCGATGCGCTCGATCCCGAAACGCTGAAAACGCAGATGGACCGGCTGAAGCGCGCGGCGAAGCGCAAGCCGCTGCTGCTCTCCGCCGTCTCGGGCGAGGGCGTGCAGGAGGCGCTGCAGGCGCTGCTCGCGGTCATCGACGAGAAGCGCGTCGAGGAGGCGCCCAAGGTCGAGAAGGAATGGCGTCCGTGAGCGCCGCATCGCCCTCCTTGCCCCGGCTAGACGTCTGCAAGCGCATCGTCATCAAGGTCGGCTCGTCGCTGCTCGTCGAGCGCAAGGGCGGGCTCAAGCGTGACTGGCTCGATGCGCTCGCCGCCGATATTGCCGACCTGCACAGGGCGGGGGCGGATGTGCTGGTGGTTTCCTCCGGCGCGATCGCGATGGGCCGCACCGTGCTGGGCCTGAAGAAGGCCGTGCTCGAACTGGAAGAGGCGCAGGCCGCCGCCTCGGTCGGGCAGATCGCGCTGGCGCGGGTCTGGGCCGAGAGCCTCGCGACCCACGGCATCACGGCGGCGCAGATCCTGCTGACGCTGCAGGATACCGAGGAGCGCCGCCGCTATCTCAACGCGCGCGCGACCATCGGCACGCTGCTCAAACACCGCGCGATCCCGGTCATCAACGAGAACGATACCGTCGCGACCAACGAGATCCGCTACGGCGACAACGACCGGCTCGCGGCGCGCGTCGGCTCGATGGCCTCGGCGGATTGCGTGGTGCTGCTTTCGGATATCGACGGGCTCTTCACCGCGCCGCCGGCCAAGGACCCCAAGGCCGAGTTCGTGCCGCTGGTGCCGCGCATCACCGCGAGGATCGAGGCGATGGCTGGCGGCGCGGCCTCCGAACTTTCGCGCGGCGGCATGATGACCAAGATCGAGGCCGCCAAGATCGCGACGACCGGCGGCGCGGCGATGCTGATCGCCAATGGCACGCGGCTGCATCCGCTCAAGGCCGTGCGCGAGGGCGCGCGCTGCACCTGGTTTCTCTCGCCCTCGACGCCGGTCACGGCGCGCAAGCGCTGGATCGCCGGCACGCTGGAGCCGCGTGGCACGCTCCATGTCGATGATGGCGCGGTGGTCGCGATGCGGGCCGGCAAGAGTCTCTTGCCAGCGGGTGTCCGCAAGGTCGAGGGCACTTTCGCGCGTGGCGACGCCGTGATCCTGCGCGGGCTCGACGGCGGCGAGGTAGCGCGCGGGCTCGTCGCCTATGACGCGATTCATGCCGTGCAGATCGCCGGGCGTTCGAGCCGCGACATTGAAGCGATCCTTGGCTATGCTGGCCGCAAGGAAATCATCCACCGCGACGATCTCGTCCTTTCGGGCGACGGCGGCGCGGGAAAAGAGAGCGACGCATGAACAGGCATGTTCCGAACCCCGCCGAGAAGGCGAAGCTCGTCGCCGAGATGCGGGCGATGGGGCGCAAGGCGCGCGGTGCCGTGCGCGTTCTCGGTCTGATGAGCGCGGAACAGAAGGCGCGGGCCCTTCGCGCGGCGGCCGCGGCGATCCGTGCCGATGTCGCGGCGATCCTCGAAGCCAATGCGAAGGATTGCGCGGAAGCACGGGCCGAAGGTCAGAATGCGGCGTTCCTCGACCGGCTGCTGCTGGACGAGAAGCGCATCGAAGGCATCGCGAAAAGCGTCGAGGATATCGCGGTGCTACCCGATCCCGTCGGTGCGGTCACGTCGGAATGGACGCGGCCGAACGGGCTCAGGATCGCGCGGGTGCGAACGCCGCTCGGTGTCATCGGCGTCATCTTCGAAAGCCGCCCCAACGTCACGGCGGATGCCGGGGCGCTCTGCCTCAAGGCGGGCAATGCCGTCATCCTCCGCACGGGGTCGGGCGCGCTGCGTTCAGCGATGGCGATCCACGCCGCGATGGTGCGCGGGCTCGTGTCCGAAGGGGTGCCGGAGGCGGCGGTGCAACTCGTGCCTTACGCGGATCGCGAGGCGGTGGGGCAGATGTTGTCCGGCCTCGACGGGGCGATCGACGTCATCATTCCGCGCGGTGGGCGCAGCCTTGTCGAGCGCGTGCAGAACGAGGCCCGCGTGCCGGTTTTCGCGCATCTTGACGGCAATGTGCATGTCTATGTGCACGAAAAGGCCGATCTCGCGATGGCAAAAACGGTGTTGCTCAACGCCAAACTCCGGCGCACCGGCATCTGCGGCGCGGCGGAGACGCTGCTGGTGGACCGCGCCTGCGCCGGGACCCATCTCGCGCCGCTGGTGACCACGCTGCTCGATGCCGGTTGTTCGGTGCGGGGCGATGCGGCGGTTCAGGCTGTCGACGCGCGTGTGACGCCGGCGACGGAGGAAGACTG
>JAVTWI010000334.1:0-25989 GCA_032229845.1 Rhabdaerophilum sp.
TCGAGCCCCAGAAGAAGGCCGTGACGAGCAGATGGGTTGCGATGAAGCCGCGACTCGGCTCGGGCGCGGCCGATGCTTCAAGAGCGGTAATCCCCGTTGATCTCGACATAGGCCTTGGTGAGGTCGCAGGTGTAGACGGTCGCCTTGCCGCGCCCGAGGCCGATGTCGACCTTCACGTCGATGCGCTCGTTCTTCATGTAGGCGGAGACCGCCTCCTCGCTGTAGGCGCCGTCGCGCATGCCGGCTTCAGCGACGCGATACGGCCCGAAGAAGATCGCGAGCCGGTCGCGTTCGGCCGGTTCACCGGCCTTGCCGACCGCCATGACGATGCGGCCCCAGTTCGCGTCCTCGCCGGCAACCGCGGTCTTGACCAGGGGCGAATTGGCGATCGAGAGCGCGATGCGCTTGGCGCTCTTCTTCGAGGTCGCGCCCTCGACCGTGACGGCGACAAACTTGCGCGCGCCCTCGCCATCCTTGACGACCTGCGTCGCAAGATCGAGCAGCAGCTTGTTGAGGGCGCGCTTGAAGCCGACAAGGCGCGGATCTGCGGCATCCGTGACAGGAGCCTGCCCACGCTTGGCCGCCGCGCCGGTCGCGAACAGCATCAGCGTGTCGGAGGTCGAGGTATCGCTGTCGACCGTAACGGCGTTGAAACTGTCCTTCACACCCTTCGCAAGGCACGCCTGCAGCGCCTCGGCGCCGATCGCAGCGTCGGTGAACACGAACGAGAGCATCGTCGCCATGTCCGGCGCGATCATGCCCGCCCCCTTGGCGATGCCGCAGATCGTGACCTCGACATCGCCGATCTTCGCCTTCTTGACGGCGCCCTTGGGGAAAGTGTCGGTGGTCATGATGGCACGGGCGGCATCCTGCCACGCCTCGGCCTTCACCCGGCCGGCGCAATCGGCCAGCACGCCGTTGAACTTGGTTCCATCGAGCGGTTCGCCGATGACGCCGGTCGAAGCCAGCGCGACCTCCTCCGGCCTGCAGCGCAATGCCTTGGCCGCGATCTCGGCCGTCAGTGCCACCGCCTCGCGGCCCTTGAGGCCCGTGAAGGCATTGGCATTGCCTGAATTGACGACAATACCGCGCGCTTTCCCGCCCTTGAGGATATCACGGCACCAGTCGACCGCCGCCGAGGGACATTTCGAGCGCGTGAAGACGCCCGCCATCGTCGTGCCCTCGGCCAGGGCCGCGAGCAGCACGTCGGTCCGCCCCTTGTAGCGGATGCCGGCCTCCGCGGTTGCGAAGGCGACGCCCTCGATCGCCGGCATTTTCGGAAAGCGCTTCGGCGCGAGCGGAGAAACGGGAACGGACTTGCCAGCCATCGCGCGCTCCGTCAGTTCTTCTTGGGCTCGGCCGGCTTGGTGGCTTCGGTCTTCTCGATCTTGGCGCCGTCGCGCAGCGTCTTGAGGTAGTCCGACTGGGCCTTCCCCGCGAGCGCCTGCGCGATCCGCTCCTTGACCTGATCAAAGGTCGGCAGCGGCTTGACGCGCTTTTCCTCGACCTTGATGACATGCCACCCGAACTGACTCTTGACCGGCTCGGAAATCTCGCCCGGCTTCAGCGCGAAGGCCGCCTCGGCGAATTCCGGCACCATGCGCTCCTTGGTGAAGAAGCCGAGATCGCCGCCTTCCTTGCCCGAACCGGGATCCTTGGAGGCTTCCTTGGCGACCTTGGCGAAATCCTCACCGCCCTTGACCCGCTTCGCGATGGCCTTGGCCTCGTCCTCCTTCTCGACGAGGATATGGCGGGCATGCACTTCTTCGACCGGTTTGACCTGCTTGATCTGCTCGTCGAAGAACGCCTTGAGCGCCGCGTCGCTGGTTGCTTCCTTGGCCTTGTTGAGGAGAAGCTGCTGCATGATCACGCGGTCGCGCACATAGGCAAGCTTGCGCTTGAAGGCTTCCGTCTGGTCGAGTTTCTCGGCCTTGGCCTTCTGCGCCACCACCTTCACCTCGATGAGGAAGTCGAGCGTCATTTCCTTGAGCTTGTCGGCCGGCAGATTGGGATATTCCGCCGCGACATCCTCCATCGCCACCTCGACATCGCCCTCGGTGATCTGCTCGCCGTTCACACTCGCCAGCACCTTGCCCTGCGCGAGTGCCGCACCGGAAACGGCCAGCGCGGCGCTGAGCACCGCAACGAAGGAGAGTTTGCGCATCAGCGGATGAATCGACGTCGGGAGAAGGATCGGCATGGCCACTCCGGGGGAATTCGGTCGCCGCCGGGACCGGAGAAAACGAAGCGGCTTTCGGCATCGTTCGATAAACGGTTTCCCCGCGCTTGGCGAGGGGGACGGTGTGGCGTCCGATGCGAATTTCCGGTGCTGTTTTCGTGCTTTCGCGCACGCGCCGGCAGGGCGGAACATTGACAATGCGCCCCCCCGATCCTTATGTCCCGCTACAGTTTCGCCGGTTTTTCGGCTTCAGGATGATCCGGCGTGGGCCTTCACCGTCCGCGCGGCATTTTCCCTCCTACGCCCGCCGGGCGAGAACAAGGATGTGACTTCATGTTCGGCGCGCTCGCCAAGACGCTTTTCGGCTCCGCCAACGATCGCCGCCTGAAGGGCTACCGCCCCAAGGTCGCCGCGATCAATGCCCTCGAAAAAGAGCTGGAAGCCCTCTCGGACGAGGATCTGAAGGCGCGCACCGAGACCTTCAAGGATCAGATCGCCAGGGGCGAGAAGACGCTCGACGACCTGCTCGCGCCTGCCTTCGCCACCGTGCGCGAGGCCGCCAAGCGCGTGCTCGGCCAGCGCCATTTCGACGTGCAGCTGATCGGCGGCATGGTGCTCCATGACGGCGATATCGCCGAGATGAAGACCGGCGAAGGCAAGACCCTCGTCGCGACGCTGCCGGTCTATCTCAATGCGCTGGCGGGCAAGGGTGTCCATGTCGTCACCGTCAACGACTATCTCGCCCGCCGCGACGCGGAGTGGATGGGACAGATCTACCGCTTCCTCGGCCTCACCGTCGGCATCATCGTCCATGGGCTGGACGACGAGGAGCGCAAGGCTTCCTACGCCTGTGACATCACTTACGGCACCAACAACGAATTCGGCTTCGACTACCTGCGCGACAACATGAAGTACGAGTTCGCGCAGATGTGCCAGCGCGGCCATGCCTACGCCATCGTCGACGAGGTGGATTCGATCCTGATCGACGAGGCCCGCACCCCGCTCATCATCTCCGGCCCGACCGAGGACCGTTCCGAACTCTACAACGCCATCGACGCGTTGATCCCCCGCCTCGTGGCGACGGACTACGAGGTCGACGAGAAGGGCCGCACGGTCCATCTGACCGAGGCCGGCAACGAGCATATCGAAAAACTGCTTGAAGAAGCGGGCCTCCTCAAGGAGGGCACGCTCTACGACGCGGCGAATTCGAGCCTCGTCCATCACGTCAATTCGGCACTGCGCGCGCATACGCTGTTTACGCGCGACAAGGACTACATCGTCCGTTTCAACACCGAGCAGCAGATTTCCGAGGTCGTCATCATCGACGAGTTCACCGGCCGCATGATGCCGGGCCGGCGCTACTCGGAAGGCCTGCATCAGGCGCTCGAAGCCAAGGAACACGTCCAGATCCAGCCCGAGAACGTCACGCTGGCGTCGATCACGTTCCAGAACTACTTCCGCCTTTACGACAAGCTCGCCGGCATGACCGGCACCGCCGGCACGGAGGCCGACGAGTTTCAGGAGATCTACGGCCTTTCCGTCGTCGATATCCCGACCAATGTCCCCGTCGCCCGCCTCGATCAGGACGACGAGGTCTATCGCACCGCGCGCGAGAAGGATCAGGCGATCATCGCCGAGATCGAGCGCGCCAAGGCGCGGCGCCAGCCGGTTCTGGTCGGCACCACGACCATCGAGAAGTCGGAAATGCTGGCCGAGGCATTGCTCGCCCACGGCTTCAAGCAGATCGACCTCGGCGACCCCGACGCCTTCAAGCCGCTGCTTGACGGCGATCAGGGAACGGCAGAGGAAAAGCTCTTCGCCGTGCTCAACGCCCGTTACCACGAGCAGGAAGCCTTCATCGTCGCGCAGGCCGGCGTGCCGGGCGCGATCACCATCGCCACCAACATGGCCGGCCGCGGCACCGACATCCAGCTCGGCGGCAATCTCAAGATGCGCATGGAGCGCGAGGCCGAGGGACTGGAAGGCGCAGAACGCGACGCGGCGGAAGCCCGCATCAAGGCCGAGATCGAGAAGAACCGCGAGATCGTGCTGAACGCCGGCGAGGTCATCGAACTCGAACCCGCCAAGGGCTCGAAACCGGCCAAGACCATGCAGGCACCGGGCGGGCTTTACGTCATCGCAGCGGAACGCCATGAGAGCCGGCGTATCGACAACCAGCTTCGCGGCCGTTCCGGCCGCCAGGGCGATCCGGGCCGCACCAAGTTCTTCCTTTCGCTCGAAGACGACCTGATGCGCATCTTCGGCTCCGAGCGCATGGATTCGGTGCTCCAGAAGCTCGGTCTGCAGGAGGGAGAGGCCATCGCCCATCCCTGGGTCAACAAGGCGCTTGAAACCGCACAGAAGAAGGTCGAGGCGCGCAACTTCGACGCCCGCAAGAACGTCCTCAAATACGATGACGTGATGAACGACCAGCGCAAGGTCATCTTCGAGCAGCGCCGCGAACTGATGGCGCAGGACGACCTTTCCGGAACGATCACCGACATGCGCCACGGCGTCGTCGAGGATATCGTCAGCCAGAATGTGCCGGAAGGCGCCTATCCCGAGGCGTGGAACCTCGAGGGCCTCAAGGAAGATGTTGCCCGCTACCTCGCGCTCGACCTGCCGGTCGACGACTGGGCGAAGGAAGAGGGCATCGCCGACGAGGAACTGCGCGAGCGCCTCATCAAGGTCGCGGACGAGGCCTATGCCGCCCGCGAGGAGAAGAACACGCCGGACGTGATGCGCTACATCGAGAAGCAGGTCGTGCTCCAGCTGCTCGATCATCTCTGGCGCGAGCATCTCGTCACGCTCGATCACCTGCGTCAAGTCATCGGCTGGCGCGGCTACGCCCAGCGCGACCCGCTCAACGAGTTCAAATCAGAGGCTTTCGAGCTTTACGACAAGCTGCTCGACAATCTCCGCCAGCACGTCACCGCGCAGCTGATGCGCGTCGAGGTCGTGTTCGAGGCCCCGCCGCAGCCCGAACTGCCGGAAATGCACGGCTCGCACGTTGACCCGACGACCGGCGAGGACGAGTTCTCGCAGGCCGAATTCTCACAGGCCAATGTCGCGCTGGGATTCGCCCCGGCGCAGGAGGTGCGCGAGCGCGACCCTAAAGATCCCACCACCTGGGGCAAGGTCGGCCGCAACGAACCCTGCCCCTGCGGCTCAGGCAAGAAATTCAAGCATTGCCACGGCCGGTTCGCATGAGACCGGCACAGGTTCCTTCCGTATGAGCCTCATCGATACCTTCAGGAGCCTTCGCGACAAGGCGAAGATCTGGCGCTGGGTCAACGAAGGCATGCCGCTGCCGCCGGTGCCGGCGGCCAAGCGCGCCTTCATCCACGCCTGCCTCGCGCGGCACGGGCTTAAAACCTTTATCGAGACCGGAACGTTCAAGGGCGATACGCTCGCCTCCATCGCCGCCACCGGCATCCGCTCGATCTCGGTCGAACTCTCGCACGAGTATTTCAATCGCGCGAACGACCGCTTCGCCGGCCAGGCCCATGTCGAACTGCATCAGGGCGATTCGGGCGAGGTGCTGCCGCGCATTGTCGCGACGCTGAAGGAGCCGGCGCTGTTCTGGCTCGACGGGCATTATTCCGCCGGCGGCACGGCGCATGGCGATCTTGCCTCGCCGATCAACGCCGAGATTCGCTGTATTTTCGAATCGCCCGTTCCCGGCCACGTCATCCTCGTCGATGACGCGCACGAATTCACCGGGCAAGGTGGCTATCCGCCGCTGGGCACCTTCCTGACCTCGATCGCCGAGACCGGGCGCTGGAAGGCGCATGTCCACGCCAACATCATCGTGATCGAGCCGCTCTGAGGCCGGAACGGCGAGACCGGGAGCCGGTCACAAAAAAAGCGCCCGGACGGGCGCTTTCTTCTTTTTTGGAATTCCTGAACCTCAGCGGCGCGGCGCCTTCGGCGGCAAGGGCGCCTCGACTGCCTGCGGGGTCACTTCCTCGGCGCCGGTCGAGTTCGCGGTCAGCCCGCCGAGCGAACCCAGCCAGCGACGATAGAAGACCGGCTGGTCCTTCTTCGGAGCCTCGCTTGCGACGAGCGCGGTCGCGGTCGAGTTCGGTAGATCCTTCGGCGCCGGCGCGCTGGCGGCAGCGGTCGATTTCGGCGCGGTCGCCGGCACGGGTGCGGCTTCCTTCGCCTTGAGTTCGGCGGCGCGCTTGATCAGCGTCTTGCGATCAAGGCCCTTGGCGGCTTCCTGCGGCACCTCGACCACGCCCTGATCGAGCGCATCCGGCTGGGAGACCTCGGCGACCCTGGAGACGCCTTGCGGCGCAGCGGAATTGCTCGGCGTGCTCGTGGCGACCGTCGCGTAGGCCGTCCGCTTGAAGGACTCATGCTGGTCGCCGTCCTGATAGACGCGCTTGACCGCTTTCACCCCGCCCTGGACAAGTGCCGCGACCTTCAGCTCGTCCTGCGCGTTCTTCTGGCGAACGGCGGAAGCAACTGCTTCGCTTGCCGGCGTCGTCGAACACGTTCCACCGTCATTGCCGGCCGTATCGAACACATAGCGGCGATTGCAGACGTTGACCTGCGGTTCGCGCTTGGTGACATCGAAGTGGTCGGTGCCTTCCTTCAGGTTTTTCCAGAAGGGCATGTTCTCGTCGGCGCGGTATTTCGCGAGGTTGTCCGGCGTCATCCGGAACGGGAGCGACTGGAGCTGGACCGCCTTCTGGCCGCCGCCGAACGCCTCGCGCGTCAGCGCGTAGATCTCGGCGATCTGCTCGTCGGTCATCGAGAAGCAGCCGCGCGACGAGCAGGCGCCATGCACCATGATATGGCTGCCGGTGCGGCCGAACTGCTTGTCGTAGGTATTCGGATAACCGACGTTGAACGAGAGATAGAACGAGGAATTCGGGTTCAGCTGCGCCGGCGTGATGGCATAGAATCCTTCCGGCACCTGCCGGTCGCCTTCCGCCTTCTTCGGGCCGAGCTGGCCGGACCAGCGGCACATCGGGAAGGTCTTGAGGAGTTTGTATTCGCCGCTCGCCGTCATCTTCCAGACTTCGAGCTCGCTTTCCTTCTTGTAGGCGCGCAGCAGGATCGGCTGGCGGGAATTCATGCCCTTTTCGGCCATCAGCGCTTCCATCTGCGCGGAAATCGGCACGTAGTGGCGGGAATTGTTGGACAGGCGGCCATCCTGCTCGCACCCTGCGAGCACGACCATCGACGCCAGAGCGGCAAAGCCGAGCACCCGACGCCCGTAGAACTCAAGACCAGCCGGTTTCATACCATTCCCCTGGGGAACACGTTGCACGAAGCACATCCCGTATCGAAGCTCCACCGAATCCGTCAGAAGACCGGCGGAAATAAGGCCGATACCCTAAACGAAACCGACGCGCCATGCCACGAAACGTGAAGATAAGATCAAGATTACGTTAACTCAACCGGGCCGCCCGTGCCTTGCGCTGGCACAAGTTCACAGCCTGCGGCCGATGGCGAGGAACTTTTCCTCACGCGCCTGCCGCAGGGCTTCCGCAGGCATGCCGGCAAGATCGTCGAGTGCGCGGCCGAGCGCGGCACCGACCTGCCCGATCGCCTGTTCCGGCGCACGATGGGCGCCGCCGATCGGCTCGCTGACGATCACGTCGATCACGTTCATCCGCATCAGGTCCTGCGCCGTGATCTTCATCGTCGTCGCCGCTTCCTGCGCCCGCTACGAATCACGACAGAGGATCGAGGCCGCCGCCTCGGGCGAGATCACGCTGTAGATCGCGTGTTCGAGCATCAGCACCCGGTTGCACGTTGCGATGGCGATCGCGCCGCCCGAACCGCCCTCGCCGAGAATGACGGCGACATTCGGCACGCCAAGCGCAAGGCAGGCATCGGTCGACCGCGCGATCGCCTCGGCCTGTCCGCGCTCCTCTGCGCCGATGCCGGGATAAGCGCCCGCCGTATCGACGAGGCTGATGACCGGCAGGCCGAAGCGGTCCGCCATCTCCATCACGCGCTGCGCCTTGCGGTAGCCCTCGGGCCGCGCCATGCCGAAATTGTGCTTGAGGCGGCTCTCGGTATCCGAGCCCTTCTCCTGCCCGATCACACAGACCGGCTGGCCGCGGAAGCGGCCGAAACCGGCGACGACCGCCGCATCCTCGCCGAACACGCGATCGCCGGCGAGCGGGGTGAACTCCGTGATCAGCGCCTCGATGTACTCGAGACAATGCGGACGCTCGGGATGGCGCGCCACCTGCGTCTTCTGCCAGGGCGTGAGGTTGAGATAGGTTTCGCGCAGCGCGTTCTCGGCCTTGCTTTCCAGCTTGCCGATCTCGTCGCCGATCGAGGCGGCGCCGTCCTTTTCCGCGAGCGCCCGCAGCTCCGCGATTTTCGCTTCGAGTTCGGCGACCGGCTTTTCGAAATCGAGATATGCGCGCATGAGCCATCTGGGGTTGGGCCGGCGCACGCCGGAGCGCGCGAAAGCCGTGGAACCGTTCCGCGGGGGCAGATACACCCCCCCGCAGTGCGGCGCAACCTGTTGATGACCGCAGGCCCCGTCGCGCGGGTCCGCACCGCGACGCCTCAGTCGCCGTCGTTGAGCGGATGCAGATCGCGCACCATCGCCCGCGCGCGCTCGTCGAGAACATGGGTATAGATCTGCGTCGTCGCGATGTCGGCATGGCCGAGCAACTGCTGGACGATGCGCAGATCGGCGCCGTTCTGGAGGAGATGCGTCGCGAAGGCATGGCGCAGGACATGCGGGGACAGCGCATTGGCCCGCAGCCCGGCAGCCCCGGCCAGCCGCTTGAGATCACGCGCGAAAACCTGCCGTGGCAGGTGTCCGAGTTCGCTGTCCGCCGGAAACAGGAACCGCGACCCCTTGTGCAGGCCGGAGGCCTCCAGCGCCGCGCGAAAAGTACGGACAGCCGCCTTTGCCGCCTCGGTCAACAGCACGAGGCGCTCCTTGCCGCCCTTGCCCCGCACGAGGATGCCGTCCTTCGCCAAGGCGAAGCTCTGTGCCGGCAGCGCGACGAGTTCGGAAACACGCAAGCCCGTGGCATAGAGAAGTTCGACCAGCGCCGCGAGGCGAAGCGCGGCGAGTTCCTTGCGCGCCAGTTCCTTGTTCGCCGGGCCGCGCGCACCCGCCACCTCGCGCTGGACCGCCGCCAGCAACCGGTCGACATCCTCGATCCGCAGCACCTTCGGCAGGCTCGCGCCCCGGCGCGGTCCTTCGAGCGTCACCGTCGGATCGTCACCGCGAAGGGCTTCCGCGTAGAGAAAGCCGTGGAACTGGCGCAACGCCGAGAGCCGCCGCGCGATCGTCGCCGGCTTGTATCCGGCTTCCGACAACGACTGGAGGTAGGCGCGAATTTCCGCGACCGAGGCCTTTTCGACCGAAGATCCCTGCGCCGCGAGCTGGGCGATATAATCGTCGAGGTCGCGGCGATAGGCATCGATCGTGTTGCCGGCGGCGCCCTTCTCGGCTGCCGCCATCGCCAGGAATGCCCGCAGTGCCCGCTCGCTCATCGGCGGGTCACGAAGGGGATTTCGGCATCGGGATCGTGATCACGATGTCGCGCTGCTCGGGCACCACGAACGCCGTCAGCGCGTAGAGCGCGCCATAGGCGAGCCCGGCCAGCACGGTGATGGTCAGCAGGATCCGCCCCAGAAACAGCATGGTTCGATCATTTCCACCCCGATATCCGGCCCGACGGGCCAGCCTCGCCCTTTATGTTGCCCCGCTTCCTGCATTGCAAGTCTCGCCTCCAATCCGCCTCCCGATCCCTTCCTGAACCTCGTCAATTCGTCCATCAACAGCCTTTCCCGGCACAAGGCGGTGGATATTTTCGCGGGATTTTGCATTAGGTGGCGACGAGAATATCCCGATGGAACCTGGATGACCGATACGCAAGCCAGTCCCCTCCAGAGCAGCCCCGCGACGCCGGACGCCGCCTCGCGCCTCGTCGCGCGTCTGGCGGGCCGGCATGTCGTGCTCGTCGGGCTGATGGGCGCCGGCAAGACCTCGGTTGGCCGGCGGCTCGCTCAGCGGCTGGGCCTGCACTTCGTCGACAGCGACCACGCCATCGAGGAATCCGCGCGGATGACGATCCCCGAGATCTTCGCGACCCTTGGCGAAGCGGAATTCCGCGCCGGCGAGCGCAAGGTCATCGCCCGCCTGCTCAACGAGAAGCAGCAGGTGATCGCGACCGGCGGCGGCGCTTTCATGGATGCCGAAACGCGGGCCCGCATCCGTGAAAGGGGCGTCTCGCTCTGGCTCAACGCGGAACTGCCGGTGCTGATGCGTCGCGTGCAGCGCCGCCAGAATCGTCCGCTGCTGCAGAGCGAGGACCCGCAAGGCACGATGCGTCGGCTGATGGAGACGCGCTATCCGGTCTACGCAGAGGCGGACGCCTCGATCCTGAGTCAGGAAGTGCCGCACGAGACCATGGTTCAGGCCGCGCTCGACGCGCTGAACGCCTGCCTCGAAACCCGCGCCGGCGAAACCCCGGTGGAGGAGACGCGATGACCGCCCAAGAGAATGCTCACGCGCACGCCTCGCGCCATGTCCGCGTCGAACTGGGAGACCGGGCCTACGACATCCTGATCGGGCGCGACCTGCTGCCGGCCGCCGGCGCGGCGATCAGCGCCGCGGCGCGCGCACGCGCCTGCCTGATCATCACCGACGTCAATCTCGCGGAACATCACCTCAAGACGCTCGAAACCTCGCTCGCCGCTGCGGGCCTTGGCTTCGCGACGCTCGTGCTGCCGGCCGGCGAGAAGACCAAGAGCTGGCCGTTTTTCGAAAAGGCCGTCGAGGCGATCCTCGCCAACCGCCTCGAACGCGGGGATGCCGTCGTCGCGCTCGGCGGCGGGGTGATCGGCGATCTTGCCGGCTTCGCGGCCGCCACGGCCCGGCGCGGCATGAAGTTCGTGCAGGTGCCGACCTCGTTGCTGGCGCAGGTCGATTCCAGCGTCGGCGGCAAGACCGGCATCAACTCGCCCTTCGGCAAGAACCTCGTCGGCGCCTTCCATCAGCCGGGCCTCGTGCTGGCGGATTCGGGCGTGCTCGACACCCTGCCGCCGCGCGAGTTCCGTGCCGGCTACGCCGAGGTGGTGAAATATGGCCTGATTGACCGGCCCGATTTCTTCGACTGGCTGGAAAAGGGCGCCTGGCGCGGCATTTTCGATGGCGGGCCGGAACGTGAGGAGGCGATCGCCGTCTCCTGCGGCGCCAAGGCCGCGATTGTCGCACGCGACGAAACCGAAACCGGCGACCGTGCGCTGCTCAATCTCGGCCACACCTTCGGCCACGCCCTTGAGGCGCTCGTCGAATACGATGGCGCACGCCTCGTTCACGGCGAGGGCGTCGCCATCGGCATGGCGATGGCGCATCGCTTCTCGCAAACCCTCGGCCTCTGCGCGCAGGAGGTTCCGAGCCGGATCGCAGCCCATCTTCACGAGGTCGGACTGCCGACACGCCTTCAGGACGTTCCGGGCGGCACGGGCACGCCGGAAGCCATTCTCGAAGCCATCCGACAGGACAAGAAGGTCACACGCGGCGCGCTGAACTTCATCCTCACCCGCGGCATCGGCGAGAGCTTCATCGCCAAGGGTGTGCCGGAGGAAAAGGTGCTCGAATTCCTGCGCGAGGAAGCGGCCTGACCGCTTCGGACCGAACGTCGGCCTTCAGACCCGATCGAGTTTTTCGTGCGGCAGCGGCGGCAACCGGATCGCGATGGCATCCCCCGCGCGGATAACGCCGCCGCGGCCGACGATGCCCATGACCCCCGCCTTGCGGACAAGGCCGCCTTCGGCATCCCGACCGAGCATCGCCCGCGTCAGCCCGGGCCGGAACGCATCGAGCTGGGCGCAAGGATTGCGCAGACCGGTAATCTCGATCTCGGTCTCGCCGATCAAAAGCCGCGTGCCGCGCGGCAGGTCGAGCAGGGCGACGCCTTCGGTCAGGATATTCTCGCCGATATCGCCGGGCCTGAGCGCAAAGGGCGCGACTTCCGGATCGTCGAACAGCTCGACATGCACCAGATGGACCTGCCGAAGATTGGGCTGGTTCGGATCGACCGCCACGCGCGAGCGGTGCTTCACCGTGACGCCGCAATGCGCATCACCGGCAACGCCCTCGCCGGCGACAAGCTCGATTTCCGGCACGGCCTGCTTGGAGAAGCGGTGCCCGGCGGCGGCCGAAACCGAAACGACCCGCATCTCAGCCCTCCTTCACCGGCACCGCGTCCACCGCGCCGGCCATGAACTGCGCCTGGGCCAGCTTCGCGAACCGGCCGCCCTGGGCGACCAGTTCCTCGAATTTCCCGCTTTCGACGATTTGGCCCTGATCGAGCACGAGGATGAGATCGGCGTTGCGGATGGTGGCGAGACGATGCGCGATCACGAAGGTCGTGCGGTTCTTCATCACCTCTTCCAGTGCGAGCTGAAGCTTGCGTTCGGTTGTCGCGTCAAGCGCCGAGGTCGCCTCGTCGAGGATAAGGATCGGCGGGTTCTTGAGGAGCGCCCGCGCGATCGAGAGCCGCTGGCGCTCGCCACCGGAGAGCGAGCGGCCGCGCTCGCCGACGATCGTATCGAGCCCGCTCGCCTGCCGGCCGATGAATTCGAGTGCCTGCGCGCGTTCGAGCGCGTCCATCATCTCGGCTTCACTCGCATCCGCCCGGCCGACCTGAAGGTTTTCGCGGATCGTGCGCGCGAACAGCATCGGCTCCTGAAACACCACGGCGATGTTGCGCCGGAGCGATTGCAGCGTGAAATCGCGGATATCCGTGCCGTCGATCAGGATACGGCCCGACTGCGGATCGAACGCGCGGTGGAGAAGGCCGAGCGTCGTCGATTTGCCCGAGCCGGTCGCGCCGACGAGCGCCACGACCTTGCCTTTGGGCGCGGTGAACGTGAGGTCGGCGATCGCCGTGCGTTTGCCGTCGTAGGAGAACGAGACCGTATCGAACGTCACTTCGCCCGAAAGCGTGCCGGCGTCGAGCGCGTTCGGCCGGTCGTGCACCTGCGGCGTCGTGTCGAGCACCTCGAAGAATTCGGCCAGCTTCGGCGCCTGCATGAAGATCGAGTTGACGAACCCGACCGCGGCTTCGAGCTTGCCTATCAGCAGCGTCGCGTAACCCATGAAGGTCACGATGTCGCCGACACTCGCGAGATCACGGTAATGCAGCCAGGTTCCGAGCAGGAAGATCGCGGTGACGGTCAGCGTCGAGGCCGCGCGGGTCGCGACGGAGACGAGCGCCCACCACGAGAGCACGGGAATCTGCGCCGCCAGTACCCGGTCGATGATGTGGCGCAGCCCCTGCAATTCGGCCTGCACGCGCGTGAAGCTCTGGATCACCGGGATGTTGCCGATTGCATCCGAGGCATGTTCGGCGAGCGTCGAATGATGGGTCTCGACCGCACCCTGCTTCTCCTCCGTCTTGCGCAGGACCAGCACGGTGAAGACGGCGAACACGACCACAAGCGCCACCAGAAGCAGCCCGAGCCGCCAGTTGATGAACAGCGTGAACGGCAGCAGCACGATCAGCGAGACCAGCGCCGAGCAATGCTCGCGCAGGAAGCCGAGCCAGAGCCAGAACATGGCGCTGGAGCCGTCGAGCATCACCTTGAGCGTGCGGCCCGAATGCGTGCCGGCGTGAAACGAGAGCGGCAGCGTCAGCACATGCTCGAAATAGCGGCTCATCACCGCAAGGCGCTGGCGATGCGCCAATCGGTCGGCGTGTAGCGCGACCGTGACCCCGCCGACGATGGTGATGAGGCCGAAACCCAGCCAGAGCGCGATCAACGGCAGCAGGGCCTCGACGCCCGGCTTGCCGCCGCCGTTGGCCCCCGTCAGCAGGTTGATGATCCGACCGAACAGATAGGGCTCGGCGAACAGCGCCACGGCCAGCGCGAGATTGGCGAGGACGAGCACCATCGCAAGCCGCTTTTCGGGCCCGAGAAGCGTGAGAACGCGCAGATAAAGACGGGGAAGCGACATCGCTCATCCTCATGGGGCGGAAGCTCGATCGATGACAGCCGCGCTCGCGGGTCAGATCGAGCGTGGCATATGTGGCAGAAGAAATGAACGGGAACTGAGTGGGGTTCCGTTAGGCTTAACCCTTCCTTTAACTCGTGAGCATAACGTTCGGCCAGGGCACCCATCGAGCGGCGCACCCGGTGTGCGACCGAAGGACTTGATCACATGGATATTTCCACCATCGTCGGAACCATTCTGGGTGTGGCGACCGTCATCATCCTGATGATGATGGACGGCCATGTCAGCATCTACCTTTCCGAACATGCCGCTATCGTCATCGGCGGCGGCGTCTTCGCCTCGACGATGATCCGCTTTCCGTTCTCGACCATGATGCACGGCCTGCCGATGGGCATGCGCTTCGCGCTTCAGCTCCGGCCGCTCGACCCGCGCGGGTTGATCGAGGAAATCACCAAGATCGCCGAGATCATGCGCAAGTCCGGCCCGATGGCGCTTGAGAACCACAAGGTCGACGACCCCTTCCTCGCGCAGGGGCTGCGCTATGTCGTCGACGGTTACGATGCCGAATTCATCCAGAACGCAATGGAAAAGGATCGCGACACCTTTCTCGGCCATCTCGACGAAGGCCAGAAGATCTATCGCGCCATCGGCGATTGCGCCCCGGCCTGGGGCATGATCGGCACCCTGCTCGGCATGGTCGGCATGTTCGCCAACATGTCCGACCCCTCGAAGCTCGGCCCGTTCATGGCGACCGCCCTGCTCGCGACGCTCTACGGCGCGCTGGTGGCGAACCTGTTCTGCCTTCCGGTCGCCGACAAGCTGCATCTGAAGCTCGAGGAAGAGGATATCTCCCGCTCGCTGATCATCGACGGCGTCCTCCAGATTCGCCAGGCCAAGAGCCCCGGCATCATCCGCGAGATGCTGCTCTCCTATCTGCCGGATCACCACAAGGCGATGTTCGCGGAGGCCGAGGCGGCCTGACGCCCCTGTCATTGAGCGTAGAGTATCGGAGCAAGGCGGATGGCACGGAAAAAGAACGCGGGGCACACGGGCGGGCACGGCTGGTTCGTCACCTTCGCGGACCTGATGGGCCTGCTGCTCTCCTATTTCGTGATGCTCGTCGCCTTCTCGCAGCCGAAGACGCAGGAGATCGCGCTGGTCGCCGGCTCGATGCGCGAAGCGTTCGGCAACCAGCGCCACACCCGCACCTCGGGCATGATCGACATCAACGGCATTGCCCCGCGTCGCAAGCTCGAGAATGTGGAGAAGGTTACGCCCGACCTCGCCGGCACGCTCGGCATTCCCAAGAAGGACATCCAGCAGGATGTGAAGGGCGAAGGAACCTTCCAGGCGGACCGCGCCTTCACCACCGCCGCGGCCTCGCTACGGCAGGCCCTGCAGGAACTGCCGGAAATCACCGAGGTGTCGCGCAACGTCGTCGTCGAGGAAACCAAGGACGGTCTCGACATCCAGATCGTCGATCAGGACGGGCGTTCGATGTTCCCGGAAGGCTCGGCCCAGCCCTACGAGCGCACCCGCAAGGTGCTGGCCACCATCGCCCCGACCTTGCGCCGCATGCCGAACCGCATCCGCATCACCGGCCATACGAGTTCGGTCCGCGGGGCCGGCAACGAGCGCGGCATCGGCTGGAAGCTCTCCGCCGAACGCGCCATCGCCGTCCGCGACATCCTTTCAAATAACGGGGTGCCGGATGATCGCTTCGAATCGCTGATCGGCCGCGCCGATACGATGCCGGTTTTCCCCGACGATCCGTTCCTGGCGCCGAACCGCCGCGTCTCGATCCTGCTCGTTCGCGAGGCCCCGCCGCTGCCGCCGGCGAAGTAGCCGGCTAGCGCCGGCGCACCAGCACCACCCAGTAAACGCGATGGCGCGAGCCCGCCCGCGCGACGGCGCCGATGCCGATCGCCGCGCCTTTCGGATCGCGCAGCACCGCATCGTGGGCCGGCGAGCCGCGCCAGCCGGAAAACGCATCCGCCATGGTGTGATAGCCGCCCGAAACGCTGCGGCGGATCGCGCTGTGCGCAGCCGATGACTTGTCGCGGATGCCGGCGGTCAACAGCCCATCGGCTGCGGCATGCCGCCGCGCCTCGTTCTCGGCCTCGGCAGCCAGTCCGGCGTCCCAAACCAACGCGCCGAGACCGTTGGCGCGGCGATAGTCATTGACCAGCGAGAGCGCGGAAGCGGAATCGAGTGTCCCGCCTGTTGCCAGATCCTGATAGAAGGCCGGCCGTGGCTGCGGCGGCTCCGCCGCGCATCCCGCGAGGACGAGACCGGCCAGCAGGCCGGCGATTTTTCTTGTCTGCATGATCATTTTTCCCGGACGATGCCGCCGAGGCTGAACGATTCGCCGGGCGCCGAAGAGATTTCGAGGCGGCGCGTCGGGTAAGGAATCTCGATCTTCGCGTCGTTGAGCCGCTTGAAGATATCGAACAGCAGCTCGGAACGCGTGGGCCCGCGCGCATCGACATCGACATAGCAATAGAGTTCGAAATCGAGACCGGATTCGCCGAGATTCTTGAACAGCACGATCGGCGCGGGATCGCTCATCACCTCGCGGTGCGAAAGCGCGGCCTCCTTCAGCAGCGCCTCGACCTGCCGCGGATCGGAACTGTAGGCGACATTGACCGGAATCATGATCCGCGCCATGCGGTCAGCGTGCATCCAGTTCTTGACGCGGCCGGAGATGAACTCGGAATTCGGGATGATCAGGCTCGCGCGGTCGAAGGTCTGGATTTCGGTCGAGCGGACATTGATCCGCTTCACCAGCCCCTGCTCGTCACCGACGACGACGTAATCGCCGACGCGGATCGGCCGTTCCCACAGCAGGATCAGCCCCGAAACGAAGTTCTCGACGATCGACTTCAGTCCGAAACCGATACCGACCGAGAGGGCGCCGGCGACGATCGCCAGCTTCTCGAGGCTGAGGCCCAGCTGCGCCAGCGCCACCATCGACGCGATGATCGTGCCGATATAGCCGAAAATCGTGCGGATCGAGTTCTGCAGCCCGATATCGAGCGAGGTGCGCGGCAGATAGCTCGCCTCCAGCCAGTTCTGGATCGCCCGGGTGATGAAGAAGCCGATGCCGAACAGGCCAAGCGCCAGCGCGATCGTCGAGATCGAGATCGTGACGCCGCCGACCTGGAAGCCGAAGAACGCGGCCCGCGCCGATCCGAGCAGGTTGGAGGAATCGACACCCCACGGCGCCAGAACCAGGAAGGTGAGGATGATATAAAGCAGCAGCCGCGCAAAACCCGACCCAAGCACGCCGAGCTGGTCGAGCGAACTGCGGCGGATGCCGGTCATCCGATGCACGCGGCTGCCGAAGGCTCCGCCGGCCGACAGGCCAACCCCGAGAAACTCGTCGATCAGCACCAGCAGCAGGGTCGAGGACAGTGCCAGAACCGCGATCCAGAGCACCTGACCGACGAGGAAGTCCGCCAGCGACACATAGCCCAGCAGCGCCGCCGCAAAGATGAACACCGCGATACCCCAGGCCCCGACCCGCACGGAGGTGAGCCAGGACGGCGTGGAAACGGAAGGCTTCTCGCCATCCGCCTCGGTGAGGAAGGCTCGGTGCATGCCGCGCATGATCAGGAAGGCGGCGAGGATCGCGATCACACCTTTTGTGGCGACGGTGAGCGGAAGGGTGGCGACGATGGCCTTGTAGATCGCTTCCACGATCAGGCTTGCGCCGGACAGCAGTGCAATCGCCCGGAGAAGGTGCCAGAATTCGCGCGCGATCCGGTCCGGGATATCGACGAGGCGGCGGTAGCCGGCATGGGGCGCCAGCACGCCGAGTGCAAGCCCGCCGACGGCCACCACCAGCGCCAGTGCCGAGAAGATGCTGTCGAGGATCGGCTCGACCCGCTGCGGCACCAGCCCGAAGAACTCGAACATGAGCTGAAGCACCAGCAGCACGCCGACCGGCAGCACCGCGGTCAGGACCACGAGGCGGATCGCGATCAGCACCTTGGAGAGGCGCGGTAGTTCGCGGATCTCTCCCTGTTCGTCCACCGCCTTGCCACTGAGCGAGCCGGAAAGCACCCAACGGCGCGCACGCGGCAGGCCGAAGAACATCCCCGCCGCCAACGCGACGAGCAGGATGATCTCGTACCAATCGAGGTTGTTGAGGATCGCCTCGCCCCATTGCCCGGCGACGAAGTTCAGGGCGCGAAGGTCCGAAGGCACGCCCTTGGCCACGTTGAGCCAGAGCACCGGGGAGGCGGCCGAATCGCCGCGCTTGAGAATCTCCCGGGCGAAGTTCTGCAGGCGCCGGTTGGCGATTGCCTCCTTGGCCTGATCGGCGCGCAGCGCAAGCGCGCGGGCGAGGCGCAATGTGTCGTCGGACTCTTTCCAGTTCTTCTGCTGCTCGGCGCGGTCCTTGGCGACGTCCTCGCTCTCGCTCGCTCCCTTGGCCGGATCGGGAGCGGGGCCGAGTTTTTCCATCCGCGCCTTGATCTCGTCGGCGCGCGGCTGTTCGCGCTGGATGATCGCCTCGATCGTCGCGATGATCGGATCGATCCGCGCCCGCAACTCGGCGAGCCGCGAATCATTGAGCGAATCACGCTGAAGCGCAGCCTCGATCTGCCCGATTTCAAGCCGCCCGGCCTCGATCTGGTCGCGGGATTCCTTGGCAGGCTGCGCAAGCACGAGAAACGACGCCGCGAACAGGGCCAGCACGGTCAGGCAGGCTTGGCGAAGGAAGCGTCGGAAAGTCGGGAGCACGGCGGTCTAAATCCTGCGGGCGAAATGATGCGTGGGAACGGACGCGTTGTCCAAGCCGTCAAATCAGGCGGCAGCATGACCATAACGCCGAAAACCCGGCTTGGGAGCCGGGCAGGAGCCGCCATGCAGAGCTTTCTTTCAGCGCGTCGGCAGATCGTCGTCGTCGAGAACGCGATGCGCCGCGCCTTCGAGATCGTCGTACTGGCCGGATTTCATCGACCAGACGAAGGCGCCGAGCCCGATCAGCCCAAGCAACAGAGCCAGCGGAACGAGAATGACGAGAATGTTCATGCGACCTTCCCTGCCCTGAGGGCATTCAGCGTCACGATGATCGAAGAGCCGGACATCGCCAGCGCCGCGATCAGGGGCGTAGCATAGCCCGCGATCGCCAGCGGCACAGCAAAGAAATTGTAGAGAATCGCCATCCAGAGATTCTGGATCATCAGGCGATGCGCGCGCGTGCCGATCCCGATCGCGGTGACAACCGGCATCAGCCGTGCGCCGATGAACAGCGCATCCGCCTCGGCCTGCGCGAGGTGCGTCGCCTCGATCGGCGACATCGAAACATGCGCGGCGGCGAGCGCCGGCGCATCGTTGAGCCCGTCACCGACCATCATCGCTTTGCGCCCCTCGGCGCGCATGCGCTCGAGATAGGCGATCTTGTCCTGCGGCTTGCAGGCGGCGACCCAAGTCTCGATCCCGAGCTGATCCGCGACCGCGCGCACCGCCGCTTCGTGATCGCCCGACAGGATGATCGGGCGGATACCCCGCCGCCGCAGCGCCGCGACGACCTCGGCAACATCCGGCCGCAACGCCTGGCCGATCGCCAGCACAGCGCCGAGATCGCCGTGCTTGACCGCGATCAGCGATGCGGACGGGTTCGCACGCGCGATCCTTCCTGCCTCGAACCCGAGGCCGGCGGCATCCGGCTTGCCGAGAAACACCGGCTGGCCGTCGAGCGTCGCGGAAACGCCAACGCCCGGCTGTTCGCTGGTTTCCGTGAGCGGTTCCCGCACGCCGGTCGCGCGCACCAGCGCGGCGGCGAGCGGATGACGGCTCGCCAGCGCGAGGCGCCCGGCCAGCGCGACGAGGCGCGGATCGACCTCGCCCTCATTGAGAATGCTCGCTTCCGGCAGGGTGAGCGTGCCAGTCTTGTCGAAAACCACCGTATCCACCGCCGCGAACCGTTCGAGCGCATCGCCTGAATTGAGCAGGATCTGGTTGCGGAACAGCGCGCCGGAGGCGACCACCTGCACCGCCGGGATAGCGAGGCCGAGCGCGCAGGGGCAGGTGATGATCAGCACGGTGATGGCGGTGATCAGCGAAGCATGCCAGCCCGCGCCATAGACCATCCAGCCGGTGAAGGTCAGCGCCGCCGTCAGGTGCACCATCGGCGCGTAGAGCCGCGCGACACGATCCGCCAGTTGCACATAGGCCGAGCGCACCTCGGTTGCGCGGTCGAGCAGGTTCTGCACTTCCGAGAGCAGCGTGCCCTCGTCAGCCGCGCGGACACGAATCTTGAGCGTGCCGGAAAGGTTCATCGTGCCAGCATAGACATCCGCGCCCTGCGTAACGGCGATCGGGCGCGTCTCGCCCGTGACGAGGCTCGCATCAATCTCGCTGCGGCCTTCGATCACCGAACCATCGACCGTAATCCGCTCGCCCGGCCGGACCAGCACGAGATCGCCGCTCATCAGCGCGGCGATCGGCACGGTGCGGATTTCTGTCTCGGAGACGAACTTGACCGCGCTCTCGCCCCGCAACGCGGCAAGGTTGGTCGCAACGGCACGCGTCCGCCGCCGCATCGAACGCTCGAGATAGCGGCCGACCAGCAGGAAGAACAGCAGCATCACCGCCGAATCGAAATAGGCATGTTCGGCATGGTTCGCCGTCTCGACCACGGAAATGCCGAGCGCGAGGATGACACCGAGCGAAATCGGCACGTCCATGTTCACCGCGCCCGCGCGCAGCGCCTTGAGCGCCGAGCGGAAGAACGGCTGCCCGGCATAGAACGCCGCCGGAATGGCGATCAGCGCCGAGAGCCAGTGAAAGAAATCGCGCGTCTCGGGCGTGATGTCCGACAGATTGCCGGCCCAGACCGAAACGGAAAGCAGCATGATGTTCATGGTGGCGAAGCCGGCCACGGCGAGGCAGATCAGCAGATGCTTCTCCTCGCGCTTCTCCTCGCTTTCGGCCTTGTCGTTGGAGAAGGGGTAGGCCTTGTAGCCGATCGCCTCCATACGGTCGAGAATACGCTCGGGCGTGGAGCGCCCCTGCTCCCACTCGACCGTGACCCGGCGGTTGGCGAGATTGACGCGCGCACCGGCAACGCCCGGCTCCTTCGACAGTCCCTTCTCGATCGCACGCATGCAGGCGGCGCAATGGATGCCTTCGACCGCGAGATCCATCGCCGCGCGGCCCTGTTCCCCCTTACGAACGAAAACCGAGAAATCGCGCGTATCAGCCATGATGAAACCCCGGAAAGCGGAACCTCAGTTCCGCAGCATGATCCGCCGTTCGGAAACGAATTGCCGGCTCTCGCCCCGGAAGATCTCGACGATCAGCGCCCACTGCCCGGCCGCCAGTTCGGGAAGCGCTGCCACATAGCGTCCGCCGCCGGTCTCGGCCAGCTTCAGCCGGCGGTCGAGATGGGCATCGAGAGGCCTTTCGACGCGAACCTGCACCTCAAGGCCCGAAATCGCCTCGCCGTTGCGGTCGCGGATATGAACGTTGAGCGGCGCGCCGGAATGCAGGCCGGTCGTCGTCACATCCACCTGCCAGCCCAGCCTGTCCTGCGCGGCGATGGCATCGAGGCCGCGGTTGAAGGTCTGGCTCGCCTCGTAGGCGCTCTTCACCGTGGTGCCGGGCATGCTCTTGATTGCGAGATACATCATCGTCGCGTTCACGGCGCCGATGACCGCGAAGAACGCGATCATGCCGAAAAGGACGTGGCGACCGGTCAGGCCCTGCTTTTCAGGCCGGGGCGGGGTCGCGCTCCGAAGTTCAACTGGCATCACGAAGGCTCCACAGCAGCTCATGTTCCTAACCCGGCTGATCGCGCCGGTTAAGGCGCAACCGATCCATGCCCGTTATTCGGGACCGAAGAAATGATCCTGCGCAACGACGTTCTCGCCGGCGAAGAGATCCGAGGCCTTGATGGTGATCGGCGCGCTCTTCCCCTTGATGGAGGCTTTCGGCACCGTCACCAGCAAACGCACCTCGCGCGTGGAATCCGGCGGCACGGCCACGATGGGACGCCAATCCGAGGTCGCGGTAACGTTGACCAGTTCCAGCTTCAGCCCGACGGGGCCCTCCGCCGTCAGCGCGAAGTGCCGGTCATCCGGTCGCTTGTTGATGAGGCGGATCGTATAGGCGTTTCGGATCGAACCGTCGGCCAGCGTAACGAAAAGCGGCGTGCGGTCATGGATCAGGTTGATGCCGGCCGTCGAACGCGTCGCGAGCTAGAACAGCATCGCCCCACCGACGATCGAGATCATCGCCGCGTAGATCATGGTGCGCGCCCGAATCGGGTGGAACTTGCGTTCGGGTTCGCCGGCCGCACGCGCCTTGACGTTGAAGTCCGTATCGTAGGCGATCAGCCCGGTCGGACGGCCAACCTTGGTCATGACGTTGTCGCAGGCGTCCATGCAGAGCCCGCACTGGATGCATTCGAGCTGCGCGCCGTGGCGGATGTCGATGCCGGTCGGGCAGACAGCGACGCATTGGCTGCAATCGACACAATCGCCGGCCGGCGCACCGGCGGCCCGCAGTTTCGCGGCCTCCTTCAGCGAGACGCGCGGTTCGCCGCGATCGTAGCGATAGGTGACGTTGAGCGCCTCGTCGTCGGTCAGCGCCGCCTGGATGCGCGGCCACGGGCACATGTAGGTGCAGACCTGCTCGCGCATGATGCCCGCGAGCGTATAGGTCGTGAAGGTGAGGATGCCGATCCAGACATAGGCCGTGAGCGGCGCCGTGCCGAAGGCGAGTTCCTTCACCAGGGTCGGCGCGTCGGCGAAATAGAGCACCCAGGCGCCGCCGGTCCACCACGCGATCATCAGCCAGATGAAATGCTTGACCGCCTTTCTGGCCAGCACCGCGAGACCCCACTTGCCCTCGTCCATCTTGATGCGATCGCGCCGGTCGCCTTCGACGAAGCGTTCGACCGCGAGAAAAAGATCGGTCCAGACGGTCTGCGGGCAGAGGTAGCCGCACCAGATGCGGCCTGCGACGGCGTTCATCAGGAACAGCACCATCGCCGCAATCACAAGAAGGCCGGTAAAGTAATAGACTTCCTGCGGCCAGATCTCGATCGGGAAGAAATAGAAGCGCCGGTTAGCGAGGTCGACCAGAACGGCCTGATCCGGCAGGTTCGGCCCGCGGTTCCAGCGCAGGAACGGCAGGAAATAGTAAATTCCGAGGCAGATCGCCAGCACCGCCCACTTGATGTTGCGGTAAAGGCCCTTCACCGATTGCGGGTAGACCTTCTTGGCCGAAGCGTAGAGGGGGATGTCGGATTCGTCAGTCGAGGACATGAAAGGCGCCTTCATTGCCGTTCCGGGTTCAAAAGCCCGGAGGGGGGTATGGCGAGAAACGCCGGCCCGACGAAATGTCAGGCCGGCGCAAACGAGCAGCGTTACTTGCCGCCGCCGAGCGAATGCACGTAGACGGCGAGCGACTTGACCGTCACCGGGTCGAGACGGCCCGCCCAGGCCGGCATCAGGCCGGAGCGGCTGTTCGTCACGGTCTCGACGACATCCTCAAGCTTGCTGCCGTAGAGCCAGATGGCATCGGTCAGGTTCGGCGCACCGAGATCCTTGTTACCCTTGCCCTGGTCGCCATGGCACGAAGCGCAGTTGTCGGCGAAGAGCTTCGCACCGGCAGCCTTGTCGAACCCGGCCTCGGTCTGTCCACCCGAGAGCGAGACGACGTAGTTGGCCACAGTCCGGACTTCCTCCTTCTTCAGGATTCCATCGCGCCCGAAAGCCGGCATCGCCGAAATCCGGGTGGCGTCGTCGTTCGTCGAGCGAACGCCATGCTGGATCGTGGTGTGGATGTCGTTGAGCGTGCCGCCCCACAGCCAATCGTCGTCGTTGAGGTTCGGATAGCCTTTCGAGCCGGCACCGCCGATGCCGTGGCATGGCGCGCAGTTGTCGCCGAACGCCGCCTTGCCCTGCGCGAGCGCGAGGTTAAGCAGCTTCGGATCCGCCTTGATCGCCGCGATATCGACCGTGCCGAGATCCGCCGCCGCTGCCGCGCGCTTGGCCTTGAGGGCATCAAGCTCGACCGCGACCTCGGCGCGCGAGGAGTAACCGAGCGCGCCCTTGGTGTAGGAAGTGATGCCCGGCCAGGCAGGGTAGACCACGTAATAGGCGATCGACCAGAGGATGCAGGCATAGAACACGTTGAGCCACCAGCGCGGCAACGGCGTATTCAGCTCCTTGATGCCATCCCATTCGTGGCCGGTCGTGGTACGACCGGTGACGGCATCTTTCTCTTCGATATGTCCGGCCATCGGATCAATCCTCCTTCAGAGGCATATGGGCGGCCGCGTCGAACTTTTCGCGGTTCTTCGGCCAGAGAGCGTAGGCAACCACTGCGGCGAAGACGGTCATGAAGAAGACCACGCCGAGCTGCTGCGCGATGGAGGCGAGGAGTGCGTAGGTGGAACCCATTTTTTCCTCCTCAACGATAGTTGGCCTTGGCGTCGTAGCCCTTGAAATCGACCATCGTCCCCAGAACCTGGAGATAGGCGATCAGGGCATCCGCCTCGGTGAGCTTCTGCGGGTTGCCGTCGAAATCCCGGATGGAGATGGTCGACACCTTCACCATTTTCGGCTTGCCGTCCTTGTCGAGCACGGGTTTGCCGTCCGCACCGACTTCCGGCTTCATAGTGTAGCGCTTCTCGAGATCAGCCGCGCCGGCATCGTCCGGGTTGGTCTGCGCCCGCATATCCTTGAGCGCATTTGCGATCATCTCGTCGGTGTAGGGCACGCCGCCGATGCGGTTGGCCTTCAGGTGACCCGCGATATCGCGGAAGTCGAGTTTGGCCTTCGCCAGATACGGGTAGCCCGGCATGATCGATTGCGGCACCACCTCGCGCGGATTGTTGAGGTGGCGGATCTGCCATTCATCCGAATACTTGCCGCCGACGCGCGCCAGATCCGGCCCGGTGCGCTTCGAACCCCACTGGAACGGCTTGTCGAACATCGATTCCGCCGCGAGGCTGTAATGGCCGTAGCGTTCGACCTCGTCGCGCAGCGGACGGATCATCTGGCTATGGCAGTTGTAGCAACCCTCGCGGACGTAGATCGCGCGCCCGGCCAGTTCGAGCGGGGTGTAGGGGCGCACCCCTTTCACCTGCTCGATGGTCGAACGGAGGTAGAAGAGCGGCGCGATCTCGACGAGACCGCCGATGGCGATCACGACGATGATGCCGATGGCGAGAAGGATGGAGTTCTTCTCGAAGACAGCGTGTTTGTGCCAGAGAGACATTGTTCTCATCCTTACTCGGCAGGGACCATGGCCGGCTTGGTGGCATCGGCGGGCTCAGCCGCCGTGCCGGACCGGATGGTCATGTAGATGTTGTAGGCCATGATCAGCGACCCCACGACGAACAGGGAGCCACCCAGGGCACGGATCGCGTAGAAGGGGTGCATCGCCTCGACCGTCTCGATGAAGGAATATTCGAGGAAGCCGAGCGCGGTGTAGGCACGCCACATCAGGCCCTGCATGATACCCGCGACCCACATCGCCGAGATGTAGAGCACGATGCCGAGCGTCGCGATCCAGAAGTGCCAGTTGACGAGCTTGTCCGACCACAGGCCCTTCTTGTTCCACAGCCACGGCACGAGGCAGTAGATCGCGCCGAAGGAGACGAAGCCGACCCAGCCGAGCGCGCCTGAATGCACGTGGCCGACGGTCCAGTCGGTGTAGTGCGAGAGCGAGTTCACGGCCTTGATGGACATCATCGGCCCCTCGAAGGTCGACATGCCGTAGAAGGCGACCGACACGACCAGCATGCGCAGCACGGGGTCGGTGCGGAGCTTGTCCCACGCGCCCGAGAGCGTCATCAGGCCGTTGATCATGCCGCCCCACGAGGGCATCCACA
>JAVTWI010000335.1:0-25884 GCA_032229845.1 Rhabdaerophilum sp.
GAGCGTGTCAAAAAAATCGCGCATTGACGGGAAACGGGTTTTCGACCAAGCGAGGAGCATCCAGTCGGCCGGGCGGCCGCGGGGCCTTCGCGGGCTTCGAGGAAAGTCCGGGCTCCATGGAGAAGCGGTGGCGGCTAACGGCCGCCGGGGGCGACCCCAGGGAAAGTGCCACAGAAAAGATACCGCCGGGCATTGCCCGGTAAGGGTGAAAAGGTGCGGCAAGAGCGTACCGCGTCTCCGGCAACGGCGATGGCAGGGCAAACCCCACCGGGAGCAAGACCGAATAGGGATGGCGCGCGCCGCGAGGCGCAGGAGGCTCCGCTCCAGTCATCCGGGTTGGTTGCAGGAGGCCCGGCGCGAGCCGGGTCCCAGATGAATGGCCGCCACGTTCCGCCGCGAGGCGGGGCCATACAGAACCCGGCTTACAGGCCGACTGGATCTTCCTTCCCGTTAGGCCCGGAGGGGTATCGTTGCGCCGTATTATTGCGCCAGAAGGTGCGGCATGTGGTTCGGGTGGTTGTTGCCGGCGGGTGCCGGATAGCCGGAGCCTGCCGTCCTCGCGCTGTTCGGGCCACCGTAGGGCGACTGATAGCCCGGCTCGTGCGGGCGATAGGGCGTACGATCGGCGTGCAGCCGCCGGCCGAACGAATCCACCAGCACCGGACGGCCGGGCGAAGTGGCGCGCGGTGCAGGCGCGGTGCCGACCCGATTGCCGTTCTGATCGACGATGACGATCCTCGGCCCCCGATTGGCGTTGGCGACCGCCGGATTGACGTTCGCGGTGCCGGTGCGGGCGCCGTTCTCGTTGACGATGGCGATGCCGCCCCGGTGGTCCTGGGTGTGCGGACGTGCCGGCGCGCCGCGCGGCGTGAAGGAGTTGCCGCAGAAGATGACGCAGCGGATATGAGTGCCGGAACTGGCCGCGCCGCCGAGATTGGGGCCGCGATGGTCCTGAACGTGGTTGGTGCGTTGCGGCGGCACGTAAATCCCGCCGCCCCGCGGGGCCCCGCCGGCATGCGCCGCGCCGGTGGCGGAAAGCCCGGCCGCCAGGATCACCGGCAGGCAGGCAAGGCTGAAACGGTTGTGCATCGATCCGGTCATTGTCGTTCCCTCCGGCAGCCCGGAAGCGGCTGCGATAGGGCCAAGGTGACGCAACCGACGCAGCAGGTCTGTGCCGGGCCGCACGTCCCGGGTGACTTGGTCTTTATCCGTTCCGGCTACCTCTGCTTAACCCTACCGAACCCTTTCTTAAGTCTTTCATGGTGGGATCGCCGATGCGCGCGGCCTTGGCGTTGCGCGCGCAGAGTTCCGCGTTGACGCCCATGATTTCCCATGTTAGCCCATGAATGCCCAAGAATTGACGGCGAGCATGGCGGGGTAAGCCCCGCCGATGTGGCGCCGCACGCCCGGATTTCGGGCGGGCTTCTGGTCAAGGCGTTGTTGCGTCATGCGTTTTTTATCGACCATTCCGGGCCGTCTGGACGGGAAGGGGCGGGTGTCGATCCCGGCACCGTTCCGCGCCGTTCTGGAGGTCGACCAGTATCCGGGACTGTTTGTCCATCAGGCGCTGGAGCTTCCGGCGCTGGAGGCGGGCGGCAACCGGCTGCTTCGGGAGATCGACGGGCTGATCGAGCGCTATCCGGCCTATTCGGATGCGCGCGATCTGATCGCGACCGCGCTGCTCGGCGGTGCGGAAACGCTGAAACCCGATCCCGAGGGCCGCGTCCTGCTGCCGGACCGCTTCAAGGCCTATGCGGGCATCACGTCGGACGTGGTGTTCGTGGGGCTGGGCGACAGGTTCAGGATCTGGGAGCCGAACCGGTTTTCCGCGCATCTCGCCGAGGCAAAGGCGAGCCTGCGCGAACTCAGGGCCGAACTCTCGGGGCGTGGACCGATCCGGTCCACGGGGGGCAGAGGCACTGGAAACGGGGAACGGGAGACATGACGGGTCGCGGCGCTTCTTCAGGAGGGGCCGCTGGCGGACCGGCCCGGCATGTCTCCCTTCCTCCATCAGCCGAAGCACCGCATATTCCCGTTCTGCTCCATGAGGTTCTCGCGGCCCTCAAGGCGGGCGAGGCCGGTATCTATCTGGATGGCACGTTCGGCGCCGGCGGCTACAGCCGCGCGATCCTCGAGGCCAACGCTGCCAACCGCGTGCTCGCGCTCGATCGCGATCCCACGGCGATCGCCGGCGGGCAGGCGCTCGTCGCGGCCTCCGGCGGGCGGCTGGCGCTTGTCGAAACCGAATTCTCCGACATGGAAACGGCGGCTGAAGAGGCCGGCCTGGGGCCATTCGACGGCATCGTGCTTGATATCGGTGTCTCCTCGATGCAGCTCGATCAGGCGATCCGCGGCTTTTCCTTCCGCAATGACGGCCCGCTCGACATGCGCATGAGCGGCGAGGGCGAGAGCGCGGCGGATCTCGTCAACCATGCCTCGGAAGCCCGGCTCGCCGACATCTTCTACCATTACGGCGAGGAGCGCCTCAGCCGCGTGATCGCCCGCGCGATCGTCGCGGACCGCAAGGCGACGCCCTTCACGACGACGCGCCAGCTGGCGGACATGATCGCGCGCATCATCCGCACACGGCCCGGCGATATCCACCCGGCGACGCGGGCGTTTCAGGCGCTCCGCATCGCGGTCAACGATGAGCTTGGCGAATTGGCGCGCGCGCTGCACGCGGCGGAGCGCCTCCTGAAGCCCGGCGGGCGGCTTGTCGTCGTTTCCTTCCATAGTCTGGAGGACCGGATCGTGAAGCAATTCCTCGCCGCCCGTTCGGGGCGGGGCGGCGGCTCGCGCTACGCGCCCGTCCAGGCGAGCGTGGTCGCCACGTTCCGTATCGAAGGCAAATGGCCGGTCACGGCGGGTGAAGCGGAACTCGGGCGCAACCCGCGCGCGCGGTCCGCCAAGCTCAGGGCCGGCATCCGCTCGGATGCTCCCCCGCAGCCCGACGACGAGGCGGTTTTCGCGCTGACCCGCCTGCCGGAAGAAAAAGGCCGTACACGCCACAAGGGAGGCCGCCGGTGATCCGCTTCCTCAATATCCTCGCGCTGGTGACGCTGATCGGCTCGGCGACCTGGGCCTATTCCGTGAAGTACGAGACCATTCTCGTCGCCGAGAAGCTGCGCAAGCGCGAGGCCGAGCTTCAACGCGAGCGCGACGCCATCGCCATTCTCAAGGCGGAATGGCATCTTCTCAACCGGCCCGAACGCCTGCAACTGCTCGCCAAGCCGGAGGCCGGCATGCAGCCGATGTCTGCCCGGCAGGTCGTCGAGGCCAGGGATGTGCCGGTCGCGCCGGCCCGGACCGACAAGATCGATGACCTGTTGACCGGCTCGATCACGACTTCGGAAAAGGCGCCGAAGGCGACGAAATCCACCAAGGGCACGACGACGGCGAGCATCACCTCGGCCGGGCCCGCACGCCCGAAACCTGCGACCACCACGCCGGCGGCAAAACCGGGGCAGGCCAGGAAGACTCCTGACAAGAAGACGCCGGACAAGGCCAAACCGCAGCCGAAGGTCGCAAGCGGCGCGCCGGCCCGGCTGGCGCCGCCCGCGCCTATCGGCAATCCGGCGCCCGCCTCGCCGCCGCGCAGTCAGGGCGGTGGGCTGACCGGCTTCCTGAAGAAACTGATCCCCTGAGGAATGACGATGCGTTTTTCCCTTCCTCTGCCCCGATTGGCGATTTCACGGCTTTCCATGCCGCAAGTGCCCCGGCCGCGCATCGCGTTGCCCTCGCCGGTGGCGATCCTGCGTGCGCTGTTCACGATCCGGACGGAAAAGCTTCCGGCCCGGATGATCCTCGTCGCGCTGGCGTTCGGCGGATTGTTCGCGACCCTTATCGGGCGGCTCGTGCTGCTCAACGTCCGCAGCGAGGAACCCTCGACCATCGGGCGGCTGACGCAGGGCTCGATCTCGACCGCGCGGCCGGTGATCGTCGACCGGTCCGGCATCACGATGGCGACCGATATCAAGACGACCTCGGTTTTCGCCGATCCGCGCAAGGTGATCGACAAGGACGAAGCCGCCGAACTCATCAATGCCGTCTTCCCCGACCTCGACGGGCGCGAACTGCGCGAGAAGCTCGGCAAGAAGAACGGTTTCGTGTGGATCAAGCGCGAGGTGACGCCCAAGCAGCAGGCGGACATCTTCCGCCTTGGCATTCCTGGCATCGGCTTCCTGCCGGAGAACAAGCGTGTCTATCCGAACGGCAAGCTCGGCGCGCATGTGCTGGGTTTCGCCAATATCGACAACAACGGCATCGCCGGCATCGAGAAATACATCGACGGGCAGGGGCTCAACGACCTCAAGGGCGCGGGGCTTGTCCAGGTTGGCGGCGATCTCAAGCCGGTGGAACTCGCGCTCGACGTGCGCATCACGCATGCGGTGCGGGAGGAACTCGTCTACGCGCTGGAGAAATACAAGGCCAAGGCGGCGGCGGCGCTGGTGCTCGACGTCGATACCGGCGAGATCGTGAGCCATGTCAGCCTGCCGGATTATGACCCCAACAGCCCGGCGGATGCGCTCAAGCCGGACAATATCAACCGCCTTCAGGTCGGCGTTTACGAGATGGGTTCGACCTTCAAGGCGTTGACGACGGCGATGGCGCTCGATTCGGGCAAGGTGAAGATCACCTCGAGCTTCGATGCACGCGGCGCGCTGCGCTACGGGCGTTTCAAGATCAACGATTATCACGGCAAGAACCGCGTGCTCTCGGTGCCGGAGATCTTCATCTATTCGTCGAACATCGGCACCGCGCGAATGGCGCTCACGGTCGGCGTCGAGGGGCACAAGGCGTTCCTCAAGAAGATGGGCCAGCTCGACCGGCTGCGCACCGAATTGCCGGAAAGCTCGGAACCGATCAAGCCGGCCAACTGGGGCGAACTCAATACCGTCACCATCGCTTTCGGCCACGGCCTCGCCGTCGCGCCGCTGCAGGCGGCCATGGCGACGGCTGCGCTCGTCAACGGCGGCAAGATGATCCCGCCGACCTACCTGAAGCGCTCGAAGGAAGAGGCAGACAAGCTCGCGGTCCGCGTCATCAAGCCGGAGACCTCGGAGATGATGCGTTACGTCATGCGCCTCAACGCCGAGAAGGGATCGGCCACCAAGGCCGACATCCCCGGCTATTATCTCGGCGGCAAGACCGGCACCTCGGAAAAGGTGGTCGGCGGACGCTATTCCAAGCACAAGCTGTTCAACGCCTTCATGGCCGTCATGCCGGCGGACAAACCCCGCTATATTTTGCTCACAATTCTGGATGAACCCAAGGGCTTGCCGGAGACTCACGGCTATGCCACCTCCGGCTGGAACGCCGCCCCCACGACCGGCCGCATCGTCGAGCGGATCGGGCCGATGCTGGGGCTTGAAACGAATTTCGAACTGCCGCGCCAGCCCTTCCCGTTGGTGGCGCGGACCGGGGCGATGCCGGTTCGGCAATAGTCCGAGAAGAAACAAGGACCGGGAAGGGACCTGGAACGGAACGCCGATGCCGGACAACGAGCAAGCCAACTTCGACGATCACCGCCCCACTGACCATCGTCCGACTCTGGGCGGTCTCGCGGCTGCGATTGACATCGACGCTGGCCACTACCGTGACGTTCCGGTGGCGGGCATTGCCGCGGACAGCCGGCAGGTCGAGCCGGGGTTCGTGTTTTTCGCGATGCCGGGCACGAAGATCGACGGCGCGCAGTTCATTCCGGCTGCGGTTGCGGCGGGCGCGATCGCCATCGTCGGTGCCGGACCGCGTCCGGCCGATCTCGACCGCGTGGTGCTTTACCTCCGGGTGCGCGACATGCGCCGGGCGCTTTCGCGCGCGGCGGCCTATCTCTTTCCGCTCCAACCGGCGACGATCGTGGCCGTCACCGGCACGGCCGGCAAGACCTCGGTGGCGGAGTTCACCCGGCAGATCTTCGCGGCCTGCGGGCGCAAGGCCGCCTCGCTCGGCACGCTGGGCGTGATCGGCCCCGATGGCGCCGCCTATGGTTCGCTGACGACGCCCGATCCGATCACGCTGCACCGAACGCTCGACCATCTCGCGCGCGAGGGCATCACGCATCTGGCGATGGAAGCCTCCAGCCACGGGCTCGATCAGGCCCGGCTCGACGAGGTGCGGCTCTCGGCGGCGGCCTTCACCAACCTCGGGCGCGACCACCTCGACTATCACCCGACGATCGAGGACTATTTTTCGGCCAAGCTCAAATTGTTCGAGCACCTGCTGCCGGAGGGCCTGCCGGCGATCATCAACCTTGACGGCGATCGTGGCGCGGAGGCGGCGGTCGCGGCAGCCATCGCGGGCCGCCATGCCTGGACGGTCGGCCGGCGCGGCGAGGATATTGCCGTCGCGCAGGTCGAGGCCGACGGTCTCGGGCAGAATGTGACCTTCCGGTATCGTACGCGGCGTTACCCGGTTCATGTTCCGCTGATCGGCGCGTTTCAGGTGGAGAATGTCGCGGTCGCGGCGGCATTGGCGCTCGCGACCGGCGAAAAGCCGAAGGATGTGTTCAAGGCGATAGGATCGCTCGCGGGCGTGCCGGGGCGGCTGGAGCGGGTCGGCGTGTTCAATGCGGCGCCGGTCTTCGTCGATTACGCGCACAAGCCGGAGGCGCTTTCCTATGCGCTCTCGGCGCTCCGGCCCTTCGTTTCCGGCAAGCTGATCGTCGCTTTCGGCTGCGGCGGGGATCGCGATGCCGGCAAGCGGCCGATCATGGGCGGGATCGCGGCGGCGAAGGCCGATGTGGTCATCGTCACCGACGACAACCCCCGCACCGAGGACCCGACCTCGATCCGGACGCAGGTTCTCGCCGCCTGCCCCGGCGGGATCGAGATCGGCGACCGGGCGGCGGCGATCCGCGAGGGCATCGGCCGGCTCGAACCGGGCGACGCCTTCCTGATCGCGGGCAAGGGGCACGAGCCGGGCCAGATCATCGGGACGACGGTCCACCCTTTTTCCGATCACGAGGTCGCGCGCGAGGCGATCGCCGCGCTGGGCGGCGGCCAGAACCAGGAGCCGAAACGCATGAGATCGATCGCGGTGCGAGCCAGTTTGCCGCCCCCCCTGTGGCGGGTTGCGGAACTGCCGGGATTGCTCGGCGGGCGGGCGAGCGGCGTCATCGCCGGCGAGGTGATGTCGATTTCGATCGATACGCGCACGCTCGAACCCGGCGCGCTGTTCTTCGCGATCAAGGGCGATGTGCACGACGGACACCGCTTCGTCGCTTCCGCCATCGAGAAGGGGGCGACGCTTGCTGTCGTGGACGAGGCCCATGCCGGCGATTTCGGTCCGGACGCACCGCTCGTCGTCGTCGATGACGTGCTCCGGTCGATGGAACGGCTCGGTGTCGCCTCCCGCGCGCGGATGGGCGGGCCGGTGATCGCGGTGACGGGGTCGGTCGGCAAGACCTCGACCAAGGAGATGCTGCGGATCGCGCTGGCGCGCTCGGGCAGCGTCCATGCCTCCGTCGCCTCCTACAACAACCACTGGGGCGTGCCGCTGACGCTGGCGCGAATGCCGGCCGAGACCGAGTTCGGCGTGTTCGAGATCGGCATGTCTAACCCGTTCGAAATCTTGCCGCTGACGGCGATGGTCAAGCCGCATGTCGCGATCGTCACCACGGTCGAGCCGGTGCATCTCGCGCAGTTCCACGCGATCGAGGGGATCGCGGATGCCAAGGGCGAGATCTTCGCCGGGCTGGAACCGGGCGGGGTCGCGATCATCAACGCTGACAACCCGCATGCCGCGCGCCTCGTCGCCCACGCAGCGGCGAGCAGGGCCGGGCGGATCGTCCGCTTTGGCACCGGGGACGATGCGGATATCCGGCTGCGCGATGTTCATCTCGACGCCGATTTCAGTCTCGTTTCGGCGGAGGTGTTCGGCATCCCGGTAAACTACCGCATCGGCGCGCCGGGCCGGCATTTCACGCTCAATTCGCTGGCCGTGCTCGGCGCGGCGCATGTCGTCGGCGCCGATCTCGCGCTCGCGGCGCTGGCGATGCAGGATTTCGGCTCGGTTGAGGGACGCGGCAAGCGCCTCGCGCTGCATATCGGCAAGAAGACCTTCTCGCTGATCGACGAGAGCTACAACGCCAACCCCACCTCGATGCGCGCCGCGCTGGCGGTGGCCGGCGGCACGCCGGTGGGTTCGCGCGGCCGGCGCATTGCCGTGATGGGAGACATGCTCGAACTCGGTGCCGATGCCGTGAAGCTCCATGCCGGGCTCGCCGGTGCGGTTGTGGAAAACGATATCGATCTCGTCTTTGCCTGCGGCCCGCTGATGCGTGAGCTCTATTCGGCCTTGCCTGCCGACCGCCGAGGAGCGTATGCGGAGGCGTCGGACAAGCTCGCCCCGCATGTTGCTGCGGCGATGCAGCCCGGCGATGTGGTGATGGTCAAGGGCTCGCTCGGCTCGAAAATGGCCAGGGTGGTCACGGAACTGAAGTCGCGCTTCGCGGTGAAGGAAGCGGCCCCGGCGGAAGAATAGCCGCCGGCGGTCTGGGAAGGATTGGCATGTTTTTCTGGCTCTCGGATCTCGCGAGTACCTTCGGTCCGCTGAACATCTTCCGTTACATCACCTTCCGGGCCGGCGCGGCGACCATCACCGCGCTGTTCTTCGTGATGATGTTCGGGCCCGCGATCATCGACACCCTGCGCGTCAAGCAGGGCAAGGGCCAGCCGATCCGCGAGGACGGGCCGGAATCGCACCTGATGAAGCGCGGCACGCCGACAATGGGCGGGCTGATGATCCTCTCGGGCATCGTCGTCTCGACCCTTCTCTGGGCGAACCTCGGCAATCCGTTCGTATGGGCGGTGCTCGGTGTGACGCTGGGGTTCGGGGCGATCGGCTTCTACGACGACTATCTCAAGGTGACGAAGCAATCGCACAAGGGTTTCTCGTCGAAGGCGCGGCTCGCGCTCGAAGCGCTGATCGCGGGTGCCGCCTGCTACTTCATCAGCCGGAATTTCCCGCCCGCGCTGGCAAGTTCGATCTCGCTGCCGCTCTTCAAGGACGTGATGATCCATCTCGGGATGTTCTTCATCGTTTTCGCGGTTTTCGTGATCGTCGCTGCCGGCAACGCGGTCAACCTGACGGACGGGCTCGACGGGCTCGCGATCGTGCCGGTGATGATCGCGGCGGGCACCTTCGGCTTCATCGCCTATCTCACCGGTAACGCGGTGTTCTCGAACTATCTGCAGATCCATTTCATTCCCCGCACCGGCGAGATCGCGGTGATCCTCGGCGCGGTGATCGGCGCGGGCCTCGGCTTCCTGTGGTTCAACGCGCCGCCGGCGCAGATCTTCATGGGCGATACCGGTTCGCTCGCGCTCGGCGGGCTGCTCGGGACGGCGGCCGTGGCGACCAAGCACGAGATCGTGTTCGCGATTGTCGGCGGCCTGTTCGTGCTGGAGGCGGCGAGCGTCATCATCCAGGTCGCCTCGTTCAAGCTCACCGGCAAGCGCGTGTTCCGCATGGCGCCGATCCACCACCATTACGAAAAGAAGGGCTGGAAGGAGCCGCAGGTCGTGATCCGTTTCTGGATCATCGCGGTGATCCTCGCGCTCATCGGCCTCGCCACGTTGAAATTGCGCTGAGCGCCGATTGATGTAAGTCGTGGCGGAAAGCACCGGAATCCGGGGATCGTGCCTCGGACAGGAGGAGAGGCCATGACACCAGCCGAAACCTTTCGCGGAAAGCGCGTCGCGCTGTTCGGGCTCGGCGGTTCGGGCATGGCGACGGCGGCGGCGCTGAAGGCGGGCGGTGCGGAAACCCTCGTCTGGGACGATGCGGAGAAAGCCGTCGCCAAGGCCAAGGAGGCCGGGTTCGAGGCCGTCGATCTCCACCATGTCGACTGGTCGGGCATCGCGGCGCTGGTGCTGGCGCCCGGCGTGCCGCTGACGCATCCAAAGCCGCATTGGACGGTCGACCTTGCGCGCACCGCCGGCGTCGAGATCATCGGCGATGTCGAGATCTATGCCCGCGAACGGCACCGGCTCGCGCCGGATGCGCCCTTTGTCGCGATCACCGGCACCAACGGCAAATCGACCACCACCGCGCTGATCGCGCATATCCTGCGCGCGGCCGGCCGGGACGTGCAGATGGGCGGCAACATCGGCACGCCGATCCTGGCGCTTGCATCGCCAGCGGCAAGCCGCATCCATGTGATCGAGATGTCGTCCTACCAGATCGACCTCACACCCTCGCTCCAGCCATCGATCGGCATCCTGCTCAATCTCTCGCCCGATCACATCGACCGGCACGGGACGATGGAGCACTACGCAAGCATCAAGGAGCGTCTCGTCCAGGCCGCCGACCGGGCGATCATCGGCGTCGACGATCCGCATTGCGAAGCAATCGCGGTGCGTCTCGATCATTCCGGCAAGCCGATCGTCCGCATCTCGCTCAGCGAGACACTGGGGGCGGGCATTCACGTGCGCGGTCGCGAGATCTTCGCCTGGCGCGGGCATGGCCGGAAGCTCGCCGACCTTACCGGGATCGGCTCGCTGCGCGGGGATCACAACGCGCAGAACGCGGCGGCGGCGGTGGCGGCCTGCCTGAGCCTCGGGCTCGATGAAGCGGCAATCCAGCAGGGGCTCGCATCCTTTCCCGGTCTCGCGCATCGCATGGAGCAGGTGGGGCGCGTCGGCAAGGCGATCCTCGTCAACGATTCCAAGGCGACCAACGCCGATTCCACCGAGAAGGCGCTGCTGTCGTTCGAGAACGGTATTTTCTGGATCCTCGGCGGCAAGCCGAAGGAAGGCGGCATCACCGCGCTGGCGCCGTATTTCCCGCGTGTCGCCAAGGCCTATCTCATCGGCGAAGCCGCGCCGGACTTCGCCCGGACGCTTGAGGGCAAGGTTCCCTATCTTATGGCCGGAACCGTGGAGAAGGCTCTCGAATCAGCGGCTTCCGATGCGTCCGGCGCAGATTTTGACGAGCCGGTAATCCTTCTTTCACCTTCTTGCGCCTCCTTTGATCAGTTTCCGAATTTCGAGGTGCGCGGGGATACCTTCCGCGCCCTTGCGGCGGGACTGAAGGGCTTCAAGCCCGTCAACTGAGGGGCGTCGGCCCCGTTGTGAGGGCCTATGGTGACGCGCGCGGAACGCACGACCTTCGGGGAATGGTGGTGGACCATCGACCGCTGGCTGCTGTTCTCGTTCGTGGCGCTGATGGTGTCCGGCTTCCTGTTCGGTCTTGCTGCCTATCCGCCGGTCGCGAGCAAGCTCGGCCTGCCGACCTTCCATTTCGTCAACCGGCAGGCGGTCTTCCTTGTCCTGTGCGGCACGCTGATGGTCTCGCTGTCGTTCCTCGATCCGCGCCAGGTGCGGCGGTTTGCGCTGTTCCTGTTCGTCGTGGGGATGGGGCTGGTGATCTTCACGCTGCTGTTCGGCGCCGAGGTGAAGGGCGCGCGGCGCTGGATCAACCTGCCCGGCTTTTCGCTCCAGCCCTCGGAAATCGTCAAGCCCGCCTTCGCGGTTCTGGCCGCCTGGGCCTTTTCCGAGCGCCAGACGCGCAAGGACATGCCCTCGCTCGTCGTCGCGTTCCTGCTGTTGCCGGTGGTGGTGGTGCCGCTGATCCGCCAGCCGGACCTCGGACAGACCATTCTCGTCTCGACCGTTTGGTGCGGACTGTTCTTCCTCGCCGGCCTGCACATCCTCTGGGTCGTCGGCCTTGCCGGCGGCGGCGTCGTCGGCCTGTTCGCCGCCTATCGTTTCCTGCCGCACGTCACCGACCGTATCGACCGCTTCCTCAACAAGGGTAACGGTGACACCTTCCAGACCGACATGGCGCTCGACAGTTTCCTTTCCGGCGGCTGGTTCGGTCGCGGACCGGGCGAGGGCGTGGTGAAGCGTTCGCTGCCCGACAGCCATACCGACTTCCTGTTCTCGGTAATCGGCGAGGAGTTCGGGGCAATCACCTGCATTCTCGTCGTCTCGGTGTTCGCGTTCATCGTCGTGCGCGGCATGATCTCCGCCCGGCAGAATTCCGATCCGTTCTGCCGCATGGCCGGCGCGGGGCTGGTGATGCTGTTCGGCCTCCAGAGCTTCATCAACATGGCGGTGAACCTCAACCTCATCCCGCCCAAGGGCATGACGCTGCCGTTCCTGTCCTATGGCGGCTCGTCGTTGCTTTCGATCGCGATCACCACTGGCCTCCTGCTGGCCGTGACGCGAAAACGCCCCAAAGCTGCGATCATGGAGCGGATGAGCACGGGAGGAACGCCCTATCCTTCCGGCACGGGACACGTGAGCCATGCCTGATACGAAACGCCTGATCCTTCTTGCCGCCGGGGGAACCGGCGGCCATCTGTTCCCGGCGGAAGCCCTTGCCGAGGCTCTGACCCAGCGCGGGCGGCAGGTCGAACTGGTGACCGACACCCGCGTCGATGCCTGGGTCGAGCGCTTTCCGGGCGATGTCCACACCATCATCGCCGGCACGGTGACCGGCACCGGGCTTGAATCGAAGGCACGCGGTGCCTGGCGGCTGTTCAAGGGCTTCCTGCAGGCGCGCAAGCTGATCACGAAAATCCGCCCGGCCGCCGTCGTCGGCTTCGGCGGTTACCCGACCGTTCCGCCGATCCTCGCCGCGCATTTCGCCGGCATCCCGACGCTGATCCACGAAGGCAATGCGGTGATGGGGCGCGCCAACCGCTTCCTGGCGCCGCGCGCGAGCCGTATCGCGACCGGGTTTCCGCTCAAGGACAACCTGTTCCCGGACAAGACCTTCGAGACCGGCAACCCGGTGCGGCGGCCGGTGACGCATGCGGCAGAAACCGCCTATCCGCCGTTCACCGCCGATGGGCCGCTGCGCATTCTCGTGTTCGGCGGCAGCCAAGGCGCGCGCGTGATGAGCGACGTGGTGCCGAACGCCTTCCAGCACCTGCCGGAGGCGCTGCGCGCCCGCATCCAGATCATCCAGCAGGCGCGCGACGAGGACGTGCTGCGCGTCAACAAGGGCTACGAGAAGCTCGGGATGAAGCATCTCGTCCAGCACTTCTTCACCGATCTGCCGCAGCGCATGGCCGGCGCGCATCTTGTGATCGCGCGGGCAGGCGCCTCGACGGTTTCCGAACTTTCCGTGATCGGCCGGCCGGGCATTCTCGTGCCGCTTCCCGGCGCGCTCGATCAGGATCAGGCGGCGAACGCCGAGGTGCTGGTCGCGGCCGGCGGGGCGATCGCCATTCCCCAGAGCGCGCTGACGCCGATCTCGCTCGCGGAGGTGATCGAGCGCCTCGCGGAAGACCCGGAGCGGTTGCCACGCATGGCGGCGGCGGCGAAGAAAGTCGGCATTGCCGATGCGGCTTCGCGCCTCGCAAGCGAGGTTCTTTCCCTGATCGGCAAGGCCTGACTTTCCTTGATAGCCAAGCCCTGATAGGCCTTCCAAACACCTGTTTCCGGCCCGAATCACCTGAAAGGAGGCCGGCAGGACCTGTTCCCGTTTTTGCGAACCGAAGCTGAGCCATGAAGATACCGCGCGAGACCGGCCCCATCCATTTCATCGGCATCGGGGGCATCGGCATGTCCGGCATTGCCGAGGTGCTGGCCAATCTCGGTTATACGGTGCAGGGCTCGGACGCCTCGGACAACGCCAACGTGAAGCGCCTCAGAGAGAAGGGCATCACCTGCTTCGTTGGCCACAAGGGCGAGAACGTCGGTCAGGCGGCCGTTGTGGTCGTCTCCACCGCGATCAAGCGCGACAACCCGGAACTGATGGCGGCGCGCGAGGCGCGTATACCGGTCGTCCGCCGCGCCGAGATGCTGGCCGAGCTGATGCGCCTCAAGAGTTGTGTCGCGATCGCCGGCACGCATGGCAAGACGACGACGACCTCCCTTGTCGCGACCCTGCTCGACAAGGGTGGGCTCGACCCGACGGTGATCAACGGCGGCATCATCAACGCCTACGGCACCAACGCGCGCCTCGGCGGCGGCGACTGGATGGTGGTTGAGGCCGACGAGAGCGACGGCACCTTCCTCAAGCTCCCCGCCGATGTCGCGATTGTCACCAACATCGACCCTGAGCACCTTGATCATTTCGGCACCTTCGACGCGATCAAGAAGGCGTTCCGGGCGCTGGTCGACAACCTGCCGTTCTATGGTTTCGCGGTAATGTGCATCGACCATCCGACCGTGCAGGAACTCGTCGGCCAGATCGAGGACCGCCGCGTTATCACCTATGGTGAGAACGTGCAGGCCGACGTGCGGCTCCAGAATGTCGATCTCGCGGGCGGGCAGTGTCGCTTCTCGGTTCTGATCCGCGACCGCAAGACCGGCGCCACGACCGAGCTGCCGGACATGGTGCTGCCGATGCCGGGCCACCACAACGCGCTCAACGCTACCGCCGCGATCACGGTCGCCTACGAACTGGGCGTGCCGGTCAATGTGATCCGGGAGGGGCTGGCAGGGTTCGGCGGCGTCAAGCGTCGCTTCACGAAAACCGGCGAATGGAACGGCGTCACCATCTTCGACGATTACGGCCATCACCCGGTCGAGATCGCCGCCGTGCTGCGTGCCGCGCGTGCCTCGACCAAGGGGCAGGTGATCGCGATCGTTCAGCCGCATCGCTACACGCGCCTCAAATCGCTGTTCGCGGAATTCTCGACCTGCTTCAACGACGCGGACACGGTGATCGTCGCGGAGACCTACGCCGCCGGCGAAGTGCCGCTTGAAGGCGCGGACCGCGATGCGCTGGTCGCGGGCATCAAGGCGCATGGCCATCGCCATGTCATCCCGCTCGAAGGACCGGAAACGCTGGCGAAGCACGTCGCGGGCATCGCGAAGCCCGGCGATTACGTGATCTGCCTCGGCGCCGGCAACATCACGCAATGGGCTTATGCACTTCCCGGGGAACTCGGCGCGTTCAAGGTGAGTTGAGCATGGGATTTGCGCCGCTTTCCCCGATGATACGCGAGCAGATGCCCGATCTGCGCGGCCGCGTGCTCGACAACGAGCCGCTGGCGCCGATGACGTGGCTGCGGGTTGGCGGGCCGGCGCAATGCCTCTACACGCCGGCGGACACGGAAGACCTCGCCTATTTCCTGAAGAACCTGCCGGCCGAGCTTCCCGTGATGCCGCTCGGTCTGGCCTCGAACATGATCATCCGCGACGGCGGTGTGCCGGGCGTGGTGATCCGCTTCGCGCCGCGTGCTTTCGGGCAGATCACGGTGGAAGAGGGGTATCGCATCCGCGCCGGCGCCTTCGCCGCGGATCGCAAGGTCGCAATTGCGGCGGCGGAGGCTGGCATCGGCGGGCTCGAGTTCCTGTTCGGCATTCCCGGCTCGATCGGCGGCGCGCTGCGCATGAACGCGGGTACGCGCTCGAACACCAACCCGGAGATCGAGGGCGAGACGCGCGAGCGCTTCGTCGAAGCGACCGCGGTGACGCGCGCCGGCGAGATCGTGATGCTCGGGCTCGACGACATGAAGTTTACCTACCGGTCGAGCGGCGCGCCGGCCGATCTCGTCTTCACCGAAGCGGTGTTTCAGGGCTTTGCCCGCGCACCGGAAGAGGTTCAGGCCATCAACGCGCGGGTGCAGGAGCACCGTGAGCGCGACCAGGAAACCAAGGTCCGCACGGCCGGTTCGACCTTCAAGAACCCGCCGGGGCATTCCTCGTGGCGGCTGATCCGCGACGCGGGCGGGCTCGATCTCCGGGTTGGGCAGGCGGAAATGTCGCGGAAGCATGCAAATTTCCTGATCGCGCACGACGGTGCGACCGCGCAGGATATCGAGACACTCGGCGAGCAGATCCGCGCCCTCGTGAAGGCGACGAGCGGCATCGAACTCGAATGGGAAGTCAAGCGCATCGGTGTGCCGGCCTGAGCGGCCGGCAATCCGCGCGCAGCCTTGAGGCAGGGAGGGCTCCGGCATGGGCAAGCATATCGCGGTTTTGATGGGAGGCTGGGCCGCCGAACGGCCGGTGAGCCTCAAATCGGGCGAAGCCTGCGCCAGGGCGCTGCGCGAGCGCGGCTTCCGGGTGAGCGAGATCGATGTCGGGCGCGATATCGCGGCGGAACTGGTCGAACTCGGGCCGGATGTCGTGTTCAACGCGCTGCACGGCCCGTTCGGCGAGGACGGGACCATCCAGGGGATGCTGGAGATCATCGGCATTCCCTACACGCATTCGGGCGTGCTCGCCTCGGCGCTGGCAATGCGGAAGGACCGCGCCAAGGTGATGATGGCGGCGGCAGGGGTTCCGGTCGCGGAGGGGATCACGCTTTCGCGCTTCGATCTTGCGAAGAAACATCCGATGGATGTGCCCTATGTCGCCAAGCCGGTGGCGGATGGCTCTTCCTTCGGCGTCTACATCGTCAAGGAAGGCCGCAACCACCCGCTGGAAGAACTGGCGCGCGCTGACTGGCCGCTGGCGGACGAGATGCTGGTCGAGCGATTCATCCCCGGACGGGAGCTGACCTGCGCCGTGATCGGCTATCCGGAAGGGACGAAATCGTTCGGCGTGACCGAGATCAAGCCGGCGGCCGGCGAGTTCTACGATTTCGACGCAAAATACGCTGCGGGCGGATCAATTCACGTCGTGCCTGCACAACTTAAACCAAATATTTACCAGCGCATTCAAGAAATGGCAGTCAGGGCGCATGAGGCGCTCGGCTGTCGAGGCGTCTCCCGAGCGGACTTCCGTTACGATGATGCGACCGACACGCTGGTCTGCCTGGAAGTGAACACACAACCGGGCATGACGGAGACCTCACTCGTGCCAGAACTCGCGGCCCATGCGGGCCTCAGCTTCGGCGAGCTTGTGGAATGGATGGTGGGCGACGCCTCGGTCAGAAGGTAGCGAACTGGTTCGGCGGCATCGCCGAAGCAGCGGCGCTTTTCCGCGCCGGGCGCGCGGCCCAGCGCCGAGCCCAGACCGGCCCCCACATCCCGCGCGGCATCGGTTCTTCCGCCGCCATTCTCTTTGTCGCGGCCTGCGGCACCGCCGGCTTCTTCATGGGCGGGCACTACGAGACGATGCGGCGCGAGCAGGGCTCGCTCTCCGACATGGTGGCGCGCGGTCTCGGCTTCGGCATCCGCCACATCGCGGTATCCGGCAATTCCGAACTGACCTCCGAGGAAGTGGTGCAGCTTTCCGGCATCCGCGATACGGATTCGTTGCCCTTCCTCGATCCGAAGCAGCTTCAGGCGCATCTCGCCGCCGTGCCGATGATCGCCGAAGCCTCGATCACCAAGCTTTATCCCGACCGCATGCTGATCAATGTCCGCGAGCGCGTGCCCTATGCGCTCTGGCAGCTTGATGGCCGGGTGCAGATCATCGCCGAGGACGGCACGGCGATCGAGGACCTCCACGACCGCCGCTTCCTGCGCCTGCCGCATGTCGTCGGGCCGGATGCCAACAAGCGTGTCAAGGAATTTGCCGAGCTTGTCGAGCAGGTGCCCGAACTCAAGGACCGTATCCGCGCCGGCGTTCTCGTTTCCAGCCGTCGCTGGACGATCAAGCTCCAGAACGGTGTCGATATCCGCCTGCCGGAAGAGGGGGCCGAGAAGGCACTCAAGGCGTTTCTCGAAATCGAGAAGGACGCCGGGCTGACCAATCGCGGCGTTCTCGCGATCGACCTCCGTCTGCCGGACCGCGTGACCGTGCGCCTCACCGAGGAGGCCGCCGCGATCCACGCCGAGACGATCAAGGAAAAGATCAAGAAATGGGGAGGCAAGGCATCGTGAGCCGGCAGCCCTCCACCCTCACGCCGCGTATCCGCCCGGTTCCGCCGAACAAGACGGCGATCCTCTCCGCGCTCGATGTCGGCACCTCCAAGGTCGTCTGCCTGATCGCGCGGCTCGATCCGATCGAGAATTCCGACATTCTCTCGGGGCGCACGCACCGGATGCGCATTCTCGGCATCGGCCACCAGCGCTCGCGCGGAATCAAGGGCGGCACGGTGATCGACCTCACCGAAGCCGAAAAGGCGATCCGCCTCGCGGTAGATTCCGCAGAGCGCATGGCCGGTGTTCAGGTGGCGAGCGCGCTCGTCAACATTTCCGGCGGGCGCATCTCCTCGCATCATTTCCACGGCCACGTCGCGCTTCACCGCCGCAACGTCGAGGATAACGACATCCACCGCGTGATCGAGGCCGCCTCGGTTCACGCGCAGGATGCCGGGCGCTCGATCCTGCATGCGCTGCCGGTCGGCTATTCGCTCGATGGTTCGGGCGGCATCCAGAAGCCGAAGGGCATGGTGGGCGAGTCCCTCGGGGTCGATCTGCACATCGCCTCCTGCGATCCGCTCGCCGCGCATAACCTGATGCTCGCGGTCGAGCGTGGTCATCTCGCCGTCGAGGCGCTGGTGGCAACGCCCTATGCCTCCGCGCTCTCGACCATGCTGGAAGACGAAGCCGAACTCGGTTCGATCGTCATCGACATCGGCGGCGGGACCACGTCGATCGCGGTGTTCCATCAGGGGCACCTCGTCCATGTCGATGCCATCGCGGTCGGCGGCAACTATATCACGCTCGACATTGCCCGCGGTCTCTCGATGCGTCTTGAGGATGCCGAGAAGATCAAGTGCCGCAACGCCTCCTGCGTCGAGACCGAGGCCGACAGCCGCGACATCATCTCGATCCGGCAGGTCGGCGAGGATGACCGCGACCAGAACCATTCGATCCCGCTCGGCCAGTTGACGCGCATCGTCCGGCCGCGCGCGGAGGAGATCGTCGATTTCGTGCGCGAACGGCTCGACAAGGCCGGGTTCCGCATCGCCAAGGGCCAGCATGTGCTGCTCACCGGCGGCACCGCCCAGCTCGGGGGCCTCAGCGAACTCTCGCGCCGTGTTTTCGGCACGCAGGTTCGGCTGGCCCGCCCCGTGGGCGTGCAGGGCCTGCCCGAGGCGGCCAAGAGCCCCGCGTTTGCGAGCGCCGTCGGGCTGCTCGTCTACCCGCAAGTTGCGGGCAAGGAATTCTTCGAGGCCGGACGCCGCGGCGCCCTGCCGATGACTGGAACCGGCGGTTACATCGCCCGCGTCGGGCAATGGCTCCGGGACAGTTTCTAACCTTTTTCGAACCCCAGATCCGGCGGGCGGGCCGGAGACAAAGAGGCAGGACCATGACGATCACCATCTCAGCGCCGGACATTCGGGAACTGAAGCCCCGCATCACCGTGTTCGGTGTCGGCGGCGCGGGCGGCAACGCGGTCAACAACATGATCCGCTGCGGCCTTGCCGGGGTGGATTTTGTGGTCGCGAACACGGATGCGCAGGCGCTGCTGCTCAGCCAGGCCGAGCGCCGCATCCAGATGGGCATTCAGGTGACCGAAGGTCTCGGCGCCGGATCGCAGCCGGAAGTCGGCCGCTCCGCCGCCGAAGAGGTCATGGACGAGATCCGCGACCAGCTCGCCCATGTCCACATGGCCTTCATCACCGCCGGCATGGGCGGCGGCACCGGCACTGGCGCGGCGCCCGTCATCGCAAAGGTCGCCCGCGAGATGGGCATTCTCACGGTCGGTGTCGTCACGAAGCCGTTCCATTTCGAAGGCCAGCGCCGCATGCGTGTCGCCGAGGCCGGCATCGCCGAACTCCAGAAGGCGGTCGATACCCTCATCGTCATCCCGAACCAGAACCTCTTCCGGATCGCCAACGAGAAGACGACCTTCGCCGAAGCCTTCGCGATGGCCGATCAGGTGCTGCTCTCGGGTGTCGCCTCCGTCACCGACCTCATCGTCAAGCCGGGCCTCATCAACCTCGACTTCGCCGACGTGCGCGCCGTCATGCGCGACATGGGCAAGGCGATGATGGGCACGGGCGAGGCTTCGGGCGAATCCCGTGCGATCATGGCCGCCGAGGCCGCCATCGCCAACCCGCTGCTCGACGAGACCTCGATGAAGGGCGCGCGCGGCCTGCTGATCTCGATCACCGGCGGGCCCGACATGAAGATCTACGAGGTGGATGAAGCCGCCAACCGCATCCGCGAGGAAGTGGATGTCGACGCCAACGTCATCTTCGGTGCGACGCAGGACGAGAGCCTCGACGGCATCATCCGCGTTTCAGTGGTCGCGACGGGCCTCGACGCCGCGATGATGCAGGAAACGCAAGCCGATCAGGGCGCCTCTATCGATCAGCGCCTCGCGCTGATGGCCGACCGCCTCCGCGCCCAGATGGCGCAGCGCGCGCAGGCGGTTCCGCCGCAGATGCCGCAACCCGCCCCGCAGCCGGCGCCGGTTGCGATCCAGCCCGAACCCGCGCCGGTCGTCATGCCCGCCCCGGCGATGCCGGCGCCGCAGCCGGAACCGGTCGCCGTCGCGCCGGGTGTCGTCGTTCAGGCCGCGCCGCCACGCCCGGCCGCGTTCTTTGCCGCGCCGGTGATCGAGGAGCCGAGGGCGCCGGTTGAAGAGCCGAAAATGCCGGAAGCTTTCATCCCGCCGGCGCCGGAACGCGCCGCGCCGCGGCCGACCCGCATGCCGACGATGGATGAACTGCCACGCCCGGCGCAGGCCATTCTTCAGGCCAACCGGCAGGATGCGGTTTCCGCGCCGCCTGCCCCGGCCGAGAAGCGCATGACGCTGATGCAGCGCCTCGCCGCCGTCGGCCTTGGCGGCCGCCGCGAGGAGGAGTCGTCCGTAGCGCCGCGTGCTGCCGAGCCGCCGGTTGTCGCCGAGCAGCCCGCCGCACCGAGCGCGACGCACGAGATGTATGCCCGCCGCCCGGTGGCGCCGGCCGCTCCGGCCTATCGCCCCGCACAGGGCCAGCTCGACGCGCAGGGCCGCCCTGCCGCGCCGGCGCCGCGCCTCGACGACGACCAGCTTGAAATTCCGGCCTTCCTGCGCCGTCAGGCCAAGTAAGCCGGAACGCGTGAGTCGCGCCGGGTCGCGCGCATTCGCGGAGCGCGATTAGGCCTCTGTTAACAAATGCAGCCCGCCCATTGTGGCGGGCTGATGTTTTCATGATGTATGTCAACCTTTCAATACATTGAAATTAATGCAGAAATTTCATTTTCTGCTGAGCCGGATTTGTGGCGACGGCGTGTTACGAAACGTAAGAATCAGTGATTTTGCTTTCCCCGGCGATGGGGTTATCTCCAACATCGGTAGTGGGTGGCACGGGGCTTCCGGCACCGTGACGTGAGCGTCGGGCATCGAGGCTGAACCTCGAGCGTAGGGGAATAGACACGTGAAACAAACCACATTGGCCGATCAGGTTGTCATCGAGGGTATCGGTGTTCATCAGGGGCGGCCTGCACGCGTGGTTCTTCATCCGGCCGAGGCCGGGTCGGGCATCACTTTCCTCCGCACCAACCTGCCGAACGGCCGCGAGCGCCTGATTGAGGCCCGCAATCATTCGGTTTGCGACACGCAGCTCTGCACCGTCATCGGCGACGAGACCGGCGCGACTGTTGCCACGATCGAGCATCTGATGTCGGCGCTGGTCGGTCTTGGAGTCGATAACGTTCTTGTCGAGGTCGATGGCCCCGAAATGCCGATTCTCGACGGATCGTCCCGTCTCTTCGTCGATGCGATCGATCAGGTCGGCATCCGCACGCTCGGCACGCCGCGCAAGGTCATCAAGATCCTCAAGCCGATCCGTGTCGAACTCGGCAATGCCTTTGTGGAGCTGCTGCCGCGCGAGCAGGGCTTCCGCCTCGATGTCGAGATTGCTTTCGACTCGAAGGTCATCGGTCGTCAGGCTTACGGCTTCGATCTCGACCCGACCGCCTATCGCCGCGAAATCTCCGCAGCCCGCACTTTCGGTTTCATGCGCGATGTCGAACGGCTCTGGAAAGCCGGCCTCGCGCTCGGCGCCAGCCTCGAGAACACGATCGCCGTCGGTGAGGACGCGGTCGTCAATCCGGAAGGGCTGCGCTTCTCGAACGAATTCGTCCGCCACAAGCTTCTTGATGCGATCGGCGATCTCGCGCTCGCCGGCTATACGATCCAGGGGCATTACCGGGCCTTCTGCCCCGGTCACAAGCTCAACGCCATGGCCGTCGACGCGCTCTATGCGGATCGTTCCGCCTTCGCGCTTGTCGAGCCGGCGCGCCGCCCGGTCCGCGCGATGGGCGAGCTGCCGCAGCTTCAGCCGGCTTTCGCGCCCGATCTCAACTGAGTTTCCGGTTCTTCGTTCCGCCCGGACGGCAAGCCGCCATATTCTTGCCTTCTCGCCGGTTAACGAGAATTAACGATGTTCGTCCCGTTCCCCTTGCGTTGCGGTGCGGATTTCTTCAAAAGAGCCGGTGGTGTGGGTTCCGCGCAAAGTCGCGGACGGAAGCGTGAGGCCGTGATGGGTTCGTCGTTGCATTCGGACGCAGGTGTAGAGGCGGCCCCGAGCGCCGTTCGCAGGGGCGGTCGTTTCCTTCGCCTCGTCGTCGGCGCGATGCTCGCGCTTTCGGTCGCGGGCTGCGAATCCCTGTCCTCGCTGAACCCCTTCGAGGACAAGGGCCCGAAGAGCGATATCGGCAAGGACGAGAAGGCCGATGTTCTTTATAACGACGGCCTTGCCCGCCTCGAAGCCAAGGATTTCGGCGGCGCGGCGAAGAAGTTCGGCGAACTCGACAAGCAGTATCCCTATTCGCAGTGGTCGCGCCGGGCGGTGCTGCTGGCGACCTTCTCGTCCTACGAGGGCGGCGATTTCGCCGAGGCGATCAACCACGGCCGGCGCTACGTCCAGCTCTATCCCGCCAGCCCCGAGACGCCTTATGCACAGTATCTCGTCGGCATGAGCTATTTCCGGCAGATTCTCGATATTTCGCGCGACCAGGAACGCGCCGAGAAGACGGTCGTGACGATGGAAGATCTCATCCGCAAGTGGCCGCAGTCGGAATATGCCTCCGACGCGCGCGAGCGTATCCGCATCGCCAAGGACCAGCTCGCCGGCAAGGAAATGGATGTCGGCCGCTTCTATCTCCAGAAGCGCAACTTCTCGGGGGCGATCAACCGTTTCCGCGAGGTCGTCATCAAGTACCAGACGACGCGCCATGTCGAGGAAGCGCTCTCACGCCTCACGGAGGCCTATATGGGCCTCGGCATCGTCAACGAGGCGCAGACGGCAGCCGCGGTTCTCGGCCACAACTTCCCGGACAGCCAGTGGTACAAGGATGCCTATGCGCTGCTGGAGAGCGGCGGGCTCAAGCCGCGCGAGGATGGCGGCTCCTGGATCAGCAAGCAGTTCCGCGGCTTCACGCGCATCGTCGGTCTGTAGTCCCATGCTGACCGGCCTCTCGATCCGGGACATCGTCCTGATCGACCGGCTCGACCTGACCTTTTCCGGTGGCCTGTCGGTGCTGACCGGCGAGACCGGCGCCGGTAAATCCATTCTGCTCGATTCGCTCTCCCTCGCGCTCGGTGCGCGCGGCGATGGTTCGCTCGTCCGCGAGGGCGCGGCGCAGGGGCAGGTGAGCGCGGTGTTCGACCTCGCGCCGGCTCATCCGGTCCGGGCGATCGGACAGGAATTCGGCCTCGAGATCGAGGGCGATCTCATCCTGCGCCGGGTGCAGCTTGCGGATGGGCGCTCGCGCGCTTTCGTCAACGATCAGCCCGTCAGTGTGCAGGCGCTCCGTGCGCTCGGTGCGGCGCTGGTCGAGATTCACGGCCAGCACGCGGACCGGGCGATGGTCGACCCGGCGCAGCATCGCGCGCTGGTCGATGGGTTCGCCGGCCTCGTCGAGGAAGCAGAGGCGCTCGGCCGTTTCCATGCCGATTGGCGCAAGGCGGTGCAGGCGGTCGAGGCGGCACGCACGCGAATCGAAGCCGCACGCCGCGAGGCGGATTACCTGCGCCATGCCGCCGGGGAACTCGATGCCCTCGCGCCGGAAGAGGGCGAGGAGGAAAGCCTCGCCGGTCAGCGGCAGGCGATGATGCAGGCCGAGAAGGCCATCGCCGACCTGCGCGATGCCAGCGAGATCCTCGGCGGCGACCAGGCGCCGGGTCCTGTGCTTCTTTCTGTCCTGCGTCGGCTCGAACGGCGGCGGGAAGGGGCTGGCGAAAACCTTCTTCATACGATCACCGCACTCGAAAATGCGCTCTCCTCGCTCGACGAGGCGCATTACAACCTCGATGCCGCTTTGCGCGACGCCGAATTCGACCCGCGCGCGCTCGAACGGATCGAGGAGCGGCTGTTCGCGCTGCGTGCAGCCTCGCGGAAATATCAGGTTCCGGTGGCCGATCTTCCGGCGCTCGCGGCGCGCTATGCTGCGGAACTCGATGCGCTCGATCACGGCGAGGAACAGCTTGTCCGTCTCGAAGCCATGGCGCGCGAGGCCGAGGCCGTGTTGCGCGCGCGGGCCGGCGCGCTCTCGGACAAGCGCCGGAATGCGGCGCAGGCCCTCGACGAGGCCATCGCGGCCGAGTTGCCGCCGCTCAAGCTCGAACGAGCGCGTTTCATGACCGATATCGACCGGGACGAGACCCGGCTCGAAGCCTCGGGGTTTGACCGGATCGAGTTTCATGTCGCGACCAACCCCGGTACGCGGCCGGGACCGATGATGAAGATCGCCTCCGGGGGCGAACTCGCGCGCTTCATGCTGGCGCTCAAGGTTTCGCTCGCCGATCGCGGCTCGGCGCCGACGCTCGTCTTCGACGAGATCGATACCGGCGTCGGCGGGGCGGTGGCCGACGCGATCGGGTTGCGGCTCGCGCGGCTTGCGGAAAAGGTTCAGGTGCTGGCGGTGACCCATGCGCCGCAGGTAGCCGCCCGGGCGCAGACGCATTTCCACATCTCTAAATCCGAAACGGGAGAGGGAAACCGGGTGGCGACTCGCGTCAAACCGCTCGATAACGCGGCGCGGCGCGAGGAAATCGCGCGGATGCTCTCGGGTGCCGCGATCACGGACGAGGCACGGGCCGCAGCCGGCCGGCTGCTGGAGGCTTGAACATGGCGCAAAATCCGGCCCATGTGGCGGTCAAGGACCTGCTGCCGATGGAGGCGGAAATCGAGCATCAGCGCCTCGCTGATGAAGTGGCCGAGCATGACCGGCGCTATCATCAGGAAGATGCGCCGACGATCTCGGATGCCGAATACGATGCCCTGCGGGCGCGCCTCAACGAGATCGAGGCGACGTTCCCGCATCTTCGCGCGCGGGTGACGCAGGCGGTCGGCGCCGCGCCTTCCGGCAAGTTCGCCAAGGTCCGCCACGCGGTGCCGATGCTCTCGCTTGGCAACGTGTTCTCGGTGGCGGAGGCGGAGGAGTTCGTCGCGCGCGTGCGACGCTTCCTCGATTGGCCGGAGAGCCGCGAACTCGCGATCACCGCCGAACCCAAGATCGACGGGCTCTCCCTCTCGCTGCGCTACGAAAATCTCCGGCTCGTCTCGGCGGCGACGCGCGGCGACGGCGCGGAGGGCGAGGACGTGACTGCGAACGTGCGTGCCGTGCTTGCCTCAACCGGCATCCCGGAGATGCTTCCCACGGATGCGCCCGCCATCGCCGAGGTGCGCGGCGAGATTTACCTCTCCCATGCGGATTTCCAGGCGATCAACGCCCGGCAGGCGGAACTTGGCGGCAAGATCTTCGCCAATCCGCGCAACGCGGCGGCGGGTTCGTTGCGGCAGATCGATGCCAAGATCACCGCCACGCGGCCGTTGCGATTTTTCGCCTATGCCTGGGGCGAAATGGCTTCCATGCCGTCAATGACCCAGACCGGCATGGTCGAGGCTTTCTCGCGCTGGGGCTTCCCCGTGAACCCGCTGATGAAGCGCTGCGCCGATGTCGCGGCGCTGATCGCCCATTACCGGCTGATCGAGCGCGAGCGGCTCATGGCCCTGCCACCCGCCGCGGCCGAACCCGCACCCGCCCTGCCCGCGGCCGATCTGCCGGCGGTCTTCACCGTCCCCGGCGTTCCCCCGGCCGCGGAGACGCCGGCGGAACCACAGGCGGCGGCGCTCGCCCCGCCCGCGGCCCTGCCGAATGCCGTCGCTCCGCCGCCGCCGCGCGAGGGCGTCCGCTTCTCCGGCATC
>JAVTWI010000336.1:0-25748 GCA_032229845.1 Rhabdaerophilum sp.
ACCGCGAGGACCGCTACGATTTCGTCGTGGCTTCCGGCGTCCTCTATCACATGCGCGACCCGATCCGGTTCCTGAGCGCCATCGCCGCCCGGACCGATGCTCTGTTCCTGTGGACGCACTGCGCCGATGACGGAGCAATGCCGGTGGGCGATCCGCGCCGCGCGGCGTTCACCGGGCCGCCGGAAGTGCGCGAGCATCTCGGCGTGCCGGTCCGGCTTCATCCGCGCACTTACCTGAAATCATGGGAAAACAAATCGTTCTGCGGCGGCATGCACGATTTGCACTACTGGATCGAGCGCGCCGACCTTCTGCAACTGCTGGAGCGGATGGGTTTCGACGATCTGCGGATCTGGGGTGACGATCCGGCCCACCCTTACGGTCCTGCGTTCAACCTGTTCGCCCGCCGCTCGCGGCCGCAGGGATAACGGCGCAATCCCGCGATGACCCGGCGGTCCGTCCAGCTCCTGCCATACAGCGACATCACCGGAAGCGGGCCGCGTTGGGTGTCGGGTAGTTCCTGTCCCTGGTTCGAGCTGCGTCTGACGGAGCCGGTCGAAGGGGCATGGGTGCAGCTCAAATGGCGCTCGGGACTGGGTGATCCGGTGAGCAGGCCGGTCCTGCGGTGCCGCACGCCGGACGGCGACCGGGACGTGTTCCTGCCGGCGGCCGTCTTCGGCCAGAAGAAATGGATCGGTCGCATTCCCGCCGGCACGACGCAGGTTCTGATTTCCCCCTGCAATTTTCAGGGTGAGTTCGGTTTTGCCCTCGATGCGCTGGATGTGCTGACGGAATTGAAAGCGATCGGCAAGGCGTCCAGCCGGCGCATTCTGGGGGCATCCCACGCGCTCGGTGCTTTCCTGATCGGACGCCGGGATGACTACCGCACGCTGCTGTCCGAAACGCTCACGCAGACCCCGGTTTCGGGCTTCGCGCGGGTGAGGAAGCGGGAAACCCGCGCATGGTCCGAGAGCGGTGTCGACGGTCTCGCCGGCACACCGTCCGCCAACATAGTTATCCTTGCGGACAAGCCGGGCACCGCGACCATCGCTTCATCGCCCCTCGCCGCCAGCCTGCAGGAGCAACGGATGGGGCAGTGGTCCCTGCTTTGGCCGGCGCCCCAGACAGCGGCCGAGGCGGGTGGACGAAACAGAACCGAAGCAGCCGACTCTAGGATATCCCGGCTCCGCGGCGAGCCGGACCTTGCGGAATTCGTGCGCACCCTGCCCGACGAGGCCATTCTTGCGGTCCTGCCGGCCGATGCGCGGCTTCATGTCGATGCTCTGGCCATGATCGCCCACGCTGCGGCGCAGGCCCCAGAGGCGGACCTGTTCTACGGCGACGAAATTCATGTTTCCGGCACGCGACCGGCCGAACGGCCATTGTTCAGGACGGCGTTCGATCCGCTTCTTCTCGGGCATTTGGACCCATGCGGCCATGCGGCTTTTGCGCGCGTCCGCTGGCTACGGCGTTTCGTCGCGGAGCCGCACGGAAGCGCGGCCCTGTGGCTCGAGGCAAAGGCGGTGCATCTTCCGCGTCCGCTGGCCATCCTTCCCGACGGACAATTCCGGACCGGAGGGTTGCAGCGCCTGGCTCCCGTGGCAGCCCCGGCCGCGCCCGTCGCGGCGCGGACTCTCGAGACGGCTATCGTCATTCCGACCCGCGATCGGCTCGACCTGCTGAAGTCCTGCATCGACAGCGTATTCGCCCGGACAAGGATGCCGTTCCGGCTCGTCGTGATCGATAATGACAGCCGTCAGAAGCGGACGCTGGACTATCTCGCTCAGCTTTCCGGCGATCCGCGCTGCATCGTCCATCAGGTGCCCGGCGCGTTCAACTTCTCGCGGTTGAGCAACATCGGCGCACGGCTCGTCGATTCCGATGTGCTGGTGTTTCTCAACAACGACACGGAGGTGTTAGGGGACGGCTGGCTGGAAGCCTTGCTCCGGCACGCCGTGCAGCCCTCGACGGGAGCGGTCGGCGCCAAATTGCTGTATCCGTCCGGCAAGGTGCAGCATTCCGGCGTCGTGCTCGGCCTCGGAGGATGGGCGGGCCATTTCGAACTCGGAATGGCGGCCGACAATCCCGGCCTTTTCGGTCGCGCCAACCTTGCGCATCACCTCTCGGCCGTGACGGGCGCCTGCCTCGCCGTGGAACGAACCAAGTTCGAGGCGGTCGGCGGGTTCGATGCCGAGAATCTGCCGGTGGATCTCAACGACATCGACTTGTGCCTGCGCCTCGACGAGCACGGATACCGGACCGTTCTAGCGGCGGATTGTCTGGTGAGGCACCACGAATCCGCCAGCCGGGGGCGCACGCGGGAATCAAACCGGACCTACGCGCGGGAGCGGCAGTATTTCTACGCGCGCTGGTTCGGACGCCTGCGCGATGATCCCTATTTTCATCCCGCGCTTTCGCTCTATTCGAGTTGGCCACATCTGGGCTGAGCGGTGTGGGGCGGGGCTGAATGGCTCTGTTGCGGTCGGGTTTGATGCAGATCGCTTGACTCGGGCCGGTGTGGACGAAACAACAGGCGCCATCGATGTTTGCTGGCACAATGAGCAGGCGACAGCCGGGAGTTCTGTCATGAAATTCTATGAGCCCCCTCGGGTGATCGAGGAACAAGGCAAGGATTATTTCATCGCGCCGCACCCGGAACCCCGCAAGACCCCGCCCAATCTGATCGAGATCCTGCTCGGAGCCCGGCATTCTCTGCTCGGAAACTGGACGGAGGATCTGTATCGATCCGGCGTCGATTCATTCCGCATTCTCAACCGCGACGTCGTGTTCGTGAATTCGCCGGACCTCGTGAAATACGTCATGGTGACGCGCGCGCAGAATTTCGAGCGCAAGAGCCCGCAGATGCGGCGCGCGCTGGAAAAGCTGCTGGGGGACGGGCTCTTCATTTCGGAGGGCGAGACCTGGAAGACCCGCCGCCCCCTCGTGGCGGACATCGTCCACAAGAACCGGCTGCCGAGCTTCGGCGGCACGTTCGAGCAGGTGACACATCAGTTCGCCGAAGGTTGGGCGGCGCTCGACGGCAAGGAATTCGAGCTGACCTCGGCGATGGCCGAACTGACCGCGGAAATCATCGCCCAGACGGTTTTCGGCCGCAACCTCGGTGCCGAGGCCGCCCGCCGGGTGATCGACGGTTTCACGCAGTATCAGTCCGCCGTGGACAGCTTCAATCTCGGTTATTTCCTCGGCTGGGACGAAGGCTGGCCGGTGCGGCTGAACGCAAGAAAGAAGAGCGCCGTCTCGATGGTTCACGAGGTTGTCGAGAAGGTGATCACCGATCATATCGCCGGCGGCGGTGACGAGGGGTCGATGGTCGATCTTCTGGTCAAGCGCCAGCAGCGCAGCCCCGAGCTCGGCCTCGACCTGACCGCCCTGCGCAACGAGGCCGCGACGATCTTCATGGCCGGGCACGAAACGACGGCGACAACGCTCACCTGGGCTTTCTACTGCCTTTCCAAGGCGCCTTGGGTAGAGAAGAAGCTGCTCGCCGAACTCGACCGCGTCTGCCCCGGCCGGGCGCCGGCGTTCGAGGATATCGACCAGCTCGACTACTGCCGCTCGATCATTCAGGAGACGTTGCGGCTCTATCCGCCCGTGCCGCTGCTGCCGCGTCAGGCGCGCGAAGCCGACGAGGTTGGTGGCGTCAAGGTCGAGAAGGGCGGCCTCGTGATGATCTCACCTTGGCTGCTCCAGCGCGCCAGCGACCTGTGGGACAAGCCGACCCACTTCATCCCGGAGCGCTTTGAGAACAACGCCAAGGTCAACCCCTTTGCTTACATCCCGTTTACGGTCGGACCGCGGATCTGCCCCGGCATGAATTTCGGGCTGTCCGAGGCGGTGGTGTGCTTTGCCATTCTCGCGCAGCGTTTCCGCGTCACCCCGCGCGCGGGGCATGTCGCGGAACCTGTCTGCCGGTTGACGTTGCGTCCGCACGGCGGCCTCAGGGTTCGCGCCCTGCCGCGGCAGTCGGAGGCGCTGGCGGCGTGAGCGCGCTGGCCGATCGTATCGACCTGCTGGTGCGTCGGGGGTTCTTTCGCCTGCTGCGCTGGCTGCCGACCGAGACCGCCTCGCGGCTCGGCGTGAAGGCCGTGCGCGCCAACGTCACGGCAAACCGGCCCGAAATCATGATCGGCGCCCGTCGCAACCTCGCGATCCACCACCCGGAATGGAGCGCGGCGGAGATCGAGGCGGGTGTGGATGCCTTCCTTGATGGTGTCGGCCGTTTCATGGCCGAGTTCGCCATCATGGACCGTCTCGTTCCAGAAGGGCGTTTCGAGGTTCACGGCGCCGAGGTTTTCGCGGCCATCGCCGGCAAGGAGCCGATCATTGCCTTCGGGCTGCACACCGGCAACTGGGAGACCTTCGGCCCGCAGTTCCGCAAGATGGGCATCCCGCTGGCCTCGTTCTATGCCCCGCCGGACGATGCCTTCGAGCGGCGCATCGCCGAGGAAAGCCGTGCCCGGTTCGGTGTCGAACTGCTGGCACCGGATGCGCGCGGCGCGCGCGACGGTCTCAGATTGCTGAAACAGAAGCGCGTCGTGATGATTTTCCCGGATGAATCGCGCGATGGACGGTCGATGGCGCCGCTGTTCGGCCGGAAGCCACATGACAAGGGCAACCTCGCCATTGCCGCCCGTCTCGCCCGCATGAGCGGGGCGCGCTTCGTGATCTGCCATTCGGAGCGGCAGGAAGGAGCACGCTTCCGGCTGTTCTTTTCCGAGCCTTTCGCGCTGCCCCCGGCTGAGGGGGCCGCCGATGTCCTCGCTGACATCGCTTTTCTCAACGCCCGGATCGAACCGATCGTGGCGCGGAACATCCCGCGCTGGTACTTCCTCGACGACTCGTTGGAGGAAATCGGATGATTCCGCAAAAGGGCAAGCTGGCGGAGGCCATTCTCGCGGGCTTCTACTACCTGCTGCGGCTGCTGCCGACGGAGGCCGCCTCCGCCATCGGCTCGCGTGGTTATATCTGGAACGCGCATACCAACCTGAAGGAAGCGGTCGAAGCCGCCAAGGCCAATCTCCGGCGCCATCGCCCGGCTGCGAGCGAAGCGGAGATCGATGCCATGGTGGACGCCTTCTACGATGCCGTCGGGCGCGTTGCCGCCGAATTCGCGGTGATGCACCGCTTCTTCGATGAAGGCCGCATCGCCGTTCGCAATGACGAGGGTTTGCTCGCGACCTATGGCCGCCGCCCGATCGTCGCGCTCTGCGTCCATACCGGGAACTGGGAGGTCTTCTCTCCGGTTTTCCAGAAGATGGGCGTCCAGCTCAATTCGATCATCGCGCCGCCGGAGACGGGTTTCGAGCGGCTGGTGGTCGAGCAGACACGCCGCCAGTTTGGCGTGAACACCATCCTGCCGACAGCCGCAGGAACGCGTGAGGCGATCCGGGTTCTCCGGGCGAACGGGCTGGTCTCGATGTTTCCGGACGAGGCGCGGGACAAGGTCTCCTACGGTCCGCTGTTCGGCCGGCCGCCGCATGATCGCGGCAACCTGGCGATTGCCGCCCGCCTGGCGCGCATGACGGACGCCGCTTTCGTCCTCGGCCACTGCCGTCGGATCGGAACATGCCGGTTCGAACTGACCTTCAGTGACATCTTCGAACTCCCGCCGGCGACCGGCAGACCCGACGTGCTGCAGGATGTCGCCTTCCTCAACGGCCGAATCGAGCCGATCGTCCTTTCCGAGATTCCGCGCTGGTACTTTCTCGACGACGCGATAGTTCCAATTACAGTTAAGGAAATAAAATAGAGCAATATCAATTAGTTGATCGTGTTGCAGATATGCCACCTCATTTCGCTATTTACCATGAGACATTTCCTTTTAAGCAGGGCTTGTGTAGGAATGGGCGCGCAGTAGGGGACGGGTTCGCGTGAAGTTGATCGGACAGATCGAGTCGATGAAGCCGAAGGCGGTGGCGCTTGCCGCCGCGCTTATGGTGGCTGGCTGCGCCGCCCTTCCTTCGACGGGGCCGACGACCACCGAGGTTGTCAGTTCCGCGACCGAGGGGGAGAGCATTCGCTATATCCTCCGCGACGTTGACGATTCGATCGTCACCATTCTTTCCTCCGCGCGCGACAGGACGCTCCACGGATCGTTCGGCGACCGCCGCCCGCCGCCGCACCAGCGGATCGGAATCGGCGACACGCTTTCCATCACGATCTGGGAAGCGGCAGCCGGCGGCCTGTTCTCCTCCCCGGTCATCGATCGGGCTTCCGCCGGGTCGCGCACTGCGGCGATTCCGCCGCAGGAAGTCGCCCGCGACGGGTCCGTCACCGTTCCCTACGCGGGCCGGATTCGCGTTGCCGGGCTGACGACCCCCGAGGTCGAGAAGCGCATCGTCACCCAGTTGACCGGCAAGGCGATCGAGCCGCAGGTGCTGGTCACGGTGCCGGCAGGCCTGTCGAATTCCGTCACGGTGCTGGGCGAGGTCACGAATGGCGCCCGCGTGCCGCTTTCGGTTCGTGGCGAGCGTGTCCTTGATATCATCGCGATGGCGGGCGGCATCCGCGCGCCGACGCACGAGACCTTCATCTCCCTGCAGCGCAACGGTCACGCCGTTTCGGTGCCGATGCAGCGGCTGATCAAGAATCCGTCCGAAAATATTTTCGCCCATCCGCGTGACGTCCTGACTGTGATCCGCGATCCGCAGACCTTCTCGGTCTTCGGTGCTGCCGGGCGGAATGCGGTGGTGCCGTTCGACGCCGCGGGCATCACGCTTGAGCAGGCGCTGGCCAAGGCCGGCGGTCTTCTCGATCACCGCTCCGATCCCTACGGCGTGTTCCTGCTTCGTTACGAGAGCCGGGACGTCGCGCGGCAACTTGATCCGAATTTCGCCCTTGCCGCGCGCGATACCCGCGTCCCGGTCATCTACCGCCTGAACCTGCGTGATCCGCGCTCGTATTTCCTGGCGCAGACCATCCAGATCCGGAACCGCGACATGATCTACATCGCGAACGCACCGCTGAACGAGATCCAGAAGGTTCTCCAGCTGTTCACGACCGCAGCCTCTCCGGTCTCGGCGGCAGCGACTGCGGCGGCGGTATTCTGACGGGCTGGCCGGTGGAAACCGGGGAACCGGCACCGGTTGCAGTCATCTCCGGCGGTTCAAGCGGCATTGGCCTAGCTGTAGCGCGAGAACTGGCCGCGCGCGGCTATGTCCTGCATCTTGTCGCCCGGGACCGGGACCGGCTTGACGAGGCGGCCGGTGCGCTGACCGGAACGCCGGTTTTTCTCCATGCAGCCGATGTCGCCGACGAAGTCGCCGCTGGTGCTGTCATCGAAGCCGTGACGCGGCAATCCGGCCGGATCGACTGGCTAGTGACGAGTGCGGGAATCGCGGAGCCTTCGCTGTTTCTCGACGATGCCGCATCATCGGCCCGCCGCCACATGGATGTGAATTACTTCGGAACGCTCAACCTGGTTCGCCCCGTGGCGCAGGTCATGAAAGCGCAGGGCCGGGGCCTGATCACGCTGATTTCCTCGGCGGTCGCCCTGGGCGGGATCGTCGGTTACGCAGCCTACGCGCCGAGCAAGTTCGCCGTGCGGGGGCTCGGCGAGGTGCTGGAGGGCGAACTGGCCCCATTCGGAATTGAGGTCTCCGTGGCCTATCCGCCGGATACCGATACGCCGCAGCTCGCGCGCGAGCGGGCGTTGCGCCCCGAGGCAACGCGCAGGCTGGCGGCAGGCGGCGGGCTGATGAGCGCCGAGGATGTGGCGCGGGATATCGTCGAGGGGGCGCTCAGCGGCAGGTTCGTCCTGGCGCCGGGCCTTCTGATGCGGGCGTTCGCCCTGTTTCATTCGGTGATCGCACCATTTCTCCGTCGTCGGCAACGCCGCATCGTCGAGGACGTTCTGAAGAACCGGTAGCTTGGAGCATGCCGCGATGAAGTGGAAGCCGGTTCACCGCAAAAGGCATGCGACAACAAAGGTATTGGAGCATGCTGTGTTTCCGTCGAAACACAGCATGCTCTACGCGCGCAGGATCGAGGCGAGCGCGGCGATCGTACGATCGATGTCGCTCTCCTGATGTGTCGCATTGATGAAGAAGCGCAGGCGGGCCGTCCGCTCCGGCACGCCGGGGGGCAGAATCGGGAAGGCGTTAACGCCTTCCTCGAACAGCTTCTGCGCCACCTGCAACGTCTTGATCGTCTCGCCGATATAGATCGGAATGATCCCGTATCCCCAGGCGGTGCCGGTATCGAGGCCGTTCGCACACGCCTGACCGAGAAAATACTGGCTGAGCTGCTGAAGCCGCGCGACACGCTCTGGTTCCCGGCGCATGATTTCGAGCGCCTTGGTGGAGGCGGCAGCGGTTCCGGCCGGCATGCCGACCGAATAGACAAAGCCCGGCGCATGGCATTTGAGGAGGTCGACGGCGACCGCGGAACCCGCCACATAGCCTCCGCAGCCGACAAGGGTCTTGGAAAGGGTGCCGAACCACAGATCCGCAAGGCCCGGCGCGAGGTTCTGATGCTCGAACAGGCCGCGGCCGGTCTTGCCGAGGACGCCGAGGCCATGCGCGTCGTCGATCATCAGCCAGGCGCCGTGCCGCACCTTGATCTCGTGAAGGCGGGCCAGGTCGGGCCCGTCGCCGTCCATCGAATAGAGCCCCTCGGCGACGATCAGCACACGCTCGAAGCGATGCCGGTCCGATGCCAGCAACTGGTCGAGCGCATCGAGATCGTTGTGTGCGAAGGTGCGACGTGCCGCGCCGGAGAGCTGCGCGCCGACGACGATGCAGTTGTGGATGAGCGCGTCGTGGACGATGAGATCCTTCGGGCCCATCAGCGCCGCGATGGTTGAGACACCGCCAGCATGCCCGGAATTGAAGACGATGCAATCGTCGGCCTCGTATACCGCCGCGAGCGCCCGCTCCAGAGCGAGATGAACCGCGCGCTCGCCCGCGCTGATGCGGCTTGCGGAGACGGACGTGCCGTAGGTCACGATGGCTTCGGCGGCGGCCGCGTTGATCTCGGGGTGGCCGTTGAGACCGAGGTAGTCGTAGGATGTGAAGTTCACGAGTTCATGGTTGCCGATCCGCGCCCGCGCGCCGGATTGGCCGAGGTGCTCCCGGTAATAGGGCACGACCAGCCCCGTCATCGCCGCGTAGTCGCGCTGAAGACGGATCTTCTGCATCTCCGGCAGCGTTTCGAAGGCGACATCGTATTGCCGTGCCGCAGGCTCTACTCGGCTGGAGGCGGCATCGGTCCCGCGCATCGCCGCGAGCAGTTTTTCAAGATCGGCGCTCATTCGGCGACGGCCACACCGGAGCGGGCGACCAGCGCCTTGGCATCCGCATCCGAGAGCTGGCCGACATTGTGCTGCGCGGAGAGCGCGGAAACGAGGTCGCCACCCTCGGCCGGCGCGCCGCCGCCAAGACCGGAAAGGATGAGGCCGGCGAGATCCGCAAGGCGGCGGTCGCCGGCGCCGACCATCGGAACATCAGCGCCGGCGAGACGCTCGATCGCCAGCTGGAGTTCCAGCGCCATCAGCGAATCGAGGCCGAGTTCGGCCAGGGGGCGGGCAGTGTCGATCTGCTCCTCCGGCATGCGCAGGATATGCGAGACCTCGCGGCGCAACGCGCCGACGATGATCTCGATCGCTTCGCTCTGCCCCTTGCCCTCGATGGCTGAAAGCAGGTCGCCGCTTTCCGTGCCGCCTTCATCGCGGCGGGCGAGGCCGAGCCCCGCGAAGGTCGGGCTGTTGATCAGCCGCAGCTTCTCCGCCGCCGCGCCGGGGGCGATGTTGGTGTAGAACTGCATCGCAGGCACGGCGTTGCCCAACACGAGCAGACGGCCGAGGTGAGCCAGCGATTCAATCGAGGAAATGCCGACGACGCCGGTCGTCCGCTTAAGGCGCCGGCCGAGTTCCTTGTCGCGCGCGATAATCCCGACATCCGAGATCGCGCCCCAGCCGATTGCCAGCGCCGGCTTGCCGCGCTTGCGGCGATCACGGGCAAACCCTTCGAGCCAGGAGTTCGCGGCCACGTAGGCGCCCTGGCCAGGGCTGCCGATGACTGTGGTCGCGGAGGAATAGACCACGAAGAAGTCGAGCGGCTGATCGTCCAGCGCATGGTCGAGATTGACCGCGCCGTCGATCTTGGCGGCGAGCGATTCGCGGAGCCGGGTGGGATCGAGGCTCGAAATCATGCCGTCGTCCAGCAGAACAGCGGCATGGACCACCCCGCGCACCGGCGCGTGATCGCGGGCGGTCTGCTCGACCAGCGCGCGGACGGCGGCGGCATCGGTCACATCGAGCGCGGCGATAACGATCCTGGCACCGCTCGCGCGAAGGTCTTCGAGCTCGCCCTCAAGGCCGGGTTCGATCGCGCCGCGACGCGAAGCGAGGACAATCGTGCCGGCTCCCTTGGCGGCGAGCCAGCGGGCCGTCGCAAAGCCGAGACCGCCAAGCCCGCCGACGACGATGTAGGCGCCGTCCTTGCGCGCGGAGAAGCTGATTTTCGTCGCATCCGGCACCGCGCGGGCTGCCGGCCGGACGACAATCTTGCCGATATGCTCCGAGGCCTGCATGAGCCGGAAGGCGGTTCCGATCTCGTGCGCCTCGAAGACGCGGTAGGGCAGCGGCTTCAGTTCGCCCGAGGCGAAGAGCGCTGACATCTCGGCCATCATCGCTTCGACGTAAGGCCGGTCATGCGCGAGCAGCTCGTCGAGATCGACGCCGAAGTAGGCGATGTTGCGCACGAAGGGACGCAGGCCGAGCCGGGTATTGTCCAGATAGTCGCGCTTGCCGAGTTCGACGAAGCGTCCGAAGGGCTTGACGAGATGGAAGCTCGCTTCCATCGCTTCGCCCGCCAGCGAATTGAGCACGACATCGACGCCGCCAAGCTCCTGCCGGATGGCTTCGACGAAGCGGTTCTGGCGGGACTCGTAGGCGACGTCCGCGCCGGCTGCCATCGCAATCGCGCGCCGCGCGGGCGAGGAGGCCGTGGCGACGACACGCGAACCGGCCCGGCGCGCGAGCTGGATCGCGGCGAGGCCGACGCCGCCGGCGCCGCCATGGATCAGCACGCTGTCGCCCTTGCCGATGGCGGCACGCTTCATCAGCGAGAACCAGGCAGTGGCGAACGCCACGGGAATGGTCGCGGCGGCTTCGAGGCTCACGCCCGCCGGCACCGGGAAGAAATGCCACGCCGGCGAGACGAGATGCGAGGTGAAGGTATTGGCGGCAAAGCCCATCACCGCATCGCCCGGCCTGAGCGTCGTCACACCTTCGCCGACCCGCGTGATGACGCCGGAACATTCGAAGCCCAGAGCAGCGGCTGTGAGGCCGGCGCCGAGAAGATCGTCATCGAGAATGCCGAGGCCGACGAGCAGATCGCGGTAGTTGAGGCCCACGGCGGCGACCTCGATCTCGACTTCACCCGGACCCGGCGCCTGGCGCGTGCCTTTCACCCAGTCGAAGCTGTCGAGCCGGCCTGGATGATCGAAGCGAAGCAGGGCACGTTCCTCGGCGTCGAGCGGTTGCGGAACGAACAGGCCGCGACGCATGCGCACAGCCTCGATCCGGCCGGGACGGACCGATAGTTCAAGCTCGTTGCCCGTGAAGGAAAGCGCCTGCCGGACCAGTGGCACCGCCGCGTCGGCCTTGAGCCCGCTCTCGATATCGATCAGGCGCAGGTCGACGTTCGGGAACTCGTTGATCGCGACGCGGATGAAGCCCCGGATCGCCGCGCCCAGCGGCGAGGGCGTGCCCTGCTCTTCGATGGCGCCCTGCGTGATCACCGACACCCGGATGGCAGCGCCGGCGCTGTCCAGCCCCTCGGCCAGTTCCTTGAGCGCCTCGACATGGCGGGCGACGTCTTCGCGCGCCGAATCCGATGTTGTGTCAACGGCATAGAGCAGGTGCGCCGGCGCGCCTTCGCTCGCCGCGAGGCGCGCGGCCTCGCCGGTGCCGACCAGACCTGCCGCGCCATCCGCCAGGGCTTTGCCGAGCACGCCCGGCGCCGGCGCGACGAGAAGGAAGGCATCGTCGAGCGTCTGCTTCCTGCGGGCCTGAAGACGGCCCGTCAGCAACGCGCCAAGTCCGTCTGTCGCTTCTTCCGTCGCGATATCGACGGCCCCGGCAACCCCGAGCGTCCGCTGGATGTCGCTCCGGCTCGGAACGCGGGTCAGCGCGGCTTCGCGGGTTTCCGCTTCCTGCAGCCAACCGGTCCAGAAACCGCACAGGAAATCGAGCGTGGAATCCGCTCCCGGCGCGACCATCGAAATCACACCACCATCACGGACAAGCGCGGTGACGGCTTCCGCAACCGACGGACAGCCCACGCCGACGAGCATGTCGAAGGGCAGCGGGGTATTGAGCGCGGCTTCCGACTCGAGATCGATATACTCGATGCGCGGCGAATAGCGCGCCATCGCCCGGGCCTTGTCGATGGTCTTGCGGTTGGGTGCCGCCAGAGTGAGTTCGATCGCGTCGGTGTCGACGAGCGGCTGGAGCGCGCGGATCGCGCCGGCATGCCAGGGATGCGCCATCAGCACCCGCAGTTGACGACCGGTGAGGCTCGCCGTCTGCTCCGTCTTCTCACGCAACTGCTGCAGCGCGCCGCGAACGAGCACCGAACCCGTTTCCATCTCTTCGATGAGCGCGGGCGAGGGGACAAGCGGTTTGCCCTGCGTGATGACTTCCGCACCATGGGCCAACGCCTGTGCGGCAAGACGCAATTCGAGCGTTGCATCCGGGAAGCTGCTCATCAGGGTCGAGAGCACCGTTTCCGGCGGCGGCAGCGGGCATTCCGGTTTCAGGCGGCCTTCCGAAAGCAGGCCGAAGCCCTCCAGAACGATCCGCGATGCGTCGAGCAAGTCCCGGGACATTGCCGGAACCCGGCCGTTCTCGACCAGCCTGTCCGGGTCAAAGGCGCCGTCGGGGGCAAGCGCCGCCGCGAAGCGATGGGCGAGCGAGACTGAAAATGCGCGAAGCACCAGCCAGGCGGGCGTGGTTTCGGCCTGCGAGGGCACGGTAGCCGCTGGCAGGCGGATCGGTTCGTCCGTGACGGGCAGGCTCGAGAGGGTGAAGGTCCGGTCGGCCACCGTTGCGCGGGACAGGACCAGCGCCTGGAGGACAGCGGCTTCCACCGTGGCGATCATCGCACCATCGGCGTCGAACAGGTTGATGGCGATGGTCTTGAACCGATCGGTCTCGTGCGTCAGCAACGTGACGGCCTTGGCCACGGTTGCGCCGTGCTTGAACAGCTCGATCCGCCGGAAGCGGACGGGCAGATGCGCCTTCTTCTCGCCTTCCTTCTGCGGCCGGGAAATGAACAGGCCGTGGAACGAGGCATCAAGCGAAAGCGGGCTGAGCGCGTGAACGTCGCCATAGGCGCCCAGACCGCCGGAGTCCGGAGCGGCGAGGGTCGAAACCGTCGTCACGGCGTCCCGATGGCTCTTGGTGACCAGCGCGAAGCGCGGGCCGTAGTCGAGGCCGGCGCGCGTTGCCTCGGCATAGACGGCCTGAGCAGTGTCGTGGACCGTCTGCGCGGCAATAGGCGGGGCGAGCGGCGTGCCAGGTCCGCGTCGCGCCGGCTCGATCACGCCACGCGCATGCAGCACCCATTCCTGCTCGGAAAAGCGTTTCCGAGACCAGATTTCGACGATACCCGTCGCCTCGGCGTAGCGGGTCGAGACCTCGCGGGTCTCGCCTTCCGCGATCGCCAGAGCGCGCGTGATGTCGAATTCGGCGATTTCCAGCGGCACTTCGCCGAACAGGTCGCGGCCGGCCGAAAGCGTCATTTCGATCAGCCCGGCGGCCGGCACGATGACGCCGCCATCGACGCGATGATCCGAAAGGTAAGGCACAAGCGCGATGTCGATCAGGTTGCGCCATTCGGGTGAACCGTCCGCCATGCGGGCGCCGAGCAGCGGATGCCGTGCGCCGGCACCCCACATGCGCCCGTAGGCGAGCAGGGCCTCGTGCGTCGCCGGCAGGGCATAGTCCTGCCGCTGGAACGGATAGAGCGGCAGCCGCGCCAGCTGTCCGGCGGCGCCGAACAGGGCGGTCCGGTCGATTTTCGCGCCGGATACCACCAGCCGTGCCAGCGTGCCGGCCACCGGATCAATCGCGGGATCGTCCTTCTGCCCGAGGCTGGCGACCACCTTTCCATTGCCCATTTCCCGAAGGATGTCGGTAGCAGGGCCGGCGAGGATCGCGCGCGGGCTCAACTCGACGAAGAGGCCGATTCCCATGTCGTGCGCCTGACGCAGCGCGGGGTCGAACAACACCGGCTGCCGGACATTCCGCCACCAGTAGTCGCCGGAAAGCTCCGAACCGGAAACGGCTTTGCCGGTTACCGTCGAAATGAACGGAACCTCGCAGTTCCGCCCGCGGATCATCGCAAGATCGGCGACCATCCCTTCGTGAAGCGGATCGAGCAGCGAGGAATGGAACGGATAGTCGATATCGAGCGCCACCGTCGCCAGCCGTGCCTTGCGGCAATGGCGGGAGAAGGTCGCGATAACGTCCGCCGGACCGGTGACGGTCGTTGAAGTTGGCGCATTGATGGCCGCGATCTCGATGCCGGCGAGGGCGCTGGCCTCGATCTGGGCTTCGACCGCGGCGCGATCAGCGGCGACAACCAGCATGCGACCGAGGCCGCGCGCACCTTCCTGATGCCGCGAACGCTCGTAGATCAGCCGCACCGCCTCGGCGCGGGTCAGGGCACCGCTGGCTTCCGCCGCGGCGACCTCGCCGACGCTGTGACCCATGACCGCAGCCGGAAGGATGCCATGGTGGCGAAGCACGCTCGACAGCGCGGACTGAACCGCAAAAATCAGCGGCTGGCTGATCGAGGTGCTCTGAAGCCGCTCGGGATCGATCCCGTTCGCGATGGCATCGCGGATGGACCAGCCCGCCAGCGGGCGGAACAGCCTGTCGATCTCGTCGATCTCGGCGCGGAAAAGCGCGTTTGCCGCGTAGGCTGCGCGGCCCATCTCCGGGAACTGCGAGCCGTTGCCGCTGAAAATGAAGCCGGTCGCCATGGTTTCGGCCGCGGCCTGCGCGGTTTCGAGACCGTTTTTGGTCTCGCTGTCGCGGGCAAAGGCTTCCAGTGCGTCGGCAAGCGCGCCGGGCGAGGAAAAAGGCAGCGCCAGACGAACCTTGAGCAGGTCCTGCTGATGGCCGAGTGCGCGCGTCAGGGCGCCCGCATCCACGCCTTCGCGCAGGCGGCGGGCAATGGCGGATGCCTTGCTGTGCAGCGCCGGCGCCGTCGCGGCCGTGATGAGCAGGAGCGTCGGTTCGTCGAGGCGTGCACCGGTGACCGCCCTGGGCGCGGGTTCGCCGCGGGCCTGAAGTTCCTGGGCACGCGGGGCGCGCAGGACGACATGGGCATTGGTGCCGCCGAACCCGTAATTGCAGATGCTGGCCATGAGCGGATCGTTGCCGGCGGAAAGAAGCGGCAGCGACCGGACATTCGGTGCGAGGTTCAATTCGGCGAAGTCGATCGAGGCGTTGACGCGGTCGAGAAAAAGCGAGCGGGGCAACTCGCTGTGCTCGAAGGCAAGGATCGACTTGAGGAGGCCGGCAAGACCGGACGCCGCCTCGAGATGGCCGATGTTCGATTTCGCGGAGCCGATCGGCAGGCGTCCCTTGCGATGCTGCGCGATGGCCGTGCCGATCGCGGTCGCTTCGATCGGATCGCCGACCTTGGTGCCCGTACCGTGGGCCTCGACGAAAGCGAGGCGGTTCGGGTCGAAAGAAAGGTCGTTGTAAAGGTCTTCGATCAGCCTGCGCTGACCGTCGAGCGACGGCAGCGAGATGCCGGACGTCCGCCCGTCCGAATTCGTGGCCGACCCCATCAGCACGGCGCGGACCGAATTTCCGGCGGCGACGGCATCTTCCAGCCGCCGCAGGACGATGACCACGCCACCTTCGGAGCGGACATAGCCGTCCGCGTCCTGCGAGAACGGTCGCGACAGGCCGGTCGGGGACAGCATGCGGGCCTGCGAGAACCCGATGAAGGGGGCCGGCGACAGCAGCAGGTTGACGCCGCCCACGATCGCCATGTCGATCTCGCCCTCGCGCAGCGCCGCCATTGCCTGATTGACGGCGACGAAGGAGGAGGAGCAGGCGGAATCGAGCGTGAAGCTGGGGCCGTGCAGGTCGAAGCTGTAGGAGATCCTGTTCGAGAGGATCGAGAGCGAGTTGCCGGTCATGAAATGGCTTTCCATGACCGCAGGATCGTGAGAAGCGCCGCTCTGGTAGTCGACGAGCGAGGCGCCGACATAAACGCCGACATTCTTTCCCGCGAGCGACAGCGGCGCGATGCCGGCATCTTCCAGGGCGTGCCAGGTCAGTTCGAGCAGAATCCGCTGCTGCGGGTCCATTGGTTGGGATTCGCGCGGCGAAATGCCGAACGGCGCCGGGTCGAAGGCCGCCGGGTCATCAAGATAGCCACCCGCGAAGGTGTAGGCAAAACCAGGTTCCGGTTCGCTGGCGCGCAGGAACCGCTCGACACTCCAGCGCCCGACCGGCCGTTCACGAACGCTGTTGCGCCCCTCTCGCAGGAGCGTCCAGAAATCGCGCACCGACTCCGCGCCGGGCAACCGGCAGGAAACGCCGACGACGGCGGCCTCGGCAACAACAGATCGAACCTTTTTTACCATCAACCGAATTCAGCCCAAATAACGCCCTGCCAACTTGGTGACGGGATCGAATTTCCTACGCGCAGATCCTCGGTTTTGTTCGGACGAATGCCAAAAGTCAATGCTTGCGGCTGTGCAGCGCAACCTAAGTTCGGCCGACCGTCGAGAATGCAACACATGCAAGGCATTGGCGTGTTTTGCACCCTGCATGCCCGTTTTTCGGCGTTTTTTCGAGTTTGAGGACCAGTTAGTTCCCATGTGATCCAACAAGGTCGGGTCTTTTCGCTGTTTGATGGCGTTTCGGTCGATTGCGGAAGCAGGAGAGCTGGCGTGACGATCGGCGCGTGCAAATTTCGGAACGTGCCGGATCGAGGTCGAATTTGCCTTGGTGCTGGCATTTTTGCATCCGAGCCGGTAAAGGCAGGCCGCACATGACGCGGGCGTTCCGGGCCCGTCGGGAATCGACCATGACGAAAACGGCTTTGATCACCGGCATCACGGGGCAGGACGGCGCCTATCTGGCCGAACTGCTCCTCGCCAAGGGATATCGCGTTCACGGCATCAAGCGCCGGTCGTCCTCGTTCAACACCGGGCGGATCGATCATCTTTATCAGGATCCGCACGAGCAGCATGTACGCTTCTCGCTGCACTACGGCGACATGACGGACGCCACCAATCTGATCCGCATCGTGCAGGAAACGCAGCCGGACGAGATCTACAATCTCGCGGCGCAGAGCCACGTGCAGGTCTCGTTCGAGACGGCGGAATATACCGCCAACGCCGATGCGATCGGCCCGCTGCGGCTCTTGGAGGCCATCCGCATTCTCGGCCTTGAGAAGAAGACACGCTTCTATCAGGCCTCGACCTCCGAGCTTTATGGCAAGGTGCGTGAAGTCCCGCAGAACGAGATGACGCCGTTCTACCCGCGCTCACCCTATGCCGCCGCCAAGATCTACGGCTACTGGATCACGGTGAACTACCGCGAGGCCTATGGCATCCACGCTTCGAACGGCATCCTGTTCAACCACGAAAGTCCACTGCGCGGGGAAACTTTCGTCACGCGCAAGATCACGCGTGCGGCGGCGGCGATCCATCACGGCTTTCAGGATCGGCTCTACCTCGGCAACCTCGATGCCAAGCGCGATTGGGGCCACGCACGCGATTATGTCGAGGGCATGTGGCGCATCCTCCAGCAGCCGGAGGGCGACGATTACGTGCTCGCGACCGGCGAGACGCATTCCGTGCGCGAATTCGTCGAGCGTGCCTTTGCGGCGACCGGCATCGAGATTGTCTGGAAAGGCGCAGGCGTCGAGGAAAAGGGCATCGATGCCCAAAGCGGACGCGAACTTGTCGCGGTCGATCCGCGTTATTTCCGGCCGACCGAGGTCGATCTGCTGATCGGCGATCCTGCCAAGGCGCGCGCGAAGCTCGGCTGGACGCATACGACGCCGTTTCCCGATCTGGTGCGAGAAATGGTCGAGGCGGATCTCGTCGCGGTGCGTCGCGAGCGTGCCACGCTTCAGGACTGACCGGCGATGACGAAACTCTTCGATCTTGCGGGCAAGCGGATTTACGTTGCGGGGCATCGCGGCATGGTCGGCAGCGCGGTTGTTCGCGCGCTCGACGCGCGCGGGCTGGTGCCGCTGGTCGCGACGCGCGCCGAGGCCGATCTCGAACGGCAGGCCGATGTCGAGCGCTGGTTCGCCGCCAACAAACCGCAGGTGGTGGTGCTGGCGGCGGCGCATGTCGGCGGCATTCACGCCAACAATTCCTTCCCGCGCGATTTCCTTTATCGCAACCTGATGATCGCCTCGAACGTGATCGAGGCCGCGCATCGCAGCGGCGTCGAAAAGCTGGTTTTTCTCGGCTCCTCCTGCATCTACCCGAAATTCGCCAGCCAGCCGATCCGCGAGGTGGAACTGCTGACCGGCAGCCTCGAACCCACCAACGAGTGGTATGCCATCGCCAAGATTGCCGGCATCAAGCTCGCGCAGAGCTATCGCCGCCAGTTCGGCGATGACATGATCTCGCTGATGCCGACCAATCTTTACGGCCCCGGCGACAATTATCACCCCGAGCATTCCCACGTGATTGCCGCGTTGATCCGCCGCTTCCACGAGGCGAAAGAGAGCGGCGCGCGCACGGTGAGGATCTGGGGCACGGGCACGCCGTTGCGCGAGTTCCTCCACGTCGACGATCTTGCCGCGGCGACGCTGCATGTGCTCGAACAGTATTCCGCTGAAGGGCACCTTAACTGCGGCACCGGCGCCGACATCTCGATCGCGGACCTCGCCCGGCTCATCGCCCGGATCGTCGGGTTCGATGGTGAACTCGCTTTCGATCCGTCCAAACCCGATGGCACACCACGAAAATTGCTCGATGTCTCGCGCCTCAAGGCGCTGGGCTGGGCACCGAAGATCGCGCTGGAGGATGGCCTCCGGCAGGCCTATGCGGATTTCCGCGCCGGCGGCGGCCGGTTCCGATCATGACGGTCCTCCTGAAACTCTCCGTGCCTCCCGAAACTCTCTGCGAATCAGCCACGGCTCTGTGCTAACAACGAGCGATGATGCGCTCCATGCAGGATCAGGCCCGAAACCCGCTCCGCGCTGCCCTCCGGCAATCGCGCGGGACTTTCGCGGCCGTTGCCCTGTTCTCGGCGGTGGTGAACGTTCTGGGCCTCACCGGCTCGTTCTACATGCTTCAGGTCTACGATCGGGTGCTGTCGAGCCGCAGCGTCGAGACGCTGGTCGCGATCTCGCTGCTGGCGCTGGGGCTGTTCGTCCTTCAGGGCCTGCTCGATGTCCTGCGCGCGCAGGTGATGAACCGTATCGGCACGCGCGTCGAGCGGGCGCTGCTGAAGCCGGTTCATGACCTCATCCTGCGCCTGCCGCTGTTCGGCCGGCCGGCGCAGGAAGTCACCCAGCCGCTGCGGGACATGGAGGCAATGCGCCTTTTTGCCGGCGGGCCGGCGCCGCTCGCGCTGCTCGACCTGCCCTGGACCCCGCTTTATCTCGCCCTGATCTGGACCCTCCACCCGTGGCTCGGCTGGCTGACGCTGACGGGCATGGCGGTGCTGGCCCTGCTCACCGCGATGACCGAGTTCAGCCTGCGGGAACCCAACCGGCAGGCGACGATTGCCCAGGCCCATCGTCAGGAGATCGCGGAAACGAGCCGGCGCCACGTCGAGGTGATCCGCGCCATGGGGTTTGCCGCACTGGCCGCGCGCCGCTTCTTTTCAGCGAGCGCTGATCTTTTCGCCGCCAACCAACGCATGGCGGATGTCTCCGGCACGCTGGCGACGGCTTCGAGAACGTTCCGCACGGCCTTCCAATCGGCGATTCTGGGCCTTGGCGCCTATCTCGTGATCCGGGGACAGATGAGCGGCGGCGCGATCATCGCCGCCTCGATCCTCTCCGGGCGCGCGCTCCAGCCGGTCGAGATGATCATCGCGCATTGGAAGCAGTTCGTCGCCGCCCGGCAGGCCCGCAACCGTCTTGCCGATGCGATGCGGATACTCGGGAACGACGACAAGCGCTTCGATCTGCCGTTGGCGAAAAATGCGGTCGAGGTCGAGGATATCGTGGTGGCGGCGCCGGGCTCGACGCTTCCGATTCTGGCGCGTGTTTCATTTCGGCTCAAGGCGGGTGATGGCCTTGCGATCCTCGGGCCGAGCGGCGCCGGCAAGTCGACGCTGGCGCGGGCGCTCGTCGGCGCCTGGCCGACGCTGGCCGGCGAGGTGCGGCTTGACGGTGCACCCCTGCCTCAATGGCCGGAGGCCAGCCTCGGCCGGTTGATCGGCTATCTGCCGCAGGAAATCGACCTGTTCGATGGCACCGTCGCCGACAACATCGCGCGGCTCGACCCGGAGGCCGACGAAGCCGCGATCTTCGCCGCAGCGCAGGCGGCGCAGGTCCACGATCTGATCCTGCGGCTGCCGCACGGTTACGCGACGCGCCTCGGCGAGAACGGGCACAATCTCTCGGTCGGCCAGCGCCAGCGGATCGGCCTCGCGCGCGCACTCTATCGCGATCCGTTTCTGGTGGTTCTCGACGAGCCGAATGCCCATCTCGACACCGAGGGTGAGCAGGCGCTGGCGCAGGCGCTCGGCCGGATCCGGGAGCGAGGCGGCATCGTTGTCGTCGTTTCCCACCGGAAGGAGATCCTCGCGGCGGTCAACCTTCTCGCCATCGTTGCGGACCGGCATCTTCAGGCTTTCGGCGAGCGCGATGCCGTCCTTCGGCAGGCAGCTGCGCGGGCGCAGCCCGGCCCCCGGCCCGTTTCCGATCGCCCCGCCGCGGGTGCATCGCCGTTTCCGTTGCGGATGTCCGCCAGGATGACGTCGGCGAAGCCGGCGGCAATAGCGGGCGGCAGCGAGAGCGACCGGATCGAGGGAACAAAAGGCCCTCGCGGCGGCAGGGGCGACGCATGACCGATGTTTCGTTCCAGCGCGCCGGCAGGGCCATCGAGCAGGATCTGCCGCCGTCGCCGTCGGTCAGGCCGCAGATGCTCGCGGGTTTGCTTTTCGGTGTCGGCGGTTTCCTCGGTGTCCTGATCTGGCTGTTCACCGCCGGGATTTCTGGCGCCGTCGTCTCGGCTGGCCTTGTCGTGGTCGAGGGCGAGGTCAAGCTGGTGCAGCATCAGACCGGCGGCATTGTCGCCGCCCTGCACGTTCACAACGGCGACCGCGTCGAGGCCGGGGCGCTGCTGGTCACGCTGGATTCGACCATCGCGCAATCCTCGCTCGCGCAGATCGACAGCCAGCTTGTCCAGCTCACGGCTCGCCGGGCCCGCCTCGAAGCCGAACGGGACGGGCGGGGGGAGGCGGAGTTTCCCGCCAGCTATCCAATGAACGAGCCTGAGGCTGCCGCCACGGCGATCCGCGAGCGGCTGTTCCTGAAGGAGAGCCGGATATCGCGTGCGCAGCAGGCCGAGCAGCTTGGCGAGCGGCTCGGGCAGTTCGAGCGCGAGGTCGAGGGGTTGTCGGCCCAGGTCGAGGCAAAGTCCCGGGAGATCAGTCTCATCGCGGTCGAGCTGCGCGGGATCGAGGAACTGCTCCAGCGAAACCTGATCCCGATCGGCCGTGCGACAGCGCTTCAGCGAGAGACCGCCCGGCTGGGCGGTGAGAAAGGTGCCCTGCTTGCCTCCATCGCCAAGGCCAAGGGCCAGATGGCGGAAATCCGCATCCAGCTGCTCTCGATCGACCAGCGCGCCAGGGCCGATGCCGTGAAGGAACTCGGGGACGTCGAAGCCTCGATTTCTCAACTCAGCGAACGGCGGGTAACGGCGCTGGATACGCTCCGGCGGATCGAGATTCGAGCGCCGCAATCCGGCTACGTTCACCAACTGGCGGTCCACACGATCGGCGGCGTCATCCCGCCGGGGGCGACCATTCTTCAGATCGTGCCGGATCAGGACCGGCTGGCGGTCGAGTTCCGCGTGTCCCCGACCGACATCGATCAGATCCATCTCGGCCAACGCGTCACCCTGCGCTTTTCCGCGTTCAACCAGCGGACGACGCCGGATGTTGCCGCCCGGCTGACCCGGATTTCCGCCGACGCGGTGCGCGACGGGCAGACTGGCAATGTCTACTTCGTCGGCCGGGCGACCGCCGAACCGGAGGCGATGGCCCGGCTTGGCGCCCTGACGGTCGGTCCTGGCATGCCGGCCGAGGTTTTCGTGCAGACCGGCGAGCGGTCGGCCGCCAGCTATTTCCTCAAGCCGCTGAGCGACGCCTTGCGGCGGACAATGCGCGAGGAATAGTCTGACTTTTTTCAGCAAGACCGCCGAATTTATTGTGGCTGGCGGCGGGTTGTTCATGAATGAGCAAGCTGGTTTCCGCGATATAGCTCGCCGACACGGCACAATGCTGCCGGCCATCTTTCGGCTGCCGGCCATCTTTCGATGGACATCGACAAAGGGTTTTCGCTCATGAAGCGCATTCGCAAGGCCGTCTTTCCCGTCGCGGGTCTGGGAACGCGGTTTCTTCCCGCCACGCGGGCCATTCCCAAGGAGATGCTGACGGTTGTCGACCGGCCCGTTATCCAGCACGTGGTGGATGAGGCGCGCGCGGCGGGAATCGAGCATTTCGTCTTCATCACGGGACGCAACAAGCACGTGATCGAGGACCACTTCGACCGTCAGTTCGAGCTGGAAGCCACCCTCAAGGGGCGCGGCAAGGAAAAGGAACTCGCGATCCTCGAAGCCGATACGCCGGCGGCCGGCGCGACCAGCTTCACCCGCCAGCAGGTGCCGCTCGGCCTCGGCCACGCGGTCTGGTGCGCGCGCGACATCATCGGCGACGAGCCGTTCGCGCTGCTGCTGCCGGATATGCTCCACCTCGGCGCGAAGCCTTGCCTCGCGGAGATGATGGAGGCCTATAACGAGAAGGGCGGCAACCACATCGGCGTCTATCCCGTCGCCGAGGAGGAGACGCACCAATACGGCATCGTCGATATCTCCGGCTCGAAGGACAAGGTCGCGCCGATCGCGCGGATGGTCGAGAAGCCGGCGAAAGGTACCGCGCCCTCCAACCTCGCGATTTCCGGCCGCTATATCCTCCAGCCGGCGATCTTCGATCTGCTCGCGAAGCAGGAACGTGGCGCAGGTGGCGAAATCCAGCTGACCGATTCCATGGTGACGCTCGCCAAGACCGATTCGTTCTATTCGGTCCGCTTCGACGGCAAGGTCTATGACACCGGTTCCAAGCTCGGTTTCCTCGCGGCGAACGTCGCCTACGGGCTCGCCAACAAGGAACTGGCGGGTGATTTCCGCGCCATTATCGACGCGCACATCGGCTGAGCGCTCTAGCCGGGATACCGATGCCAGATGCCGGCGGGATCGCGGATTTCGACCTCGCCGGATGGCAGATCGCGCAAGTAGTTCCCATTGATCGGCACCTTGCCGTGGCCGCCCGGAAGGTCGAGCACGTAGGTCGGGATCGCGTGGCCTGAGAGCCGGCCGCGCAGGGCGGCGTGGATCGCCTGTCCTTCCGCGATGGTCAGCCGGAAATGGCCGGTGCCCGGTGCGAGGTCGGGGTGGTGGAGATAGGCCGGCGTCACCCGGTTCGCCGCCATCTCACGGAACAGCGCGATCAGCGCTTCAGGGCTGTCGTTGACGCCGCGCAGCAGCACCGTCTGTCCCAGCAGTGCGATGCCGGCATCGGCAAGGCGGGCCAGCGCGGTGCGGCCTTTTTCCGTGAATTCCTGCGCATGGTTGGCGTGCAGTGCGACGTAATTCGCCTTACCGGGAAAGCGCAGCGCGGAAACCAGCGCCGGGGTGATCCGCTCCGGCGCGACCAGCGGCACGCGCGAGTGCCAACGGACAAGGCGGACATGCGAGATCGCCGCGAGCCGCTTGCCGAGAGCGGCGATGCGGCGTGCCGAGAGCATCAGCGGATCGCCGCCGGTGAAGATCACCTCGACGATTTCGGAATGTGCGGCGATATAGGCGAACACGGCATCGAGTTCCGCGTCGTTGAGGTTGCCGTCACCCTTGGGGCCGACCATCTCGCGCCGGAAGCAGAACCGGCAATAGACCGGGCAGGTATGCGTGATCTTGATGAGCACCCGGTCTGGGTAACGATGCACCAGTCCCTTCACCGGCGAATGCGGATGATCGCCGATCGGGTCCGGGCTTTCCTCGGGCCGTGTTGTCAACTCGGCGGGCGAGGGTATGAACTGCCGCGCGATCGGGTCATCCGGCGCGGCGATCCGCTCCCGCATTGCCGGAGCAACCGCGATGGCATAGCGCGCCGCGACCGCGACAAGCGCGGGATCGCGCGCATCGGCGATCAGCCCTTCGGCCGCGAGCGCGTCGAGCGTGATGAGCGCTCTGGTCACAGCGCGGCCCCGTCAAAGGGCCAGGGCGTGAAGATCACATCCTCGACGCGATCCACCCCCGCCGCCAGCATCGCCAGCCGGTCGAACCCCAGCGCGATGCCGGAAGCGGCTGGCATGTAGCCCAGCGCGTCAAGAAAATCCTCGTCGAGCGGGTAGCGCTCGCCGTAGAGCCGCTCTTTCTCGGCCATGTCAGCCTCGAAGCGGGCGCGTTGCTCCTTCGCGTCGGTGAGTTCGCCGAAGGCATTGGCAAGCTCGATGCCACAGACATAAAGCTCGAAGCGCTCGGCGAAGCGTGGATCGTCCGGGCAGGGACGGGCCAGCGCGGCTTCGGAAATCGGGTAGCGGTCGAGGATCGTTGCGCGGCCCATGCCCAGATGGGGCTCGATCTTCTCCGAAAGAATGCGGGAAAAGATATCGGTCCAGGTGTCATCAGGCGCGACGCGGATATTGATGCGTGCTGCCTCGCTCGCAAGGCCCGCACGATCATCGAGGACAGCACCAAGGTCGATGCCAGCATGGCGCGCAAAGGCATCCACGAGACTCAGCCGCTCCGGCGCTGCGAAGGCATCGCAAACCCGGTCCCGGAACCGGAATTCGCGTCGCCCGCCGATCTCGGAGGCAAGGCGGAGCAGGGCCGCACAATCCTCCATCAGCGCGGTGTAGTCCTCGTCGGCGCGATACCATTCCAGCATCGTGAACTCGCCGGCATGAAGAGGGGAGGCCTCCCGCGCCCTGAACACGGGCGCGAACTGGAAGATGCGTGTCTCGCCCGCAGCGATGAGCTTCTTCATTGCGAATTCGGGTGATGTGTGGAGATAGCCCGCGCGCCTTTCCTCGCCGAAGGCGGTCCAGTCCACGCGCATCGCGTGGAGATGTGTCTCGTTGCCGGGCGAGATCTGCAGGATGCCGGTTTCGACCTCCCAGAAATCGCGGGTCTCGAACCAGCCGCGCGTGGCCGCCTTCAGCCGCGTGCGCGTCATCAGGCCCGGCCGGCGTGCGGCATGGCGATGGCGGTTCCAGAAGGGTGTGGCGGCGGACAAGGGGTTTCCGGTTCCTGGGGTTGGCGCGCCGAGGCGATGTTTCAGCTTGGCGTTTGAGGGCCAAGCGTTTATGGGAGCGCCTCGGATTTCATTTCAAAGCGCCGCTTTAAAGCAGGAACAACCGGGGTTCAACGTGGTCAGGGTCATCGCCTCCTCCATCCGCAAGGGCAACATCATCGAGCTCGACGACAAGCTCTACTCGGTCATCTCGGCCGAGAGCTTCTTCCCGGGCAAGGGCACACCGACGACGCAGATCGAC
>JAVTWI010000337.1:0-1627 GCA_032229845.1 Rhabdaerophilum sp.
CTGGCGCAGAGCAGCGCGCCGCCTCCTGCACCGCCTGCCACGCCACCAGCCGTCCCAGCGGCGCCGGCGAGCCCCGCGCCGGAAGCGCCGAAGCCGGCTGAAACCGCCAAACCCCCGGAGACGGCCAAGCCTCCTGAACCGGCGAAGCCCGCCGAGGCCGGCGAGATGCGCGAGATCGCCTCGCGCCCGGTCCTGCGCCTCAAGGGGCAGACGACCTGGGAGAACGGCTTCGACAACCTGCGCAAGGCCATTGCCCAGCTCGACGGCGAGGCGAAGCGGCTGGGGCTTGTCCGCGACGGCCAGCCGATGACCTATTTCGTCGACAGCGACGATCTCGGATTCACCTACGAGGCGATGCTGCCGATCAAGGAGCCGCCGCCGGCCGATGCGAAATTCGAGAAGGATTTCGACGCCACGACCTCGCCCTCGGGCCGCGCCGTGGTGTTCACCCACGAAGGCGCCTACGACGAGATCGACACCGCCTACGAGGCGCTGACCGCCTGGCTCGACGACAAGAACCTCGTCTCGACCGGTAAGTTCCTCGAGGAATACGACGCCCTGCCGGAAAAGAGCGACGATCCGGCGATGAAACTCAAGATCATCGTGTTCCTGAAGTAATCAGGTTCTCGTCGCCGTCATCACGCCGGCACCGATCAGCAGGGTGCCGCCGGTGCGGTTGAAGGCCCGGATCGCCCGCTCGGAGCGGAACAGGTTGCGCGCCTTCGAGGCGACGAGCGCATAGCCGAAGGCGTTGAGGAAGGCGAGCGTCAGGAAGGTTGCTTCGAAGATCACCATCTGCGGCAGGAATGGCGCCTTCGCATCGAGAAACTGCGGCAGGAAGGCCACGAAGAAGGTGATGCTCTTCGGGTTGAGCGCGGTGATCAGCCAGGCATGGGCGAGCATCTTCAGCGGCGAGGTCGCCTCCGTCCGGGCCTTGGTCTCGAAGCTGCCGCCTGCCCGGAAGAGCTTCACGCCAAGCCAGATCAGGTAGGCGGCGCCGATCCATTTCAACACCGTGAAGATCGTGGCCGAAGCCATCAGCAACGCGCCGATACCGAGCATCGAGAGCGTCATCGCCGTGAAGTCGCCCAGCGCGACCCCCGCCGCCATCGGCAGCGCCACGCGCCAGCCCTGACCGAGCGCATAGGAGATGACGAGCAGGATCGTCGGGCCGGGGATCAGCAACAGCACGATCGAGGCAGCGGAAAAGGCGAGCCAGGTTTCGAGGGTCATGGAAAGCTCCTTGCGAGGCCGAGGGAGCCACGGGCCGGAGCCCGAGTAAAGCCCTTTCCTTGACCTCCCTCTCCTTTCGCTGTATCGAGCGCGCTTCCAAAGGTGAGATCAGTCCTGATCCGCCGACCCGGAATGCGTTCCGGGAGGTCAACGTCCGGCAGCGCGTGGCGCCCCCGGGCGCTTTGTTGCTTGGGAAGACGCATCGGCCACACCGATGCTTTTGCCCGGGCGCGAAACTGTTTGGAGCCATGCGGGTAAGCCAGCCCGCACCCTGCCAAGGATCGGCACGATCTTTGGCGAGGGACTCGGCCCGAAAGGGCCAACGGGAGACGAAATACAATGTTCGAAGGCCTTTCGGGTCGTCTGTCCGGCATTCTCGACAAGCTCACGCGCC
>JAVTWI010000337.1:1727-4176 GCA_032229845.1 Rhabdaerophilum sp.
ATGTTCGAAGGCCTTTCGGGTCGTCTGTCCGGCATTCTCGACAAGCTCACGCGCCGCGGTGCGCTGGGCGAGGCGGATGTTGCCGAGGCGATGCGCGAGGTCCGCCGCGCGCTGCTCGAGGCGGACGTCGCGCTCGATGTCGTCCGGGAATTCACCGAGCGCGTGCGCGCCCGCGCGGTGGGCGTGGAAGTGCTCAAGTCGGTCACGCCCGGCCAGATGGTCGTCAAGATCGTCCACGACCAGCTCGTCGCGACGCTGGGTTCGGACGCCGATCCGATCAATCTTCAGGCCACCCCGCCGGTCGGCATCCTGATGGTCGGCCTTCAGGGCTCCGGCAAGACCACCACGACCGCCAAGATCGCGCTGCGCCTCCAGAACCGCGACAGGAAGAAGGTCCTGATGGCCTCGCTCGATACGCGCCGCCCGGCCGCGATGGAGCAGCTTGCCGTTCTCGGTCGCGATAACGGCATCGAGGTTCTGCCGATCGTCGCGGGCCAGAACGCCGTCCAGATCGCCAGGCGCGCCGAAGAGGCGGCCCGTCTCGGCGGCTTCGATGTCGTGATCTACGATACCGCCGGCCGCGTCACCCTCGACGACGAACTCATGGAAGAGGTCGTCCGCGTCAAGGCGGCGATCAATCCGCACGAGAGCCTGCTCGTTGCGGACAGCCTCACCGGTCAGGACGCGGTGAACACCGCCCGCGCCTTCGACGGGCGCGTCGGCATCACCGGTATCGTGCTGACCCGCGTCGACGGCGACGGGCGCGGCGGTGCGGCGCTCTCGATGCGCGCCGTGACCGGCAAGCCGATCAAGCTGATCGGCATGGGCGAGAAGATGGACGCGCTGGAGGATTTCCACCCCGCGCGCATCGCCAACCGCATCCTCGGCATGGGCGATATCGTCAGCCTCGTCGAGAAGGCGGCGGCGAACATCGATCAGGACAAGGCGCTCGCGATGGCCGAGCGCATGAAGAAGGGCAAGTTCGACCTTTCCGACCTGCGCGACCAGCTCCGCCAGATGGAGAAGCTCGGCGGCCTCGGCGGGCTGATGGGCATGCTGCCCGGCATCGGCAAGGCCAAGGACCAGATGGCCAATGCCGGCATCAACGACAAGATGCTCGCGCGGCAAGTGGCGATCATCAATTCGATGACGCCGGGCGAACGCGCCAACCCGGATATGCTCAAGAACTCCCGCAAGAAGCGCATCGCCGCCGGTTCCGGCACGAGCGCCGAGGAGATCAACAAGCTCCTCAAGATGCATCGCGGCATGGCCGACATGATGAAGGCCGTGGGCAAGGGCGGCAAACGCGGCCCCATGGCGGGCCTTGCCAATATGTTCGGGATGGGCGGCGGCATGCCCGACATCTCGAAGCTGCCGCCACCCGGCGCGGATGGCTCGCTTTCGCCCGACGCGATCGCCGAAGCGCAGAAGCAGCTCGAAAAGATTTCCGGTCCCGGCGGGGCAAAGCTGCCGCCCGGCCTTCCGGGCCTCGGTAAACCGAGGCTTCCGGGCCTTGGCGGCCTGCCGGGTCTCGGGGGCTTCAACCCGTTCAAGAAGAAGTAATCGCCTTTCAACCCATCCATCGAACAGAGCAAACACAGGAGTAACCCATGGCTCTCAAGATTCGTCTCGCCCGTGGCGGCGCCAAGAAGCGCCCCGTCTATCGCATCGTCGTCGCGGATGCCCGCGCGCCGCGCGATGGCCGCTTCCTCGAGAAGCTCGGCACCTATAACCCGATGCTCGCCAAGGACGACGCCGGCCGCGTCGTGCTCGACATCGAGAAGGCCAAGGCCTGGATGGCCAAGGGCGCGCAGCCGACCGATCGCGTCGCTCGCTTCCTCGATGCCGCAGGCGTCGTGAAGCGCGAGGCCCGCAACAACCCGGAGAAGGCCAAGCCCGGCACCAAGGCGACCGAGCGCGCCGAAGCCAAGGCCAAGAAGGCCGGCGAAGCGGCTGAGTAAAGGATGGATCCCGCCGAAGGTGACTTTCTCGCGTCAGTTTTTCCGAAAGCCGGTTTTCACTTTTCGGACTGACGCGGGCCCCGGCGGGACACTTCTCTCGCAGCGGGCGCAAGCGCCCTGCTCGGCGTCGCTTTGCTCCTAGCCCTGTCGGGCAGGGAAGCACGGCGATGAAGGATGGAGCCGGACGTTGAAAAAACCCCGCAAGCCGAAAACCCCGCCCGTATGCCCGCCGCCCGAGCGGCGGGTGGTGATGGCGGTTGTCGGTGCGCCGCATGGCGTGCGCGGGGAGGCGCGGGTGAAAAGCTTCGCGGGCGATCCGCTCGCGATTGCCGATTACGGCACGCTGTTTTCCGCGGATGGCACTGCCTACGAGATCGAGGGCGGGCGGCTCCTCAAGGACGACATGCTCGTCGTCAAATTCGCCCATCTCTCGACGCCGGAAGCCGTTAAAGCGCTGACCGGCACCGAACTCTTCATCGACCGGGCCA
>JAVTWI010000338.1:0-4149 GCA_032229845.1 Rhabdaerophilum sp.
CACGGCATCGGCATGGACCTTTTCGAGGCACCGGGCGGACTCTTTGCCGGATCGTCCGCGGTTCTCCAGCCGGGGATGACAGTGGCCTACGAACCGATGGTGGTCGTCGAAGGCCTTGGCACCGGCGTCATCGAGGATACGCTTCTCATCACGCCGACGGGCTACCGCAAGCTGACGGATTCGCCGCTCGGCAAAGAGATATGAACTCAACCCGAAAGGATTTCACCATGAAGACCGTGCAGCTTGGCCGGAGTGGCCTCAAGGTCTCGCCTCTCTGGCTGGGCTCGATGATGTTCGGGCACCGGACGGACGAAGCCGAGGCCGGCCGCATCGTCGCCCATGCGCGCGAGCACGGCGTCAACGCGGTCGATACGGCCGATGTCTATGCCGGGGGCAAATCCGAGGAGATCGTCGGGCGCCTCGTGAAGGCGGACCGCGCGCGCTGGATCGTCGCGACGAAATGCGGCGTCCAGACCGGAGACGATCCGAACAGCGGCGGGGCCTCCCGGCGCTGGATCACGCTCGCGGCGGAGGCGAGCCTGAAGCGGCTCGGCACGGACTGGATCGATGTCTTCTACCTTCATCGCGACGATGGGACGACACCGCTCGAGGAAACCGTGCTCGCGATGGCCGATCTCATCCGCGCCGGCAAGATCCGCTACTTCGCGCTCTCGAACTTCGCGGCATGGCGGATTGCCCAGCTCTGCGAATTGTGCCGCTCCCTCGGCATTCCGCAGCCCGTCGCGATCCAGCCGCCCTACAGCGCGGTCACGCGCGGCATCGAGGTCGAGATCGTGCCCTGTGCGGCGGCCTACGGCCTCGGCGTCGTCGTCTATTCGCCGCTCGCGCGCGGCGTGCTCACCGGCAAGTATAGCGGCGGGGCGGTCGAGGGCTCGCGCGCCGGCGCCAACGACAAGCGGATGATGGAAACCGAGTTCCGGCCCGAGTCGATCGCCATCGCCGACAAGATCCGGGCACACGCCGAAGCCTCGGGGCGGAGCCTCACCGCCTTCGCTCTGCGCTGGGCGCTCGCGAACCGGTATGTCAGCGGCGTGATCGGCGGGCCACGCACCCTTGGCCAATGGCAGGAGTATGTCGAAGCGGTTGCCATCCCGTTTTCGAAGGAGGACGACGCCTTCGTCGACGCCCTCGTCCCGCCGGGACATTCCTCGACGCACGGGTACACCGATCCGGCTTATCCGGTGACGGGGCGATAGCGGAAGGCGGGCCGAGCCGGCTTCAGGCACCCGCTTTCTGGCGGGCCGTGAGGTGCTCGGTCAACGCGATTCCCGCGGCAGCGACGTGTTTCTGCAGGGCGGCCGCGGCGGCTTCGGCATCGCCCAGTCTCGCGAGCCGCAGGATTTCGCGGTGCTCCTCATCCGAACGCGGCCGCCAGCTCAACCCCTGCCAGGTCGCGAACAGGAAGCGCGCACTGACCTGATGAAGCTCGTCGAGCTGCAAGAGCAGACGCGGCATCGCGCAGGGCGCGAGAAGCGCGCGGTGAAAACGACGGTTGGCCTGTTCCCAGACGGCGATTTCGCCGCTGGCCTCCCCATCCCGCAGCGCCTGCTCGGCCGCTTCCAGCGCGGCGACGTTCATGTTCGGCATCGCGTGCCGGAGGGCGAGCGCTTCGAGAACTGCCCGCATCTGCGTCACTTCGTGCACGATCGAGGGATCAAGCGGCGCAACGCGTACGCCGCGTCGCGGCTCGCTCACCAGCAGGCCCTGACCTTCCAGTACGCGGAAAGCCTCGCGTACCGGCACGTGGCTCGCACGAAACTCCAACGCGACATGATCCTGCCGGACGGGCGTGCCCGGCGCCAGCCTCCCATCGACGATCCGCGCCGCCAAGGCGGCCGCGATCCGGCTCGCGATCGATCTGTCTTCCATGTCTTGTGTTCCGACAGCAATCATGATTTCATAGATAATCTATAATTTGAGGCTTGATCAATGGTTCGCGCTCGTCCTTCGCGCTTGTCGCATATTGCCGGCATCGGCGTCGACCGCATGGGGTCGCTTGCCGATGCTTCGGGCAGGGATTTTCTCCGGCTCGAGAATCTGGACGTCGATATCCCGCCCGACCCTGAAGCCATCTGCCGCACCGAACGCGCCGCGCACCGCGACGAGGACAACAGCTACCTGCCGTTTGTCGGTCAATCGCGCCTGCGCGATGTCGCCGCGGCGCATGTTTCCGCGCTGGCGGGCGTCCCCTATTCCGGCGCCCGCAACTGCGTCATCTCGGCAGGCGGGCTTTCCGGCATTCTCAACGTGCTGCTCGCAACTGTCGAAGTCGGGGACGAGGTCATCGTCACCGATCCCACCTATGCGGGGCTGATCAACCGCGTCCGTCTGGCCGGTGGTGTGCCGAAATTCGTGCCCTTCGTCTTCACGCCCGGCGGGGAATGGCGCCTTGACCGTGCGGCGCTCGAAGCCGCCATCGGGCCGAAGACCACCGCCATGTTGCTGATGTCGCCCTCGATGCCGAGCGGCGGCTGCCTCGACCGGGAAGACTGGGCTCTGGTCGCCGGGCTTTGCGTGAAGCATGATCTTCTTCTCATCCTCGATACGGCTATGGAGCGCTTGGTGTTCGACGGCCGACCGGTCGTTCACCCCGCCGGGTTGCCGGGGATGGCGGAACGCACGATCACGGTCGGCTCCTCGGCCAAGGAGTTGCGGATGATCGGCTGGCGCGTAGGCTGGGTCGTCGCGCCGGAGGCCTATATGCCCGATCTGATCGCGGTGTCGCTCGCCAATGTCGTGGTGCCGGTCGGCATCGCGCAGGATGCTGTCGCGATCGCCCTTGAGCGCTCGGGAGAAACTCTTGGCTCCTATGTCGAGGAACTTCAGGCTCGCCGCGATGTGCTCCTCGAAGGGATGAAAGGCCTGCCCGTCGGCCGACCGGGCGGCGGCTGGTCGCTGTTGCTCCGCGTGAGCGATTTCGGGATTAACGGCGCGACGATGTCGGAGCGACTGCTGGAGCAGGGCGTCTGCGCCACGGCCATGACCGGCTGGGGAATCGCGCATGGCGCCCAGTACATTCGCTTCGTCTATGCCAATGAACCTGCGCCGCGCCTCGAACTGGTCGGCGAGCGTGTAAGAAGGGCGCTGCAAGCATGAACAAAACGGTGCAAGATAAGGTCAATTGGCGGGCAGAACGCCCTTGGCTCGCGGATACGATTGTCTGCGACGGGCTCCTGCCATGGGCCAACTACTTCATTCCGCCGGGCGCAAGCCTGGTCGAACAGCTCGGCCGCTTCCATCGCAACGGCTGCGACCATATCTCGCTGACCGCCGCCGCCGGCAGCGAAACCGCCGCCGAGGCCATCGCGCGGCTCGGATTGCTGCGACGGGAAATCGCGGCCGCTGATTGGATTGTAGCGGCCGACACGCCCGAGGCCCTTCGGGCGGCGAAGCAAGCCGGCAAACTGTCCGTCTCCCTCCACTTCCAATCCGCGACGCCCTTCGCGGGTAATCTGGACCTCGTGAATGCCTTCCGGGCGGCAGGGATCATCCGTGCGATCCTTGCCTACAACGAGGCCAATGTGTTCGCCGATGGCTGCCACGAGCCGCGCAACGCCGGTCTTTCCGGGCAGGGCCAGCACCTGATCCGCCGCATGGACGAGGTCGGAATGATCGTCGACCTCAGCCATTGCGGCGAGCGGACCTCGTTCGACGCGATGGAAGCGCCGCTCCGGCGACCGCCGATCTTCTCGCATTCCAACGCGCGCGCGCTGTTCGACCACGAGCGCAACATCACCGACGAGCAGATCCGCACCTGTGCGCGGCGAGGCGGCTATATCGGCGTCAACGGCGTCGGCATGTTTCTCGGGGCCGAAGAGGCGGCGATCCCGCGCGCCATCGCCCAGCATGCGGCCCATATCGCATCGATCGCCGGCGCCGACCGCGTCGGGCTCGGGCTGGATTTCATGTTCCTCGAGGGGAGCGATTACGGGTTTTTCCACCGGGCCAAGGGGCGTTGGCCGCGCGGCTACCCCGCGCCGCCCTGGGCGTTCTTCCAGCCGGAACAGTTCGGCGAACTGGTTCGCGAGCTCGAAGCGGTCGGTTTCGACAAGACCGAGCTGCCGGGCATTCTCGGCGGCAACTACCTGAGGCTCGCGGCATGAGTCCGCGACTGTTTCCAGCGCCCCG
>JAVTWI010000339.1:0-823 GCA_032229845.1 Rhabdaerophilum sp.
GACCACGCAGCGCTGTGTTCCACCGTCATCCGTTATCGCACGAAGGGTGCGGTCCGCGACGTCGGCAAGGCGCTCGGCCTATCCGAGGACATGACCAAACTTCTGTCCTCGCAGACCTGGGGCCATGGCGAGGCTGTCGATGAGCAGCGGGCCCGAGAGCTCAATCTCAATCTCGTCGATCGCCGGCTGCGCCTGACCCTGGAATTGGCGGCGCAACTTGCCGGCACCCCGCGCCATCTTTCCCAGCATCCGGGCGGCTTTGTCCTGACGCATGATCGCCTCGACGATCTGGTGCCGATCGAACCGGCGGCGATGAAGGATCGCCAGGTCGTGGAAAGGGACAAGGACGACATCGACGCGCTCAAATTCATGAAGGTGGATGTTTTGGCCCTGGGCATGCTCACCTGCATGAAGCGGTCATTCGATCTCCTGTCCGAGCATAAGGGCGTCGCCCTCGACCTGGCGACGATCCCAGCCGAGGATCCGCGCACCTACGCGATGATCAGGAAGGCCGACACGCTCGGCGTTTTCCAGATCGAAAGCCGCGCGCAGATGTCGATGCTGCCGCGCATGAAGCCCCGAACCTTCTACGACCTGGTCATCGAGGTGGCGATCGTTCGGCCCGGCCCGATTCAGGGAGACATGGTTCATCCCTATCTTCGCCGGCGCGACGGGAAAGAGGAGGTGACGTTTCCGACGCCTGAGCTGGAGCGCGTGCTCGGCAAGACGCTCGGCGTGCCGCTGTTTCAGGAGCAGGCGATGCAGGTCTCCATGGTCTGCGCCGGCTTTTCCGCTGGCGAGGCCGACCAGCTGCGTCGCGCCA
>JAVTWI010000339.1:833-4132 GCA_032229845.1 Rhabdaerophilum sp.
GGCGGCGTCTCGAAGTTCCGCGACAAGCTGATCAACGGTATGATCGCCAACGGCTATGCCCCGGAGTTTGCCGAAAAGACCTTCTCGCAACTCGAAGGGTTCGGCAGCTATGGCTTCCCCGAAAGCCACGCCGCCTCCTTCGCGCTGATCGCTTACGCCTCATCCTGGATGAAATGCTGGCATCCCGATGTCTTCTGCGCAGCGCTGCTGAATTCGCAACCGATGGGCTTTTACCTGCCAGCGCAGATCGTGCGCGATGCGCGTGATCATGACGTCGAGGTCCGGCCGGTCTGCGTCAATGCCAGCCGCTGGGATTGCACGCTCGAGCCGACCGACGTTGAAGACCGCTTCGCTGTCCGGCTCGGCCTTCGCATGGTGAAGGGTCTCGCCAATGACGATGCGGCCACGATCATCACAGCGCGGGCCGATGAACCCTTCCTCTCCGTTGACGATCTGTGGCGCCGCGCCGGCGTGCCGGTGGCCTCGCTCGTGCAGCTTGCCGAAGCCGACGCTTTCCTGCCGGATCTCAACCTCGCCCGCCGTGATGCACTCTGGGCGATCAAGGCGCTGCGCGACGAACCCTTGCCCCTGTTTGCGGCAGCGACGTCCCGCGAACAGGAAACAGTGCAGGAGATTCACGAGCCTGTCGTGGCGCTCAGGCCGATGACCGCCGGCCGCGAAGTCGTCGAGGATTATGGTCACGTCGGGCTAACCTTGCGCAGCCATCCGATCTCATTCCTGCGCGCCGATCTTCGTCGACGCCGCATCGTGACCTGTCAGGAAGCCATGCAGGCGCGAGATAAACGATGGCTTGAGGCAGCCGGCCTGGTGCTGGTCAGGCAAAGGCCGGGCTCGGCCAAAGGCGTCATGTTCCTCACCATGGAGGACGAGACGGGCGCGGCAAACGTCGTCGTCTGGGTCAAGATATTCGAGAAATTCAGGCGCGTGCTTCTTTCGTCAGCCATGCTGGGCGTGCGCGGCCGCATTCAGCGGGAAGGCGAGGTTGTGCATCTCGTGGCTCACGAACTAACAGACCTCTCTGGCGAACTCGCCAGCGTGGGAAATCGCGAGGCGCCATTTCCCTTGCCGCATGGGTGCGGTGACCAAGCCTATTATGGCGCGTCGGGCGTCGATCCGCGGAGCCTGCCGAAGAGCCGAAACGTCGTCGATCCCTACGATCACATTGATCGCATCAAGGTGAAGACGCGGGATTTCCGGTAACGACGTTTGCGGGATTGCACTCACCCCTGCCGAATTCACCTCAATGACCCAAACGCGCATTCCGTAGGCCGAGCGGTGGATGACCGCTTGCACCTCTTTTCTGACCTTCAACGGTCGTGACAGCTACCCTCAAAGACGACGTTCATTCGGGCGTGGCTAATTGGCGCGCGCCTCCAGTCAATGCGGATATGTGACGTAGGCGGTGATGGCCCCCCGCTCGTGCGAGCGGATGGTGACCGACTCGCCCTTGGGCATATAGACAATCTCGCCCGGACCGGCGGTGACCGTGCCGGCGTCCGTCGAAATCGACAACGTCCCTCCAGGACAACCATAACGTCGTCAACGGCGAGCATCTCATCAATGCCCTGGTTGCCCGTAGCGGCCGAAACCGACGGTGATCAGCCCCCGTGGCGCTGGTCGATCACATTGCCCGCGAACACCTCGTCGAGTTCGCGAGATCGCAGAGCGGGCGTCCGTTACCGGCATCGCGGCTAGCTCGCCCTTGACAAGGGCCGGATCAGGACACCGCTCACGTTTTCCGGTTCGACACGAGATCAGAGCTTAGGTGCGACGGTGCGACGATAATCGCGCCGGGAAATCCGCTCCTAGCGCGGAGAATCCAACATGGAATGCCGCGATGATAGGGTCGCTCCGCATTGAATTGACCGGTGCGAGCAACCGTCGCGGAAACTTAGAAGGGGATAGCTTGAGTCTTCAGGAACTGCTCCCATTTCCTGTCGCCCTGAGCGCAACGCGATAGGCCTTTTCGTCTCTGTAATAGATGACTGGCGGAAGGTTGTCGGTATCTTCGTTGCGATCCCGCAGAAATGAATGCGCCGCGCTTCGGAGCCGTGTTTGTGCATCACGTGTCAGCCGCTTCCATTGTTTCGCTCCTGTTATGGCCCAAGGGTGCGCGAATGCGCGCAACTTCTTCGATTTGGCTTGCCGCGCTTGCGTCCGCACATACATTTACTGATCAGACCCGATCCCGAGCGCCACAAGATACAGGGTGGACGTTGTGAAAATTCAACAGTCAAGGAGCTATTCATGTCTATAGATGGGAAAATCGTCCTCGTAACAGGCGCGGGCCAGGGAATCGGGCGCGCGATCGCCTTGAGGCTGGCCAGGGATGGGGCCGATATCGCACTTGTGGATGTCAAGGACGAGAAGACGAACGCCGTTGCGGATGAAGTAAGGAAGATCGGCCGGAAGGCGACGACGTTCAAAGCCGACGTCACGAAGCGGGATCAGGTTTACTCCGCGGTCAATCACGCGGAGAAGGAACTCGGCGGCTTCGATGTGATCGTCAACAACGCCGGCATCTCGCAGGTTAATGCCCTGGCGGATGTGACGCCGGAGGAAGTGGAGAAAATCTTCAAGGTCAACGTCGAAGGCGTCCTGTGGGGGATCCAGGCCGCGGCCAAGAAGTTCAAGGAGCGAAAGCAGAAGGGGAAGATCATCAACGCGTCTTCAATCGCGGGGCATGATGGCTTCGAGCTGTTGGGCGTCTACTCGGCGACAAAGTTTGCCGTCAGGGGCCTGACGCAGGCCGCAGCCAAGGAACTCGCCAGCGACGGGATTACCGTCAACGCATACTGTCCCGGCATCGTCGGTACCGACATGTGGGTCGAGATCGACAAGCGCTTCGCCGAGATCACAGGCGCGGAAGTGGGCTCGACCTACAAGAAGTATGTGGAAGGCATCGCCCTGGGCCGGGCCCAGACTCCGGAGGATGTCGCAGCCTTCGTCTCGTTCCTGGCGGGCCCCGATTCAGACTACATGACGGGACAGGCCCCGCTGATCGACGGCGGTCTCGTCTACCGCTAGTGCCGAACAATGTCGCTCATGGTGAATTAACGCCGTGAGCGACAATCCTAGAGAATTGCGTCGTTCAACGGTCATCGTGGTTCGTAGCCCGTCATCTCGAGATAGCCCTTGCCGGGGTGAGTGCCGATCACCCGCACCGGACCTTCCCAATAGGGGATGCTGAGGCCCATCCAGGCCTGAGTGTTGAGCGCGCCGACGGTGATGTCTAGGGCACGGTCGGGCAAGGTGAGCCGCCAGCGCGTCGGGACGTC
>JAVTWI010000340.1:0-4124 GCA_032229845.1 Rhabdaerophilum sp.
AGGCGAAGAGGAGGATCACGCCGGCCTTCCCGAACAGGAACGCGCCGGCGATCAACCCCACCATCACCCACCAGGCATGACTGCGCTGGTTGAGGTTGACGATGACGGCTCCCGGCTCCGGCCCCGCCCGTTTCGCGAGGATCTGGCCGATGAGGGTCGCGACGACGAGAACGCCAGCCACGCCGAGCGAAAGCCAGAGGAATTCGGTTTGGGCGCTCACGGCGGGTTCTCTCCGGGTGCGAGGGTCAGCAGGGCGGTGCGCGCGCGGGCGAGGAAGGCGTCCTTCCCTTCTTCCGCCGCGAGCCGGATCGGCGTCCCGAATGTCACGCTGCACAGAAGCGGCACCGGGAGAAAATGTCCCTTCGGCATCACGCGCGAGAGGTTGTCGATCCAGACCGGGACCAACTCGACGTCGGGGTTTTCCTGCGCGAGACGATAGAGGCCGCTCTTGAAGGGCAGCAGGATGTCTCCCGTCGTATTCCGCGTGCCTTCCGGAAAGAAGATCAGCGAAGAGCCCTCCTTCAGGGCCGCGCCGAGTTGTTCGATCGGGTGCGGCTGCCGAGGATCGGGCACGCGGTCGATCAGCACCGCGTTGAAGACGTTCCGCCCGATGAAGGCGCGCAGGCCGGTCCCGCCCCAGTAGTCGCGTGCCGCGACCGGTCGCGTCGTCGTGCGCAGCGCCTGCGGCAGGACAGTCCAGATCAGGACGAAATCACCATGGCTGGCGTGATTGGCGAAATAGACGCGGGCGGACGGCGAGGGCAGGCAGCCGCGCCATTCCGGCCGGACTGCGGTTACAAGACGCGCGAACCCGACGACGAGGCCGGCGACAACACGCGCGACAATCGCTTTTGGCGCCAAGTTGGCCTTGGCAGCCATGTCAGGAAAGTCCGGGAGCGAGAAGCATCATGGCCATTTCCGCGAGCAAACAAGTGCCAAGAAGCATCGCGCAGATCGTCTGGAACCGGAAGAGGCGCATCGCGCCTTCGAAGCGCGGTGCGAGCGTGCGCCCGGCTTTCGCGGGCGTGAGCATTCCGAACTTCGTCAATCCCGCGTCGAGGGCGGCGAGATCGAGCCGGCCGTCGCCAAGCGCTGCGAACAGGCGTGCATCGAACCCGACGCGGATCGCGAGATAGCTCTCGGCCATCAGGAACAGCACGCCGGACACGGCCAATACGACCCCCGGTCCGCCGACAGGGTGGCGCGAGGCGACAACAACGACCGCGAGCGCCAGCGCCAGCGAGGCAGCATGAACGATTCTCCCCTGTTCGAGCAGGGCCGCGGCGATGGTCGCTTCCTGCGGCGGAGGGCTGACCGCATCATTCATGAGAGATCGCCGCTTCGATGGCGCGCAGCTGGCTGTCGCCGAGCCGCATGCCGGGCCGGCGCGCCTTCACGAGCGCCAGCGCCTCCGCGAGGGTCTGCACGCGGCGCGAAAGGACCAGCCAGACCACGATCGCCGCAACCGAACGGCCGTAGCCGAGCGCGCAGCAGACGAGAATCGGGGTCGGTCCCTGCGCGACCTCGATCGCCAGCGCGGCGCGGCGCAGCGATCTGGCGTCCGGCGCCACAAGGTCCAGCATCGGCTGCGCGGTCCAGCGGGCAGAGGTTGCCGGCGCGGTGAACTCCGCCGTCAGGTCGATAATCTGGCGAAACCCGGCCGCGTCGTCGGCATCGGGGAACCGGCCGAGATGGACGTTCGCTGCGATCTCGACCGGGTTCGGCGCGCGCAGCGTCCAGAGGCGGGAGTTGAGCCAGGCGCCGGCCAGATAAGGCGCGAGGAGGATCCGCGCCGGCCAGCCCATCATGCCGTTCCGGTCCTTCATGAAGGCGGCGGGGCCGAGCGCGGCGTAGGCCGCCGCGACGAGGAACAGGGACAGCGCCGGCCACAGGAGCCACAAGACTGCACCGCCGAAAAGGATCGCGAGGAAGGTGAGTGCGAGCGATCCCGCGAGATAGATCGCGGCGAGCTTGCGCCGGGAGGGGTCCTGCGTGAAGCGGAAGCCGGCAAAGGCGTGGGTTCCATCGTCACGCCACAGCCAGACGCAGGCCAGCCCGAGCAGCGCGCCGGTCGGAATGTCGATGAAATGGTGCTGGAAGGTGGTCATCACCGAGGCGATCACCAGCGCCGACCACGCCGCGAACAGCGGAAAGAGCGGGCGCGGCAGCAGCTTCGCGAACTGCGCGACGAGGATGACGGTCAGCGCGACATGGAGCGACGGCGCCTGGTTGAACGGCTTGTCGAAAGCGCCGAGCGCCTCGAACATGAAGCCGAAGAAACCCTCCGTCTCCGGCTTGGGCCACGAGAATTTCAGTGGCGCGACGATGAAGAAGAAGACCGCCACCAGTTGCGCGGTGAGAAGCCTTTTCGCGTGCACGTCGAGTTCGGCCCGCGTCCGCGAGAACAGCAGTGAAAGAGCATAGAACAGGTTGGTCGACCAGTAGGGGACGATGGTCCAGGCAAGGAAGGGCACGTGCCCCTCCCAGTCGAACACGACGGCCGACACGTCGGTCCGGGTTCCGGCAAGCCAGTTCGTGAAGCCGTAGCTGAGATAGAAGAATGCGCCGAGCCCGGCGAGATAAGCTGCCGCGCGGCCGAGCGGACGCTCGGAGGGAGTGTCGATGAGCGCCATCGTCATGCCCGCACCGCCAGGGAAACCGTGAAGATACCGTCTTCGTCGATGCGCTGCGTGATCTTGCGGAAGCCGGCGGCCTCGACGAGTTGATCCATCTCTCCTTGCGTGCGCCGGCGCATCACCCAGGCCTGCCCCTGCCGGTGCGATGTCAGCGCGCGGGCGATCATTTCGAGCTGCGGATGAAACGGCTGGTTGGTGTAGATGAGATAACCGCCCGGTCGGATCGCATCGGCAAGCCCGGCGAGGGACCGGGACACCATCCCGTTGTCCGCGAAAAGCTCATACAGGCCCGAGACGATGCCGAGGTTTGTCCCCGGCTGTGCGGCGCCGATCGAGGCCCTGTCGAAGGCATCGGCCTTTTCGAAACGCGCGATGTCCGCAAGACTGCGCTCCGTGATCAGCTTGCGGCCGCTCTCGACGTTGAGATCGGCGTAGTCCCGCAGGAGGACGGATTGCGGCTGCTGGCTGGCGGCGGCCAGCGCATCGAGCACATAGCGCCCGTGGCCGGCGGCGATATCCATGACGTGCGCGGGCTCGCCCGCAGCATGCAGCCTGTCGAGCGCCGCGCCGATCAGTTCTTCGAGATGGCGCTTGCGCTGGCGGATGCCGCGCCAGCCGATGGCGTCGAGGTAGGTGCGGTCGATCATGCGGCCGAGGGGACCGAGCCCGTCGGCGGTATCGCGATAGACATAATCGAGGGTGGAGCCGGAATCGTAGCCTGTGCGGTTGCCGAGCGCGATGCCCTTCGAGAGAAGGCCCGCAACCTTGAGGTTCGCGCGATAGGCGGCCCACCACAGCCCCTTGGGCGAGAGCGCCGGCAGGGGCGAGGCGAGACGGTCCGCCTCGTCGCGGGTGTAGCCGGCGAGATGGGCCTCGCTGAGGTCCGGCTGCTGGAGCGGCTCGGCGAACCGCTCATGGATGAAACGCCGGACTTCGGCGAGCGCCGGCGCCCGGTCGCGCTCGCCGAGCGTATCGTGGAAGAAGCCCGGCAGCACATGCCGGTCCTTGATGCGCGAACCGAGGTTGACGAAGAATTCGTGCTGTGGCGCATGCCGCACGACGAAATCGGCCCCCGAGATCAGGAGTTGCGTCGGCACGGTGATGGCGCGCGCGTCGGCGACCACGCGTTCGGCCGCGTCATAGAGCTGGAGCAGGATGTTGACGGAGATCGGCCGGGTGATGAGCGGGTCGACGGCATAGCTTGCCCGGCGCTCGGGGTCATGCGTCAGGAAGCGCGGCTTCACATAGGAATTGACGAAGAAATGCCCCCTGAGCTTCTGCATGAGCTTCAGGCCGGGGCGTGCGAGGGGCACGTAGAGCTTCACCGAGAACGCCGGCGAGGCGAGCACCATCGCCCGGATTTTCGGCGCGTAATCGTGCACCCAGGTCGAGATCAGCACCGCGCCGACGGATTGGGCGACGACGGCCATGTCTGAAATCGCGACGCCATCTGTCGCCGCGAGAAAATCGACGAAGCTCTGCACGTCG
>JAVTWI010000341.1:0-4095 GCA_032229845.1 Rhabdaerophilum sp.
GTCAGCTTGCGCAGCGCCGGCCCACCCTTCGAGCGCGCGAAGGCGAGGGCGGAGGCCATGTCGATCCCGTCGGAATTGGCGAGCGCGATGGTTTCGCCCGTGATCGCGCTGGCGATTTCGGTGGGATGACCCTTGCCGGCGATCCATCGGCCTTCGACGAAGCTCTCGAGACGCTGCATCGTTTCCTCCATCATTCTTTTGTTGAGATATTAATTGACCAAACGGTCAGCTAATGCAACTCTCCTGTCAACAATGCGATCGCCCGAAAAGAGCGCGAGGCAGGGAGGAACGATGAGCGATACCATCCGGGTCGAGGCCGAGGCGGGCGTGACGATCATCACGCTCAACCGGCCGGACAGGCTCAACAGCTTCAATCTCGAAATGCACGAGGCCTTCGGCAAGGCGCTCGACGCGGCGGCGGGCGATCCCGCCTGCCGGGCCGTGCTGATCACCGGTGCCGGGCGCGGCTTCTGTGCCGGGCAGGACCTTTCGGACCGGGCTGTCGCGCCGGGCGCCGGCGCGCGCAACGATCTCGGCGAGAGCCTCGAGAAGCGCTACAACCCGCATGTCCGCAAGATGCGCGCGATGGCGAAACCGGTCGTCGTTGCGGTCAACGGTGTTGCGGCGGGGGCGGGCGCGAACCTCGCGCTGCACGGCGATATCGTACTGGCGGCGCGCAGCGCGAAGTTCATCCAGTCCTTCGCGAAGATCGGGCTGCTGCCGGATTCCGGCGGCACCTGGACGTTGACGCACCTCATCGGCGAGGCGCGCGCCAAGGGCCTGGCGCTTCTGGCTGAACCGCTCTCGGCCGAGAAGGCGGAAAGCTGGGGGCTGATCTGGAAATGCCTCGACGACGAGGCACTTCTTACCGAAGCCAAGGCACTGGCCGCGCATCTCGCGACGCAGCCCACCGGTGCGCTCGCGGCGATCAAGGCAGCGATCCACAAGGCCGCGACCGGCACGCTCGACGCCCAGCTTGACCATGAGCGCGACGAGCAGCGCCGCCTTGGCTATTCCGACGACTATGCCGAGGGTGTCGCCGCTTTCATGGAAAAGCGTACACCGAATTTCACGGGGAGAGGCTGACATGGGCGGGATGGACAAGGACGAGATCGCCCGCCGCAGCGCCGAGGCGATGTGGGCCGAGGACAATGCGACGCAGGCGCTCGGCATCGAGCGCGTTTCGGTCGGCCCTGGCCGGGCGGTCATGGCGATGACGATCCGCGAGAGCATGACCAACGGTCACGGCACCTGTCATGGCGGCTACATCTTCCTGTTGGCGGACAGCGCTTTTGCCTTCGCCTGCAATTCCCATGGCCAGCGCACGGTCGCGGCGCATTGCTCGGTGAGTTACATCGCGCCTGGCAAGCTCGGCGCACGGCTTGTCGCCGAGGCCGTCGAGCGCCAGCGCGGCGAGCGCTCCGGCATCACGGATGTGACGGTGCGCGACGAGGCCGGCGCCATCATCGCCGAGTTCCGCGGCCATTCGCGGACCATCCCCGGTTCGCTCGTCTGATTTGTTGTTTTTCGCATCCGTTTCTTCCGCCAACCGGAAACCGGAGGCGGACAGATGCTTCCGGGAGGCTGACATGCTCGATCTTACCCCGCCGCGCGCGTCTCTCGATCCGATCGAGATCGCCAGCCGCGATGAAATCGCCGCGCTGCAACTGAAGCGGCTCCAGCACACCCTGCGCCACGCCTACGCCAACGTGCCGCATTACCGGAATGCCTTCGATGCCGCCGGCGTCCATCCGGACGATTGCCGCTCCCTCGCGGATCTCGCGAAGTTTCCTTTCACCGCCAAGGCGGACCTGCGCGACAACTATCCCTTCGGGCTGTTCGCGGTGCCGCGCGAGCGGCTCGCGCGCATCCATGCCTCCTCCGGCACCACGGGCAAGCCCACGGTCGTCGGCTACACGAAAAACGACATCGACATGTGGGCCGAGGTGATGGCGCGCTCCATCCGTGCCTCGGGCGGGCGCGCGGGCATGACCTGCCACATCGCCTATGGCTACGGCCTCTTCACCGGCGGTCTCGGCGCGCACTACGGCGCCGAGCGGCTCGGCTGTACGGTAATCCCCATCTCCGGTGGCATGACCGAGCGGCAGGTGAGCCTGATCGAGGATTTCAAGCCCGATATCATCATGGTGACGCCAAGCTATTGCCTCGCGATCCTCGATGAGTTCAACAAGCGCGGGCTCGATCCGCGCGCGACCTCGCTGAAGGTCGGTATCTTCGGCGCCGAACCCTGGACCAACGCCATGCGCACCGAGATCGAGGCGGCGTTCGACATGCACGCGGTCGATATCTACGGGCTTTCGGAGGTGATCGGGCCGGGCGTCGCCAACGAATGCGTCGAGACCAAGGACGGCCTCCATATCTGGGAGGATCACTTCTACCCCGAGGTCATTGATCCCGAAACCGGCGAGGTCCTGCCGGATGGCGAACGCGGCGAACTGGTATTCACATCGCTCACGAAGGAAGCGATGCCGATCATCCGCTATCGCACGCGCGATCTCACGCGCCTCATGCCCGGTTCGGCGCGCTCGATGCGGCGGATGGAGAAGGTCACCGGCCGCTCCGACGACATGATGATCATCCGTGGCGTCAACGTGTTCCCGACGCAGATCGAGGAGATGCTGCTGGGATTGGAGGCGCTTTCCGCGCATTACCAGATCGTGCTGACGCGCGAGGGGCGCATGGACGAGATGGAGATCAAGGTCGAGTCCCGGCCCGGCGCGGGCGAGGCGGCGAACGCCGCCGCCAAGATGCTTGCGAAGAGCATCAAGGCCCGCATCGGCATCACGGCCTGGGTCAATGTGCTCCCGCCCGAAGCGATCGAACGGTCGCAGGGCAAGGCGAAGCGGATCGTCGACCAGCGGCCGAAAGGCTGAGCGATGGCGCGGCCGAGAGCAGCGGATTACGAGGACAAGCGCGGCTCGATCCTGAGCGAGGCGGCGAAGCTATTCGCGGCCTCCGGCTACGACCGCACCTCGATGAGCGAGATCGCGCAGGCGCTCGGCGTCTCCAAGGCACTGTTCTATCACTACTATCCATCGAAGGATGCGCTGCTCTACGCCATCATCCGCGACCATCTCGTCCATCTGGTCGAGACGGCTGAAGCAGCGGACGATTCGTCCCTGCCGCCGGAAACGCGGCTTGCGGCGGTGATCGATGCGATCTTCGCCTGCTATCGCGGCGCCGATGCCGAGCACAAGGTGCAGATCAACCACCTCGCGCAACTGCCGGCGGTGCAGAAGGACGAACTCAAGGCGCTCGAACGCCGGCTTGTGACGTGCCTTTCAGCCGTCGTCTGCGCGGTGCGGCCGGAGATGCCGCTGGCGAAGCTGCGCCCGGTCACGATGTCGCTGTTCGGCATTCTCAACTGGAAATACATGTGGTTCCGCGAGGGCGGCGCGATGAGCGAGGCCGAGTATTCCGCGCTCGTGACGCAGATGGCGCTGGCGGCGATCAAGATCGCTTGATTTTTCGTCCTCACGGATGACCTTCGGTCATGTTCGGACAATCCCTCGCACCGCCCTTAGCGCGGCTGCTCGGCGGCGCATTCGCGCCTAGCTAACCGCTTGCCCCGAAAACCGCTTCCCACTTCTCGGGTGGATGCTAGATCTGGTCGAAATCGACCGCCAGCTTATCCGTGGTGGGGCGCGACTGGCAGCCGAGCACGAAACCCGCCTCGGTCTCCCAGTTCTCGAGCGAGTAGTTCACGGCCATGTCGACCGCGCCCTCGGTGACGCGGCAACGGCAGGTGCAGCACATGCCGCCCTTGCACGAATACGGCAGGTCGAGCCCGGCACGGGCGGCGGCGTCGATCAGGTTTTCGTCACCCTCCAGCATGTCGAAAGCGTTGGTGCGCCCGTCGAGCGTGACGGTCACATGAGCCAGCACGGCATCGGCCGCCTTGCCCTCCGGGGGCCGGAACGCCTTGCGCGGCGCGGCGGGGGTGAAGAGTTCGGTGTGGATCGCCTCGGCCGGAACGCCGAGTTCGGCGAGTGTCGCCTTCGCGTCCGCGACCATGCCTTCGGACCCGCAGATGAAGGCTTCATCGACGCGCCCGATGTCGATGGCGCCGTCCGC